>NZ_JBTJEQ010000001.1:0-294591 GCF_054456675.1 Jatrophihabitans sp. YIM 134969
GCGGGGCCTCGCCCTCGCGGCGTCGGTGCGGGCCGCCGCCGCGGCGTACGCGACCGCCGACGCCGTCGTGGGCTCGGCCGTCGTCGACTTCGGGCGGGGGCTGCTCGAACTGCCGCGAGCCGTCGCGGTCGCGGTGGGCGGGCTCGTCACGACGGGCGACCCCGGCCGGTCGGTGCAGATCGCCCTCGGGGACAGCCCGGACCTCGTCGACGCCGTCGTGCTCGCGGCCGGCGGCGGCAGCCCCGCGGGGGTGGCGTTCGGGTTGGCGCAGCTGTTCCCCGACGGCCACGCCGTGCTCACCCGGCCGGCCACCCCCGGCGAGCCGGTCGGCGCCGACCCGGCCGGTCCCCCACGCGACGTCACCGACCTGATCGGGGCGCTGGCCCGTCGCAACCGCGACGTCCCCGGCGCGATCGACGTCCGGATCCTGACCACGGTCGACCCGGACGGCACCGTGCACCGACGCGCGGTCGTCGACATCCCGGGCACCAAGGACTGGTCGCTGGACCGCGTGAACCCCGACGTCACCAACCTCGGCTCGAACCTGCGGGCGCTGTCCGGCGCAGCGAGCACCTACGCCGACGGCGTGCTCGCCGCCCTCGCCGCGGCGGGCGTCGAGCCCGGCACCGAGGTGCTGTTCGTCGGGCACAGCCTCGGCGGCATGGTCGCGCTCGCGGCCGCCGGGCGCGCGGGGGCGAGCGGCTACCGGGTCGGCGGGGTGGTCACCGCGGGGTCCCCGCTCGGCGCCATCGCCCCGCCGCCGGGCGTGCCCGTACTCGCCCTGGAGAACGCCCGTGACCTCGTGCCCCACCTGGACGGCGCCGCGAACCCCGCCGGGCCGGACGTCACGACCGTCACCGTCGACCACCCGCACGCCGCCACGGGCGACAACCACGGCCTCGAACCCGCGTACCTGCCCGGGGCGGCCGACGTCGACGCCTCCACCGATCCCTCGGTCGTCGCCGCGCGGGCGCGGCTCGCCCCGTTCCTGTCCGCCGACACCGTCCAGACCCACGTGTTCGTGGTCAGCCGGAGCCACCCGTGAAGGAGCTTCCCGTGAGACGACCCCCGCGTGTTGCCCGTCACAGGGCGGGGGCGCAGGATGCGTCTCGTGCTCGGACTGATGCAGGAGACCCCGCTCACCGTCAACCTGATCTTCCAGCGCGGCCGGCAGTACTGGGGCTCGCGGACGATCGTCACCAAGACCGTCGGCGGGGTGGAGCGTGCGACCTTCGCCGAGACGGCCCAGGAGATCCTCGTGCTGGCCGCGGCGCTCGACGGCCTCGGGCTCGAACCCGACGCCCGGATCGGGACGTTCGGCTGGAACACCCGCCACCACCTGCTGACCTACTTCGCCGTGCCGATGACCGGCCGGGTCCTGCACACCGGCAACATCCGGCTGTTCCCCGAGCAGCTCGCGTACACCGTGACCCACGCGGAGGACCGCGTGGTGTTCGTCGACCGGTCGCTGCTGCCGCTGTTCGCGAACTACCTGCCGCTGCTCAAGACCGTGCAGCACGTCGTGGTCTTCGACGACGGCGCCCCGCACGACCTGCCCGACGACCCCCGGGTGGTCCCGTACGAGGACTTCGTCGCGGGCGTCGCCCCCGCCGACCCGGACGAGCTCGCCGCGCGGGTCACGGAGGAGAACACCGCCTGCGGGCTCTGCTACACGACCGGCACCACCGGCAACCCCAAGGGCGTCCTGTACTCGCACCGCTCGACCTACCTGCACGCGGCGGCCGCGATGTACGCCAACACCCTCGCGCTCACCGACGCCGACACCGTCCTGCCGGTCGTCCCGATGTTCCACGCCAACGCGTGGGGCATCCCCTACGCGGCCTGGCTCGCCGGCGCGAACATGGTCATGCCCGGCCCGGACATGACCCCCGCCGGCCTGCTCGACCGCATCACCGACGAGAAGGTGACCGTCACCGCGGGCGTCCCGACCATCTGGATGGGCATGGTGCCGCTGCTCGAGGGACGCGACGTCTCGTCGTTGCGCCGGGTGATGAGCGGCGGCTCGGCGATGCCGCGGGCACTGTCGGAGAAGTGGGCCGCGGCCACCGGCAAGCCGATGATGCAGGGCTGGGGCATGACCGAGATCAGCCCGGTCGGGTCGCAGTCCCTGCTGCGCGCGGAGTACCTCGACGCCGACGCCGACGCGCAGATGGACGTGCGCGTCACCGCCGGCATGGCCGTCGCCGGGCTGGAGTGGCGCGTGATCAACCCGGAGGACGGTGCGGCGCAGCCCTGGGACGGAGAGAGCTCCGGCGAGCTGGAGATCCGCGGTCCGTGGGTGGCCCGCCAGTACTTCCGCACCGACGAACCCGGCCCCCAGTTCAGCCCCGACGGCTGGTTGCGCACCGGCGACGTCGCGGTCATCAGCCCCGACGGCTACATGAAGATCGTCGACCGCACCAAGGACCTGGTGAAGTCCGGCGGCGAGTGGATCAGCTCGGTCGACCTCGAGAACGAGATCATGTCGATGCCGGGCGTCGCCGAGGCCGCGGTGATCGGCGTGCCCCACCCGAAGTGGAGCGAACGGCCGCTGGCGATCGTGGTGGCCGCCGAGGGGCAGGACGTGGGCAGGGAGGACGTGCTCGAGTTCCTCAAGACCCGCGTCAGCTCCTGGCAACTGCCCGACGACGTCGTGTTCGTCGACGAGATCCCCAAGACCAGCGTCGGCAAGTTCTCCAAGAAGACCCTCCGGGAGAAGTACGGCGACCACGCGCTGACGTAGCCGTCCGGGGCCGCGAGCTAGAACGGCGTGCCGTACACGCCCGCGCCGTGCCCGAGCGCGAGTCCGATCTCCATGACCACCGCGGCGAGGACCAGCAGCGCCAGCGAGATCGACGCGGTGGCCACCGCGGCCGTCGCCAGTGCCGAGCGTTCGCGGTGCCGCGCCCGGCCGGCAAGCACCAGCGCGAGCGCGACGAGGAGCGCGCGGGTGCCGAAGCTGATGACCGGGATGAGCCCGGGCGTCACGCCGTAGTAGTCGCCGTTGCCGAAGTTGACCGAGGCCTCGTCGAGCTTGCCGACCCGGTGCATCCCGCTCGGCGCCAACGCCGTCACCGCCTGGACGATCGGGCTCGCCCCGATCCACGCCACCAGCACGAACAGCAGCGAGGTGATCGCCGCGCCCCCACCGTCGGGCAACCACTGCTCGACGCGGGCGCGGCGGGCGTGCGCCCGGTGGGCGGCGGTGTCGTCGCCACTGTCGATCTCCTCGGCCCCCTGGGGCGGCAGCTCGTTGCCGTCGTCGTCGAGGAACGAGATCGCGGGCGGACGGGGCGGCGTCACAGCCCGACGGTAGGGCCGCACCCGGCCGCGTGACCATCCCCACGCCGGGGCGTCCCCCGGCCGGTTCACGGAACACCGGGCACGACGGAGCTTCTTGACCCAGACGTGAGCCGACTCCTCGAACCGCTGACCCTGCGCGGCACCACGATCCGCAACCGTGCCTGGGTGTCCCCGATGTGCATGTACAGCTCGGTCGACGGCCGTCCGACCGACTTCCACCTCGTCCACCTCGGCGGGTTCGCCCGCGGCGGCGCCGGACTCGTGGTGCAGGAGGCGACCGCGGTCGTGCCCGAGGGCCGGATCAGCCCGGACGACGCCGGGATCTGGACCGACGAGCAGGCGCAGGACTACCGGCGCATCAACGGCTTCATCACCGCTCACGGCGCGACGACCGGCATCCAGCTCGCACACGCCGGCCGCAAGGCGTCGACCCGCCGACCGTGGGACGGCCGCGGCTGGGTGCCGCCCACCGAGGGCGGGTGGACCCCGCTGGGCCCGGACACCGAGGCCTACCCCGGCCTCGGCACCCCCGACGCGATGACGCCCGACCAGATCGCCGCCGTGGTCGAGGCGTTCGCCGCCGCGGCCGTCCGCGCCGACACGGCGGGCTTCGAGGTCGTCGACCTGCACGCCGCTCACGGCTACCTGCTGCACGAGTTCCTCTCGCCCCTGTCGAACCACCGCACCGACGGCTGGGGCGGCGACCTCCCCGGCCGGTCCCGGTTGTTGGTCCAGGTGGTCGACGCCGTCCGTGCGGTGTGGCCCGAACACAAGCCGCTGTTCGTGCGGCTGACCGGCAGCGACTGGGTCGACGGCGGCCTCACCCCGGACGACGCGGTCGAGGTCGCGTCACTGCTGGCCGGGCACGGCGTGGACCTGTTCGACGTCAGCTCCGGCGGCAACTCCCCCGACCAGAGGATCACGACCGGCCCGGGCTACCAGGTCCCGTTCGCGCGCGCCGTGCGCGAGGCGACCGGCGTCCCGACCTCGGCGGTCGGGCTCATCACCGACGGCGTGCAGGCCGAGCAGGTCCTGCGCGACGGCGCCGCCGACGCCGTCATGGTCGCCCGCGGGTGGTTGAAGAACCCGTCCTGGGCGCAGCAGGCCGCCCGCGACCTCGCCGCCGTCGACGGCGGTGTCGCGGACGACGCCGCCTACTGGGCCCCGCAGTACGAACGGGGCCGCTGAGCCCTCGGGGCGGGCGGGCCGGTCTGCTCAGGTCGTGAGCGTCGCGATCATCTCGCGGCGCGAAGCCACGCCGAGCTTGCCGAACACGCTCTTGAGGTGGTCCTGCACGGTGTGCGGCGACAGGTGCAGGACCTCGGCGATGTCCTTCGTCGATGCCCCCTGCAGGACCAGCTGGGCCACGTCGGTCTCCCGGGCCGTGAGCCCCCGCGCCGCCAAGGTCATGGGTCCGATCGCGCTGGGTGCGGCGTCGTCGACCGTGACGACGACCGAGCGCCGGGCACCCGGGGCGCCCGCCAACGGCATGGCCTGCAGGGCGAGCCACCCGCCGGACCGTCCCTTCACCCGCGCCGTGGCCAGCGCTCCGCGGGTGCGGGCCAGCGCCGCGACGGCGAGCACGTTCGCCGGCAGCGACGCGCCGTCCCAGCCGCCGAGGTCCTCGACGTGGTGCTGCACGGCGTCGGTGACGTCCGTGACCCGGTCGTCGCCGTCGATCACCATCACCGCCGGGCCGTTCCGGTCGGCCGCCGGTCCCGCGGGCGCGAAGAGCACCTGCCGGATGCGGGTGGCGACCACCTCGTGGACCCCGCCGACGAGCGCGGCCTCGGCGGCCGTGAACGGTGGCTCGCCCGGCCCGCGGTAGAAGGCGAGCGCGCCCCACATGATGTCGCGGGAGCGGCACGCGACGCGCAGTTCGTCGGTGAACCCGAACGCCGGGGCCATGAACTCGCGGAACCGGCGGCAGGTCTCGGGGTGGCCGTCGGTGTCGAGCGACAACGCCCCCACCGGCACCGGCCGCGCCGCCAGCTCGGCGAACTGGTTGACGTCGGGCGGCCCGTACTCGGCCGCGCTGAAGTCCTCGTCGCCGAGGTCGAGCGGGTGCGACTTCACCGCGGTCGTGATCAGTTGCGTGGCGGGGTCGGTCGTCGCGAGGCACGCGAAGGTGAACGGCACCCACTGCGCGACGACGGCGAAGACCGCCGCGCTCAGCGCGTCGACGTCCGGGCACCCGGCCGTGGCGCGTTCCAGGCGGTCGGCGAGCGACGCGGTCCGGGTGGTGGTCACGCGGTCATCGTGGGGGACGGCCGCGCCCCGTGTGAAGACCCCAGGTTTCTGGGATGGGCGGGCGCGGGTCGCGCCGCGAGGCTCTTCCCGTGACCAACCACAGCCCCGACCACGTCCACGGCACCCGGTGCTGGTGGAACCCCGACCAGGCCCGCTGGGTGTGCCGTCCCGCCCGGCCACCGAGCGAGGCCACGACGACCGACCGGCCCCTCGTCGACGTCCGCGACATGCTCGTCGTGCACACCGCGCTGCTGCGCGAGTTCCGGCTCGCGCCCGCGGCTGTCGCCCGCACGTCGCCGGACGACCGGCGGCAGGTCGGCCGTGTCGCCGCGCACCTGACGCTGCTGCTCGACCTGCTGCACCACCACCACGCCGGCGAGGACGAGCTGTTGTGGCCGCTGCTGGTGGAACGGGTGCCGCCGTCGGTGCGCGCCGTCGTCGACCAGGCCGAGGCGCAGCACGCCGACATCGACGCCGCGCTGACCGACGTCCGCAGCGAGCTCGGGCCGTGGGTGGCCGGTCCCGACCCCGCGGGCGGCGAGCGGCTCGCGGGTCACCTCGACAAGCTGCACACCGTCCTCCGTGAGCACCTGGACCTCGAGGAGCGGGCGCTGCTGCCGCACGCCGCCGCCCTGCTCACCGAGCAGGAGTGGCACGCCATCGGCGCCGCGGCCGTCGAGGCGTTGCCGAGACCCCTGCTGCCGCTGGTGTTCGGGATGTTCGCCTACGAGGGCGACCCGGTCGTCCTGCGCTCGATGCTCGCCCAGGCGCCGGCCGTCCCGCGCCTGCTCCTGCCGCGCATCGCCCCGCGCGTCTACGCCCGCCGCGCCCGCCGCGTCCACGGCACCCGCCGCCCCTGACCGTTCCGTTCCCCGCCACCCCATCACCCCTCACGAGAGCGAGCACCGCCATGACCACCACCTCCTCCCCGACCACCGAGATCGCGCCGGCGTCCGCCCCGGGCGACCTCACCCGCCGCTGGGCCGACGCGTTCAACGCGGGCGACCTGCCCGCGTTGATGTCGATGTACGAACCCGATGCCGTCCTCGTGCCCGGCCCGGGCGCCGACCCCGTCCGGGGCCACGCCGCCATCGAGGCGTCGCTGCAGTGGTTCCTCGGCCTCGGCGGCACCCTGCGGTTCACCACCCGCTTCTGGCTCGTCGAGGGCGACCTCGCGCTGGGCAGCGTCGCGTTCGTCATGGACGACGGCCGCGACCAGAACGGCGACCCGGTCGACCTGCGCGGTTCGACGTCGGAGCTGATCCGTCGTCAGCCGGACGGTAGCTGGAAGTACGTCGTGGACCACCCGTTCGGCGGGTCGGCCTGAGCGGGCGTGCTCCGCACCGCGTGCACACTCGCAGCGTGGCGGTGATCGGTGGTGGCGCACTCGAGGACGGCGGCCGCTGGGAACTCGACGTCGAGGGCGACGCCGACGACCTGCTCACGACGGTGCACGTCACCCGCCCGGACGGCCACCGGCCGTGGAGCCTCGGGTGCGGTGGACCGGCGCTGCACCCCGGCGCCCGACTGAACCTCTGCGCCGGCTCGACCGACGAGGGCCCGTCGACGGTGATCGCGCGGGTCGCGGACGATGTCGCCGCCGTGGTGGTGATGCTGTCCGACGGCACCCGGGAGGACCTGGTGTTGCACGGCGATCCGGCCGCGCTCGGTGCACGCGTGGCCGTCCTCGTCCACCCGGCGAGTCTCGACGTGCACCGCATCGACCTGCTCGACCGCGACGGCCGGGAGCTCGACGCCGGGACCTGAAACCGTCGTCCGTGTGCGGGTTTCCGGGGCGCGAGGCGCACGTTCCACCCCGGGAACCAGCACATCGGTGCGGTCAGGGCCGGACGTTGCCGGGTGACGTCGCCGCGTCGCACCCGCTCGACGACTGGCGGCACGCCGGTCCGAGCTGCGAGACGTGCGGCGGCCGGCTCGCGGGCGCCGCCGTCGTCGTGGTCGGGTGCGACCTGCTCACCGACGCCGGGCGGTGCGAGTCCTGACACGCAGACGTCGTCAGCACCGCGACTGTCACGAGGACCGCGGACACCGGCCACTGCCGACTGCGTCTGATCTGCGGTGTCGTCACACCTGCCCTGATCCGCTGGGCGAGCCCCGAGGTTCCGCCCGCGGCGTCGGCACAACGCCAGGCGGCGAGCCGTCAGAGGTACCGCAGCTGATCCAGGTAGTGCAGTCCGATGCCGCCGATGACACAGATCGCGACGAGCAGCAGGACCAGCAACAGCACGGCGAAGCCCATCATCCGGTCGAGCGGGTGGCCGGCGGACTGCCGACCCTGCTCGACCAGCACGGGGTGGCCGTCGGCGTCGAAGAGCAGGCGGCCGTCCGCGTCGTGCGCCTGCACCAGGTACCCCCGCCACGTGTGCGTGAAGGTGTCGGGAGCGGCGGTCTCGAGGACCACCTCGGACGGCCGGGCCACCGTGCGGCTGCTGCTCTCGGGTTCGGTCACGGCCATCTCCTCCACGTCGCGGGCTGGCGGCAGCGTGGCAGAACCCACCGTCCAACGCACGTCACACGGGCCGAGGAATGCATCAACTCCGACTGCGGCATCAGTGGACGCCCGGTACCTCGGGGCGGCGAGGGTCTGAGAGGTCGGGCTGGGCCTCGAAGAGCAGGTCTTCGAAGACCTGCCAGCCGTGCGTCTGGACGAAACTCATCTCGCGGGCGCTCACGGGAAGCGCCCACACCACCATCACCGGATCGTCCGGACGTTCGAACTTGCCCAGCCCGTCGTGCCAGTAGGCCGGCGCGGCGAAGTAGAACCCGGTCAACGACGATCCGTCCACCACCGGGCGGATGGCACCGGTGACCTCGCCGCGCGCGACCGCCTGGCGGCTCGTCCAGATGTGCGTTCCCAACATGCCGAGCCACATGTCCGCCGGCGCTTCCACCCGACTGAGGGTGACGAGCTCGTGCCGAACCGGCGGACCGCTCATCTGCGCCAGGCGCATCCGGCTCAGCCCCAGTGTCGAGTACGCGACGCTGGGCAAGCCCTCCTGGACCTCGTACTCGACAACCCGGAAGGGCGCGGGAGTCGCGAAGTCGTCGAGCGCCTCCTACCCCCGGCCGATGCGTCCGAGGTACCGCTCGAGGTGCTCGACCAGGCCACGACCGGGATCGATCACCACGTCGGACACGGGCGGCACACTGACGCGGAGCGGACGAAAGTCCATCGATCACGTGAGTGCACCGACGCGGCAAGGGGTCAAGAGCTCGGCAGCTCCGCGAATGCCCGCTTGGCGTCGTTGTACCAACCCAACGCCTTCTTCGGGTGACGCCAGCGGCCCTTCATCGCGTCGCGAGCTGGCCGGTGCGCGGTGTCGCCCGCGGCCTCGGCGTCCTTGAGGTGCTGGTCCTGCGCCTTGATGACGTCGTCGGCCGTCTCCCCGCGGTGGGCGAGATCGCAGGGGCCGCCCAGCTGGCGGCAGGTCATGGTCTTCACGGTCGTTCCTCCTGGGTCGAGAACGGGGACGGTCACTGCTCTGACGACGCCCGAGCCGTCGGTGTGACGACCTGTCAACGTCGCGTCGGCCCGTCGCGCCGCACGACCTGCGCCAGGACGTCCGGGTCGGCGCGGAAGGTGATGGCGGCGACCTGCCCGTCGACCACGGTGAAGTCGAACAGCACCATCGCGGCGCCGTGCTGGAACCAGGCCGAGCCGGGACGCTCGCCCGCGAAGACCGGGAGCGCGGCCTTGGCGCTGCCGTTGAAGAACTCGGCCATCGCCCGGCGCCCGGTGATCTCGGCGGGCGTTCCCATCGCGATCGCGGCGGCGTCGGCCGAGACGTGCGCGTCGGGTGCCAGCAGTTCCAGCAGCCGGTCGAACTCGCCGGCCCGCGCCGCGGTCATGAACGCGTCGACCACCTCCCAGGCGGCGAGCCGGTCCTCGGCGGCCGGTTGCCGCACCTTGGCCCGGGCGCGTGACGCCAACTGCCGCGCGGCCGCGGGCGTGGTGTCGAGCGCGGCCGCGATGGTCGTGAACTCGAAGCCGAAGCTGTCGTGCAGCACGAACGCCACCCGCTCGCCGGGCGAGAGCCGGTCGAGCACCACGGCCAGGGCGACGCCGACGGTGTCGGCCAGCGCGACCTCGTCGGCCGGGTCCGGAGCCGTCCCGGTCGGCTGGACGTCGTCGTCCGGGATCGGGGTCCGCTGCCGCAGCCGGTCCAGGCACAGCCGGGTGACGACGGTCGTGAGCCACGCCGGCAGGCTGTCGATCGCGGTGCCGGTCGCGTCGAGCCGGAGCCACGCCTGCTGGACGATGTCCTCGGCCTCAGCGCGGTCTCCGAGCACGCGGGCGGCCACGTTCACCAGCCGCGGGCGTTCGGCCTCGAACTCGGTCGTCAGGTCCATCAGCTGTGCCTCCTGCTCGTCGGGCGGTCACCCGACTGACGGATCGGCAGTATCGCGTGTGACGCCCCGGCGCAGACTGGTCCGGTGTTCGTGACCGAGGACGGCCCACCGGACGCGCCCGTCGTCCTGCTCGTGCACGGGTTCAGCTCGTCGTCCCGCTCGTGGGACCTCGTCGTTCCCACGCTCGCACGGGCCCACCGCGTCGTGCGCGTCGACCTGCTCGGCCACGGCCGCACCGGCGGGGCGGCGGCCGATTCGCCGGTCCAGGCGGCCGCCGTGCAGACGGTGCTGGCCGAGCGCGGCCTCACCGACGTCACCGCGGTCGGGCACTCGTTCGGCGCCGACGTCGCGGTCGAGCTCGCGGAACGCGGCGCACCGGTCACCGGGCTGGTGATCGTCGCCCAGGCACCCGACTACTCCGACGCCCACCTGCCCCGTGCGGGCGCGCTGATGACGGGCCGGATCGGCCCGTCGCTGTACCGCGGCGTGCGGCCGGTGTTCGGGGCGGTCGCCGCGGTCGCCGAGCACCGGCCGGCCCGGGACCTCCTCGCCCGCCGCGGCCAACTCGCCGGCCTCGCCGCGGTCGGGCTGCGTGACCTGCAGGTGCTCGACCCCGTCATGTTCCGGACCGTGCTGGTCGACCGCCGCGACCGCATGGCGCGCCGCCCCCTCGACGCCCAGGTCGCCGCCGCTCACGTCCCGACCCTCGTCCTTCTCGGCGGCCGCGACCACTTCTACGGCGACCGGTCGGCCGCCCGCTACCGGGCCGCCGGCGCGCGGGTCGAGGTCGTCGCCGCCAGCGGCCACGCCATGCCGGTGGAGTTCCCCGCCGAGACGGCCGCGTTCATCGCGGAGTTCGTCAGTGAGCGGACTGCTCCCCACCCAGGTTGATCGCGATGACGCCGGCGACCACCAGCACGATGCCGGCGACCTTCACCCAGCTGAACCGCTCGTCGAAGACCAGCAGCCCGACCACGGCGACGAGTGAGGTGCCGACACCGGCCCAGATCGCGTAGGCGGTGCCGACGTCGAGCTTCTTGATCGCGAGCGTCAGACAGCCGAAGCACAGCAGGTACGCCACCGCCATGGCGGCGCCCCACCACAGTTTGGTGAACCCGTCGGACAGCTTCAGCGCGGTCGTCGCGAACACCTCGAGGACGATCGCTGCGGCGAGCAGCACCCACTTCACGCGGTCATCCTGACACGACCCGAACACTCTCAGCCCGGGCCGCGGGCGCGCCCGGCTACTTCACAGCGCCGAGCGACAACCCCTGCACCAGCTTGTCCTGCGCGGCGAAGCCCGCGATGAGCACCGGCAGCGAGACCGCCGTGGCGGCGGCGCACACCTTGGCGAGGAACAGCCCCTGACTCGACACGAAGCTGGTGAGGAACACCGGCGACGTCGAGGCGATCGTCGAGGTCAGCACGCGGGCGAACAGCAGCTCGTTCCAGCTGAAGATGAAGCAGATCAGCGAGGTGGCGGCGATGCCGGGCATGGCGATCGGACGCACGATGCGCCAGAGGATGCCGATCAGTCCGGCGCCGTCGATCGACGCCGCCTCGAGGATCGCCGGCGGCACCTCGGCGAGGAACGAGCGCATCATCCACACCGCGATCGGCAGGTTCATCGACGTGTACAGGATGATCAACAGCCAGATGTTGTCCAGCAGGTGCAGGTTCTGGGCGAGGATGTAGATCGGCAGCAACGCCGCGACCATCGGCAGCATCTTGGTCGACAGGAAGAAGAACATGACGTCGGTCCACTTGCGGACCGGCTTGATCGACAGCGCGTAGGCCGCGGGGATCGCCAACACCAGCACGATCAACGTCGAGACGATGCTCGCCGTGAACGAGTTGATGATGTACGGCCACGGGCTCGCCCCGGAGGCGCCGAAGAAGTTCCGCCACCCGTCGAGGGTCAGCGGCGCTCCGATCGAGGGCGGGTTGGTGGCGGCGTCCTGCTCGGAGTGGAACGAGGTCAGGACCATGAACGCGACCGGGATGAAGAAGATGATCGCGACGACCCACGCGACGAACCCGATGGCGATGGTCCCGCCGCGGGTGCCCTGCCGCCCTCCGGGCGGTGCGGACTTGCGCGTGCGTACCCGACCGGTGGCGGGCTGCAGACCCGACGGGGCGGTGTCCTGGCCGGCGGTGGCGGTCATGGTCACGACTCCTTGAACAACGAGGACACCGTTCGCAGCGCGAAGGTGGCGAGGATGAGGGACGCGACCACGACGACGACGCCCTGCGCCGACGCCAGGCCGTACTCGTGGCCCTGGTAGAAGGTGCGGTAGATCGTGTACGGCAGGTTGGCCGTGCCACCACCGCCCGACGTGATCGTGAAGACGGCGTCGAAGTTCTGCACGATGTAGATCGAGCCGAGCAGCGCACCGAGTTCGAGGTACTGACGCATGTGCGGCAACGTGATCGCCTTGAAGATGGCCCAACCGCCGGCGCCGTCGACCTTGGCGGCCTCGATGATCTCGGGGTCACGCGACTGCAGACCCGCCAGCAGGATCAACATCATGAACGGTGTCCACTGCCAGATCAGCGCGGCCTCGACCGCGATGGTCGGGTGGCCGCCGATGATGTCCGGTTGCGGGGCCGTCGCGCCGAACAGGTCCCAGATCCAGGTCAGGACGCCGTTGAACAACCCGTAGGACGGGTTGTAGGTGCCGTGCTTGAACAGCAGGGCCGCGGCGACCGGCACCACCAGGAACGGCGCGATCATCAACGTGCGCACCGCGCCGCGACCGAAGAACTTCCGGTCGAGCAGCAGCGCGATCGCGAAGCCCAGGATGACGCTCACGACCACCACGACGAAGGTCATGAGGATGGTCTGCAGCACCGAGTCACGCAGCGTGGAGTCGGTGAACACCCGCTTGTAGTTGTCGATCCCGTTGAAGTGCCGTTCGCTCGGCCGGTACGAGTTCCAGTCGAAGAACGAGAAGATCAGCGTGAACACGAACGGCAACTGGGTCACGACGATCATGAACACCAGCGCGGGCAACAGGGGGGCGCGCCGTCGCCACTGGCCGCGGCGCGCGATCTTCTTCAGCAGCGCGGGTGATGGCGCTCCGGACGGGTCGGTCCGGGTGTCGGGGGGTGCAGTCGCGACCATGGTTCCTCGAGTCCTCCGCTGGACGGGTGTGGGCACGGACGTCGCGTGGTGCGCCGCCGGTCCCGCCTCGCGAGGGGTTGCGAGGCGGGACCGACGGACATCACGTCGGGGAACTACTTGTAGTTGTCACCCGCGGTCTGGGCCAGCTCCTGCGACGCCTTCAACGCGGCGTCGACCGTGGTCTGCCCCGCGATGGCGTTGCTGATCTGCTGCGACGCCTGCGTCCCGAAGTCGGTGAACTCGGGGATGTCGACGAACTGGATACCGATCGTGGGCCGCTCCTGCGTCCCCGGGTTCTTCGGGTCGGCCGTCGAGATCGCGTTCTTCGTCGGTTCGGCGAAGGCGGACGCGACCTTGAGGTAGTCGGCGTTGTCGTACGTCGACGACCGCTTGCCGGCCGGCACCCGCGCCCACCCGAGCTCCTTGCCCACGAGCTCCTCGTACTGCTTGGACGACGCCCACGAGATGAACTTCCACGCGTTGTCCTTGTTCTTGCTGGCGTTCTCCATGCCCCAGGCCCAGGTGTAGAGCCAGCCGGAGCTCTTGGTCTCCTTGACCGGCGCCGCGGCGTAGCCGAGCTTGCCGGCCACCGGCGAGTCGCTGGACTCGAGTGTGCCCGCGGCCGAGGTGGCGTCGTACCACATCGCGACCTTGCTCTGCTCCATCGCGGTGAGGCACTCGGTGAAGCCCGCCTGCGAGGCGCCCGGCTCACCGTGGGCCTTGACCAGGTTCACGTAGAAGTTGGTCGCGTCCTTGAACGGCTGCTGGTCGACCTGGGCGTTCCAGTCCTTGTCGAACCAGGTGCCACCGAAGGTGTTCACGACCGTGGTCAGCGGCGCGAGGACCTGGCCCCAGCCGGTCTGGCCACGCAGGCAGATGCCCTTCATCCCGGGCTCGGCGCCGTCGAGCTTCGCTGCGGCGTCCGCGACCTGGTCCCAGGTCGGGTTCGCCGGCATCGTGATGCCCTTGGCCGCCAGCACGTCCTTGCGGTACATGAGGAACGACGACTCACCGTAGAACGGCTCGCCGTAGAGCTTGCCGTCCTCACCGGTGAGCGAGGTGGTCATGGGCTCGAGGATGTCGCTCTGGTCGAACGACGAGTCCTTGCTGGAGTAGTCCGAGAGGTCCGCCAGCCAGCCGTTCTTCGAGTAGAACGGGATCTCGAAGTTCGACAGCGTCGCGACGTCGTACTGGTCGGCCTGCGAGCTGAACTCCGTGCTCGCCTTGTCGCGCATGTCGTTCTCCGGCAGCACGGTGAAGTCGACCTTGATGCCGGTGTCCTTGGTGAAGTTGGCCGCGGTCAGCTTCTGGAGGTCTTCCATCTGCGGGTTGTTGACCATGAGGACCCGCACGGTGTCGCTGCCCTCGCTGCTGCCGCCTCCGCCGCCGCCGGCGCCGCAGGCGGTCAGACCGCCCACGGCCACGAGCAGACCGCATCCCGCCGCCAGCGCCGTCCGCCACCCGTGTGTGCTTCCCTGCACTCGAACCTCCACGTGTCGTCTCTGCGAGTTGCGCTCATGTGAGCATGTCGCCGCTCGTATGTCGCTCGGACTCTGTCTCGTGTGCTGGCGTCAGTCAAGAGCCGATGCAAGGATGAGACAGTCGGCGCTCAGATGAGCACGTACGACCGGGAGGTGGCGTCGTGGTGACCGGACCGATCACCCGGCCGACCCACCTGGCCGAGTCGGTCCTGCTGGCCAACGTCGCGCGTCGCTTCTACCTCGTCGGCCAGAGCAAGACCGAGATCGCCGACGACCTCGAGATCAGCCGGTTCCGCGTGGCCCGCCTGCTGGAGACGGCCCGGGAGACCGGTCTGGTCCGGATCGAGATCACCACCCCCGGACAGCTGGACTCCGAGTTGTCGTGGCGGCTGCAGCAGACCTACGGCCTCGCCCACGCCCTCGTGCTCGACATCGGGGTCGACGACGAACCCGCGGCTCGGCGCACCCTCGGGGAGGCGGCGGCCGACCTGCTGTCCGACATCGTCACCGTCGACGACGTCGTCGGCCTCGCGTGGGCCCGCAGCCTGCACCCGATGGGCACGGCCCTCGACCACTTCCTGCCCGTGCCCGTCGTCCAGCTCACCGGCGCCCTGTCCCGCCCGGACGGCCTCGACGTCCTCGAGCTCGTCCGGACCCTCGCCCGGCTCGGCGGCGGCGCGGCCCACGTGTTCTACGCCCCGATGATCGCCGCTGACGCCGGCACCGCGCGCACCCTGCGCCGCCAACCCGACGTCACCCGGGTGCTGCGACTCGCGCGCGACGTCACCGTCGCCGCCGTCGGGATCGGCGCCTGGGAGGAGGGGCTCTCGACGGTGTACGACGCCTTCTCCCCCGACGACCGGGAGGCGCTCGCGCGGGCCGGTGTCGTCGCGGACGTGTCGGGCGTGCTGCTCGACGCCGGCGGTGACCCGGTCGAGAACGCCATGACCCAACGCGTCGTCGGGTTCACCGCGGCCGACCTGCAGGCCATCCCCACCGTGATCGCGGTGGCGTACGGCGACGCCAAGGCGACCGCGGTGGCGAGTGCCCTGCGCGGCGGGCACGTCAACGCCCTGGTCACGCACAGCTCGATGGCGGAGGCCTTGCTCTCGCTGCGGGAGTCCCCCGATCCTGACGGTCCCGCGCCCCACCGGAGGCGGCGTCGTGCACCCTGACCAGGACGGCTTCGAGGTCATGCCCGGCGGGACCGCCAACCGCGGCCGGATCTGGCGCCGCGGCAACGAGGTCTGGCGTCCGCGCCTCGCGGGCGCCACCGCCCGGCACGCGTTGCTCCGTCACCTGGAGGCCGTCGGTTTCGAGGGCTCGCCACGGGTCCGGCGCCTCGGCGACGAGGTGGAGGTGCTGACGTACCTGCCCGGCTCCGTCCCCGATCCGTCGCTGTCGCCGGGCGATGAACTGGCGCCGTGGGCGGCCGGCGACGACGCGCTCGCCAGCGTCGGTCGTCTGCTGCGAGGGTTGCACGATGCAACGGCGTCCTTCGACGCCGACGTGTGGACCTGGCCGCGCCGCGTTCCGGTCAGGTACCGCAGCGGGCCGGAGGTCGTCGTCACCCACAACGACCCCCACCCCGGCAACGTCGTGTTCCGCGACGGCCGGGCGTCCGGGCTCATCGACTTCGACCTCGCCGAACCCGGCACCCGGGCGTGGGACCTCGCGTCCGCCGCGTGTTTCTGGGTCCCGATGCTCGACCCCGCCGACGTCGACGACCCGCGCGCCGGCCGCTTCGTCGAACGGTTCGCGGTGCTGTGCGACGGCTACGGTGCGGACGCGGCCCTGCGCGACGACGTCCGCGCGGCCGCCCTCGACGCGCACGACTGGATCTACCGCGTGATCCGCGAGGGCGCGGAGGCGGGGCACCCCGGGTTCGTCCGGTCCTGGCGGACCCGGCGCGACACCGCCGAACGCGGCCGCGCCTGGATCCAGCGCACCTACGCCGCGTAGCCGGGCCAGCAGTCAGCCCGCGACCCGGGCGGCGTCGATGATGCGGTCGAGCCCCTTGCGCAGGCGTTCGAGTTCGGCCAGCGACATCCCGAGTTCGGCGACGACCGCGGGCGGAACCTCCTCGGCCTGCCGGCGCAACGCCTTCCCGGCCGGGGTGAGCGCGACCCGCAGCACCCGTTCGTCGTCGGGGTCGCGGGTGCGGGACAGGTACCCCTGTGACTCCAGCCGTTTCACCAGCGGCGAGAGGGTGCCGGGGTCGAGCGCGAGCGTGTCCGACAACGAGCGCAGCGATCGGCGGTCGGTGTCCCAGAGGGCGAGCATGACCAGGTACTGCGGGTGGGTCAGCCCGAGCGGCTCGAGCAGCGGCCGGTACACGGAGTTGACCGTGCGGGACGCGACGGCCAACGCGAAGCAGACCTGCCGTTCGAGGGCGAGGACGTCGTCGGACACACCCCGAGCGTAGCCCCCACCCTTGGTGTCACAATGGTTAGGACACAAACTATCGGGAGGCACGACATCATGGCGACGAACGAACCGCGCGGCCGGTGGGCCCGGCTGCTCTTCAAGCTCATGGGGCCGGCGGAGATGGGTCCCTACGGCCCGCCGGTGCCACCGCCCGCGCCCCGCCCCCGCGACAGCAAGGGCCGGCTGATCAAGCCGCAGAAGTCGCGCGTCAGCTGACGCCCGCGCCGATGAGCGCACCGACGGCGTAGGTGACGCCCGCCGCGAGCGCCCCGAGCGCGAGTTGCCGCACCGCGGAGAACAGCACCGACCGGCGGGTGAAGCGGGCGGTGATGCCGCCCGCGAGCAGCAGGGCCGCGCCGCCGATCGCCAGGGCGACCACCAGGTCGTCCAGCCCGAACAGGTAGGGCAGCAGCGGCAGCACCGCGCCGATGGCGAAGAACACGAACGACGAACCCGCCGCCGTCCACGGGCTGGGCAGGTCGGTGGGGTCGACCCCCATCTCCGCCTGGGCGTGGACCCGCAGCGCCTGCTCGGGGTGCTGGGCGAGTTCGTGGGCGAACGCGTGGGCCGTCGCCTCGCTGATCCCGAGCCCGACGTAGTGCTCGGCGAGTTCGTCGGCCTCGGCCGCGGAGTTGACCCGCAGCTCGTGCAACTCGATGCCGGACTCCGCCTGGACCGCCTCGTTCTGGCTGCTCACCGAGACGTACTCGCCGGTCGCCATGCTGAAGGCGCCGGCGACCAGGCCCGCGAGGCCGGTCAGCACGATCGTGTGGGACGAGACCCCGCCCCCGCCGACGCCCGCGATGAGCGAGACGTTCGTGACCAGGCCGTCCATCATCCCGAACACGGCCGGCCGCAGCCAGCCACCGGCGACGTCACGGTGCTCGGACCCGAACGGGTGCAGCTCGGGATCGACGTGGTCGGCGGGGTCGAGATCGGGGACGGTGGCACTCACGCGGTCCATGGTCTCGCGCCGACCGCGGTCGTCGCCAGCGAGCGAAGGCTTGCCTCAGACCCCCCTGTGACCGAGGGCACGGGAACATCCGGCCGTGTTGGTGGTTGAACCCTCAAGCAACTACCGCTACGGTAGGGCTACCCGCTTCGAAAAAAGGAGTACCACATGACCGCCATCAGCGCCCTGCCCGGCTACGTCGTCGGCACCTGGGACATCGACCCCACCCACTCCGAGGTCGGCTTCAGCGTCCGCCACATGATGGTCAGCAAGGTGCGCGGCCGCTTCGGCGCCTTCACCGGCGAGATCGTCACCGGCGAGACCCCCGAGCAGTCGTCGGTCACCGCGACCATCGACGCCACCTCGATCACCACCGGCAACGAGCAGCGCGACAGCCACATCCGCTCCGGCGACTTCTTCGGCGTCGAGGAGCACCCCACCCTGACGTTCCGCTCGACCTCGATCGCGGCCAAGGGTGACGACTGGGTCCTCACCGGCGAGCTCACCATCAAGGACACCACCAAGACCGTCGAGCTCAAGCTCGAGTCCGAGGGCTTCGGTCCCGACGCCTACGGCGGCACCCGCGCGGGCTTCACCGCCACCACCGAGATCAACCGCCAGGACTACGGCGTGAACTGGTCCGCGACCATGGAGACCGGCGGCGTCGTCGTGTCCGACAAGGTCAACATCCAGCTCGAGATCGAGGCCGTACTCCGCACCGCCTGATCCACCCCCGCCCTTCCCACGGAAGTGCATGGTCTGGTCGTCCGGCGCGCGCGCCCACGACCGGACCGTGCACTTCTGTGCGTTCAGGGGGACGTGTGGACGGGGCGCTAGGACGACTCCCGCAGGCGCTCGTCGAGGCCCGCACGCAGCAGGACCACCGTCGCGAGGTCGACCGCGCCGCCGAGCACCTCGGCGAACCGCGGGCGCTTCACCCCGGCGAGGCGCAACCGCAGGTGCAGGCGGGTCTGGCCGCCGGCCACCGGCGTGAGCAGCAACGTCCAGGTCAACCGCATGTCACCGCGGGTCGACCGTTGCACCAGGCAACGTCCGGGCGCGACGACGACCGCGACGAAGTCGGCGTTCCGACCGCCCCAGTCGGGCACGACGTCGCCGACGGCCGGGTGCAGCCACTCCTCACGCAGGGAGCGCAGCGCACGGCGCGACGGCGGCACGAACCGCTCCACCCGACGGCTCATGTACCACCCGCCCCGACGCTTCCCGAGTTGCGCGAGCCACGGCCAGACCTCGGCGGGTGCCGCGGGCAACGTCATCGCCCGGTCCATGACGACCTCGGCGTCGGGCACGACGTCGTCGCCCGGGAGCACCGCCGCGACCTCGGCGGCGGTCGGGTCGATCCGGCTCACAGCTGGTAGGTGCGGCCGGAGACCACCGCTTCGCACGGCATCTCCGCCACCGGGATCGCCTCGGCCTCGGTGCGTTCGAGGTCGCCCCACGGCGTGACGTGGGTGAGCAGCAACCGTCCCACGCCGGCCCGGTTGGCGTGGTCCGCGGCCTGCGCGGCGGTGAGGTGGACGCCGGGGGGCGGGTCGTCCTCGGCGTACCAACTCGCCTCGAACAACGCGGCGTCGGCGCCCGCCGCGAGCTTCACGACGTCGGCACTCTCGCCGGTGTCACCGCTGAACACCAGCGACGTCCCGCCCGCGGTCCACCGCGAGGCGTGGCACGGCTCGGGGTGTTCGGACCGCACCAGGTCGACGGTGAAGGGCCCGATCTCCCGTCGGCCGGGGGCGGTCGGGATGAAGTTCCAGTCCGGGTGCAGCGCGTGCTCACCCTCGCGCGGCCACCCGCCGGCGGCCACCAGTTGGTCGAGCGTGGGAGCCGGCGCGTGGACGTCGATCACCGGCCCGGGGCCCGCCGGTTGGTAGTGCCGCACGTACGAGAGCGGCACCAGGTCCAGCCAGTGGTCGGCGTGCAGGTGCGAGACGAACACGGCGTCGATCTGCGGGAGCGCCTTGCCGCGCGGGCCACCCAGCCGCAGCAGTGACGACACCGCGCCGGTCCCGACCTCGAGCAGCAGCGTGAAGCCGTCGTGGCGCAGCAGGTAGGCCGAGCAGCCGTCGTCGGCGGCCGGGATGGTGCCACTGCAGCCCAGGATGCTCAGCTCCACGGCGCGGCGTCCATGCGGGCGCACGTTACGCGACGGCCCGGCATGTGAGAATCCGTGTTCGTGCGTGTCCGGATCGCGGCGTTCGCCGCTCTCGTCGTCGCCCTGCCCCTGGTGGCGTGTGGCTCCGGCACGACCCCCGACACCCCGGTCAGCGCCAGCGCCCCGACCACCTCGGCGCACGGCGCGACGTCGTCGACCTCGGTGCCACCCACCTCGACCGCGCCGACGACCACGGCCCCCGCTCCCCCACCGCCGCCGCAACTGCCCCGCGGCGGCCGCACGATCTTCCCCTCGCACCGGGTGGTCGCCTACTACGGCGGCCCCGACGGCCCGGCCCTCGGCGTCCTCGGCGAGGCCGACCCGGACACGGTCGCGGCGCAGATCGAGCAGCGGGCGACCGAGTGGGCCCCGTACGGCCGTCAGCTGCAGCCGGCGATGGAGCTCATCGCCACCGTCGCGTCGCCGTGCACGCCGAGCGCGCCGCTGTGCACCCGCCCCGTCCCCGACGCCGCCATCCAGCGCTACCTCGACGCCGCGCACCGGCACAAGATGCTGCTGATCCTCGACTTCCAACCCGGGCGCGGGGAGTTCCTGCCGCAGGTGCAGGCGGTCGAGAAGTACCTGGTCGACCCCAGCGTCAGCGTCGCGCTCGACCCGGAGTGGAAGCTCGGGCCGAACGAGTTCCCGATCCAGACCATCGGGTCCTCGTCGGCGGCGAGCGTCAACGCGGTGGTGGACTACCTCTCCGCCCTGGTCACCCGCAACCGACTGCCGGACAAGCTGCTGGTCGTCCACCAGTTCCGCACCGACATGCTGCCCGACCGCCAGAACATCAAGACCGCCTACGGCGTCGAGAACGTCGTCCACGCCGACGGCTTCGGCCCGCCCAGCCAGAAGCTCGCGACGTGGAACGCCCTGGCGATCCCGAACCCGCCGTTCCACACCGGGTTCAAGCTGTTCCTCGACGAGGACACCGACATCATGTCGCCCGCCCAGGTCATGGCCCTGACCCCGCAACCGGACCTCATCACCTACCAGTAGCGCGCCAGTTGTCGGATCCGCGCCGCGCCGTTCGTGGTAGGGGTGAGGCGCTCCACGGACGGGGCACCCGCGACGACGAGGAGCAACGCCATGCCGAGGTACCTGGTCTCCGTGATCGACCACCGCACCAACACCGGCACCGCGGAGGAGCGGGCGGCCGTCGACGTGTTCAACGACCGACTGCAGGCCGAGGGCTACTGGGTGTTCGCCGCCGGCCTCGACGCGCCGGACACCGCCACGGTCGTGGACAACCGCGGCGCCGAGGCCGTGCTGACCGACGGCCCGTTCGTCGAGACCAAGGAGCACGCGGCCGGGCTGTGGATCTGGGAGGTCCCCGATCTCGACGTCGCGCTCGCGCTCGCCGTCGAGGCCTCCAAGGCGTGCAACCGCCGCCTCGAGGTGCGGCCGATCCTGTGACGGTCGCGGACGACCTGACCCGCGTCCACCGCGAGGAGTGGGCCCGCGTGGTCGCAGCGCTCGCGTCGCGCTTCCGCGATCTCGACGTCGCCGAGGACGCCGCCGCCGAGGCGTTCGCCACGGCCGTCGAGCGGTGGCCCGTGGACGGTGTCCCACCCAACCCCGGCGGCTGGCTCACCACCACCGCCCAGCGCAAGGCGCTGGACCGGATCCGCCGCGAGAGCAAGCGCGACGACAAGCAGCGGGAGGCGCAGGTGTGGCCCGTCGACGAACCACCGCCACCGCCCGACCTCATCGGGGACGACCGGCTGCGGCTGGTGTTCACCTGCTGCCACCCGGCGCTCTCGCTCGAGGCGAGGGTCGCGCTGACGCTGCGGCTGGTCGCCGGGTTGACGGTCGCCGAGATCGCCCGCGCCTTCCTCGTGCAGGAGGCGACCATGGGTCAGCGCATCACTCGCGCCAAGGCCAAGATCAAGGGCGCCCACATCCCGTACCGCGTGCCCGCCGCGGCCGACCTGCCGGCGCGGGTGTCGAGCGTGCTCGGGGTGCTCTACCTCGTTTTCAACGAGGGGTACCTCGCCACCGGCGCGGACACCGACCCGGTGCGGCCGGCACTGACGGCCGAGGCGATCCGCCTCGCGCGGCTCGTGCACGGCCTGCTGCCGGACGACGGTGAGGCGACCGGCCTGCTCGCGCTGATGCTGCTGACCGAGGCGCGACGCGCGGCGCGGGTCTCGGCCGACGGCTCCCTGGTGACCCTGACCGACCAGGACCGCGGGGCGTGGGACCGCGAGTTGATCGCCGAGGGACACGCCCTGGTGCGCCAACGGCTCGCGTCCGGGGTGCCACCCGGCCGGTACCAGGTGCTCGCGGCCGTCAACGCCGTCCACACCTCGGCTCCCGACGCCCGTGACACGGACTGGTCGCAGGTCGTCGCCCTGTACGACCAGCTGGTGCGCCTCGACCCGTCACCGGTCGTCGCGTTGAACCGCGCCGTGGCCGTCGCCGAACTCGACGGTCCGGGCGTCGCGCTCGCCGAGGTCGACCGGCTGCAGGACGCCCTCGCGGGCTACCACGCCTTCCACGCCACCCGCGCCGACCTCTTGCGTCGACTGGGCCGCAGCGCCGACGCCCGCGCGGCGTACGACTGCGCGATCAAGCTGGCCGGCAACACGGCCGAGACGGCTTTCCTGCGACGGCGACGGGATCAACTCGGTCGCTGACGCCGCCGTCACGAGACCAGGCGCCCGCGCATCTCGAGGTCGAGTTGCGAGGCGTCGAGGTTGCCCAACGCGACCGCGAGGACGTCGGCGTCGAACACGCCGTCGTCACGGGCGTCGAGCAGGGCGGCGCGTTGGGCGGCGATGACGGCCAACCGGTGCGCCTTGGCGGACTCGAACGTCTCGGTCGTCGGTTCACCCTCGGGGTGCGGCGGCTCCGGGACGGACTCGCCGGAGCTGCGCATCAAGGCGAAGACCGCGTCGCGTTCGGCGCGGGTCTGCTCCTGCGCGATGGTCGGGTCGACGCCGCGGGTGATGCGCGCCAGCAGCGGCCCGATCGTTGCACCCTGCACCAGCAGGGAGAGGATCGCGACGGTGAACGCGACGAGCACCAGGACCGACCGCTGCGGGGTGTCCTCGGGCAGCGTCTGGGCCGCCGCGACCGTGACCGCGCCGCGCATGCCCGCCCACACGACCGCGACGCCGTCACGCCAGCCGAGCGGTGCCCGCACGAAGTAGTCGATGTCGGCGACCAGCCGGGTGACCCGCAGCGCGAACCGGTCGAGGGTGCGTTCCGAAGCCCGGCGCCGGCGGTGACTGACCTCGCGGAACGTTTGCTCCCGGCCCTCCGGCGTCTCCATCCGGTCCTTCATCTCCCGGACCCGTGGTTGGAACTGCTGGCGTCGCCGCCCGCGGCGGGCGAGCACCCCGAGCAGCGGCGCCACGAACGCGGCGCGGACGACGACGGTCAGCACCAGGGCCACCACGGCGACGAGGAGAGCCGACCCGACCCCGGCGTGGTCGCGCTGCACGGCCGTCACGATCGACTTGATCTGCACGCCCATCGTGAGGAAGACCGCGCCCTCGAGGACCAGTTCGACCGTGCGCCAGTTCTGCGTGTCCGACAGACGGTGCCCTGGCGAGAGGTCACGCGGTGCGCCGTACCCGGTGACCAACCCGGCGACGACGGCCGCGACCAACCCCGACGCCGACAGCAGGCCCACCGGCACGGACGCGGCGAACGGCACGGCGAAGGAGATGATCGTGTTCACCGTCGGGTCGCTGACCCGCTTGCGGATCGCCAGGTTGAGCATCCCGACCACCACGCCGACGACCGCGGCCACCGCGACGGAGTAGGCGAACGTGCCGATCGTGTCCCAGAACGAGAACGACAGCGCGGTGGCGGCGATGGCGGTGCGCAGCAGGACCAGGGCGGTCGCGTCGTTGAGCAGGCTCTCGCCGTCGAGGATCGCCACGACCCGTTTCGAGACGGACGTCTGCTTGACGATCGAGGTCGCGACGGCGTCGGTCGGGCTGACGATCGCGCCGAGCGCGACGCCCCACGGGAAGCCGAGGCCGGGCACGGCCACAGCGAAGAAGAGGCCGAGCAGCAGCGCACTCGCGACGACGAGCAGGACGGACAGACCACTGATGGCGCCGAACTCGCGCCGGAAGTTCATCGACGGCATCGACACCGCCGACGAGTACAGCAGCGGCGGCAGGATCCCCTCGAGGATCCAGTCGGGCTCGATCTGGACCGACGCGAATGCCGGCAGGAAACTCGCGCCGACCCCGATCGCGACGAGCACCAACGGCGCCGCGATCCCCAGCCTCGGACCGAACACCGCGGCGGCGGCGATGACCGCGAGTCCGCACACGATCACGACGAGGGTCTCCGTCACGGCCCCCACCCTGTCATCTCGACGGGCTCTCGGGTGCGCTGACCGGCACCCGGTGCCACCCCGTCGGATCCCGCCCGCCGCCCCGTGTCAGGATCGGCGCATGGGTGATCGGTACACCGGTGAGGACGCCGCCGGACCGGAGCACGTCGACGGCGTGTGGGAACGCATGCGGACCGAGGAACGGGCGTACCAGCTCGAACGGGTGGTCCAGGACGCCGTCCGCGACGCCCGGGTCGCGGACCTGCTGGCCGCTCCCTGCTGCGCCGAGCGCTGACCTCACCGCCGCGGGGACCTCACCGCAGCGGCGGCACCTCGTCGTCGCCCTCGGCGCGCGGACCGGACAGCCGTCGCTCCGACTCGTCGATCGCGACGTCGTTGATGCTCGCCTCGCGGCGGGCCATGAGCCCGTTGTCGGCGAACTCCCACAGTTCGTTGCCGTAGCTGCGCCACCACCGGCCGTCGGTGTCACGCGACTCGTACTGGTAGCGCACCGCGATCCGGTTCCCCTCGAACGCCCAGAGGTCCTTGCGCAGCACGTAGTCCTGCTCGCGCTCCCACTTGCGCCTCAGCAGTTCGGCGATCTCGGCCCGGCCCGTGACGAACTCGTCGCGGTTGCGCCAGACCGAGTCCGGTGTGTACGCGAGCGCCACCTTCTCCGGGTCGCGGGTGTTCCACGCGGCCTCGGCGGCGCGCACCTTCTGCAGCGCGGTCTCGGCGGTGAACGGCGGGTACGGAGGACGGCCCTCGGCCGCGGGTTCGGTCACCCCACCAGTCTGCGACAGGTGTCATCCTCGACGGGTGACCACGCGCTCCGACCGGCTCGACCGGCCGGACGGCGGCACGGGCGAGCCCGCCGCCCCGGGCCGGCTCGCGGCGGGCGTCGACGCCCTCCGGCGGGGTCTCTGGCTCGCGATCCGCCTGGTCCGACGCAGCGATCTCGCGCTCACGTACGCCGCGGTGCTGATCGCGGTGACGGTCGTGCTGCTGGCGCTCGGGCGCTCGACCTACGACGACGTGGTGGCCGCCAGCAGCACCAACCTCGCGAACCTGCGGGAACGGCCGCTGACGGTGCTGCTCGCGAGCGCGTTCGTGGTGTCGTCGCCGTGGGGTCTGTGGCTGTTGCCGTTCCTCACCCTCGTCTACGCCGCGTCGCAGCGGTGGGTGGGCCGCATCGCGACCGTCGTCGTGGCCGCGTTCGGCCACA
Source organism: Jatrophihabitans sp. YIM 134969 (assembly GCF_054456675.1). Taxonomy (NCBI): domain Bacteria; kingdom Bacillati; phylum Actinomycetota; class Actinomycetes; order Jatrophihabitantales; family Jatrophihabitantaceae; genus Jatrophihabitans; species Jatrophihabitans sp. YIM 134969. Next base: position 25,607 of record NZ_JBTJEQ010000001.1, read on the forward strand.
TCGGCGCGACCCTGGTCGTGGCGACCGGGCTCTCGGCCGGCATCGCCCACGGCAACCTGGTCCGCGACCACGTCCTGCACGAGATCGACGTCGGCGTGAGCTACGGGCTGGTCTGCCTCGCGGCGTTCATCGCGGTGCGGGTGCCGCGCGGGTGGCGGCCGCTGTACCTGCTGGTGCTGATCGGCTACGTGGCACTGCCGCTGGTGCTGGACCCGTCGTTCACCGGCATCGGCCACTGCGTCGCGCTCAGCATCGGTGGGCTGCTCGCCCTGCTGGTCACGCGGGTCACCAAGGCCACCGACGCGACACGGTGGCGCGACCGGATCTGACCGGCCGACTCACCACGCGGACGTCACTCCGTCGGTTGGACCGAGGGGGCGAGCGCCCAGGGCAACGCCGCCATCAGCGCCGGGGCCCACACGTGGAAGGTGTGCGCGCCCGGACGCACGTGCAGTTCGACCTCGAACCCGCGCGACCGCAGCACCGGCGCGATGGCGGTGATCGGGCCGCGGGTCTCGCGGTCGCTGGCGCCGACGTCAAACCAGATCCGGGTCCTGGGCGCGGCGGGCAACGTGGGCGCGTAGACGGCGGGCGAGGTCTCGGCCAGGCGACGCTGCACCACGGCCGGGTCGTCGCCGAACAGTGCCGCGGGGCCGCCCGTGTGCGTGGGCTCGGTCAACCCGCTCATGTCGACGATGCCGGCCGCGAGCTCCCGGTGGGTCAGCCCGAGCTGCAGTGCGCAGTACCCCCCGGCCGACATCCCGCCGAGCACGCGGTCGTCGCGGTCGGCCCGGGTGCGCATCCGGGCGTCGACCGTGGGGACGACGTCGAGCACGAAGTGGCTGTCCACCTTGGTCTTCACGCCGTCGACGCACTCGGGGTCGTCGAGCCAGCTGTGACTCATGCGCGGCGCGACGATGATCGCGGGCTCACCGTTCCGCGCCGCGGCGAGGCCCGCCTGCGCCGCCCGGCCGCCCTGGAACCAGTCGGCCGGGACGCCGGGCGACCCGTGGAACAGGAACACGACCGGGAACCGGGCAGCAGGCTCGGAGAAGTACTGCGGCGGCAACCAGACGAGCGCGGAGCTTGCCCCGAAACCGCTGCCCTCGTCGGGGATGTCGAGCCGGACGACCGCGCCGTTCGGGTGCCGGGCGTGCGACGACGCGACGTCGGCGAACGGCACGTGGCCGTGCTGGTCGACGACGGTCTCGGCGACGTCGGACACGGTCGGGAGGTACCCGAAGTAGGCGTTCACACCGTCGGCCGCCCCGAGGACGGTGAGCGTGGCGGCGAGACCGACGGTCAGACACCACCGCACCCCGCGGGCGGTCCGGGACGGTGAGACCGCGACCCGCCACCACCCGACCGCGGCGAGGGCGAGCAGCGTCGCTGCCACCCACCACGTCGCGACCTCCACGACCCGACCTCCCCGTCGACCCGGCCACCCGCACCGGACGACCGATCAGGAGCGTAGGAGCCGGTGGCTGACGGCGACCTGTCCCTCGCGGCACCTGCTCAGGGTTCGACGTCGCGTCCGCCGTCGGTCCGGGTCAGGTCTCGCAGGCCACGCCGTCGCCGTCCCGGTCGAGTTTCCGGCTGTAGCCCGGCTGTCCGGCGAGCAGCGGCGCCTTGCCCGCGGCACGGACGGCGTCGCAGTTCGCGTAGTGGACGTCACCCGGGTCCGTAGTCGGCGGCGGCGCGGGCGGGGCGCTCGTCAAGACGACCGGCGCCGGCGGGGCGGGCGGTGCGGCCGAGGTCGACGGCGCGGTGACGGTCGGAGTCGGTGGCGTCGTCGCGCCGGGGCAGGTGGCGAGGACCCGGCCGATCGCGTCCCGCTCGGGCGCGGTGACCCAGAGCCCGTAATCGCGCTTCACCGCGACCTGCATCGTGACGTACGTGCACCGGAAGGCCTTGTTCGGCGGCAACCAGGTCGCGGCGTCGCCCGCGCCCTTCTGCTGGTTGAGCGTGCCGTCGACCGCGAGCAGGTTGGCCGGGTCGTTGGCGAACCGCTCGCGGGTGGTGGCGGTCCACTGCTGCGCCCCGGTCTGCCAGGCGTCGCCGAGTGCGACGACGTGGTCGATCTGCACGTCGGCCGAGGTGTCGGCGCCACGGGTGAACGGCAGCGTCGTGCCGCTGTAGGGGGCGTCGACCGAGCCGGACAGCACGACGCAGCCGTGGGTGTCGGGGTCGACGACGGCCGCGGTGACGTCGCGCCGCAGCACGTCGTTGCGGGTGTCGCACCCGTTGCGGTCGACATCCGCCCACGCCTGCCCGAACGCGGCGCGGTCGTAGCCGGTCATCGGCGCGCGGCCCTTGACCGGCAGGGCCGCGAGTTCGGCCTGCGCCGTCGCGGCCCCGGGCACGGTCGCGGTCGCCGCCGCCGGCAACACGACGGCTGTCGCGCTCGGCGCCGCCGTGGTCGTCACGGGCGCCGTGCCCGCGACCGACCGCACCGCGGGCGCGTCCGACGACCCCCCTGCGAACGTTGCACCCAGCACCACTCCCGCCACCGCCGCGGCTCCGGCCCCCATCCACGCCGCGACCCGACGGCGCTTCCGGGATCGCGTCGTCCTCCGGTCCCGCGCGGTCACCAGCCCAGTCTGCGGTCCGTGACGTGGCCCCGCGCGGCGGACTCGCCGGGCCCCGTCGAGCTTCCCTCGATACGGTGACGAACATGAGCGAACCGGACCACGGGTACGCCGCCGAGCTGGCGTGGAACACGGTGGCGCCGGGGTTCACGACCCTCGACGACGCCGTGGAGGGCCTGCGCGAGTGGGCGGACGACGACCCGGAGGCGGGCGTCGACGCCGACGGCGCCGAGGCGCTCGTGCGGGCCGCGTGGAGCCGCCGCGAGCAGTACCTCGCCACCGAACCCGCGCGCCGCCCCACCGACGACCAGCGGGTCGCCGACGCCTTCACGGCCCTCGCGGCGGACGGCCTGGTCGCGCGGATGTGCTGCGGTTTCGACCAGGGCGAGGGCGGCACGGAGTGCGAGGAGGTGGCGCGCGCCGAGGGGCGCCCGGGGTACGTGTTCTTCCACGCGCAGGACGCCGAACGCCTCGCCTACCCCGAGGCCACGCTCTACCTGGGCTTCGACGCCGTGCCGCCGCCGGGAGTGGCGAAGTTCGCCTCCTCCGCCGAGTACGACGACGCCGCCGTGGCGGTCGGACACCGCATCGCGCAGGCGATGGTCGCGCGAGGACTCGACGTGCGGTGGAACGCCAGCGCCACCGCCCGCATCGAGGTCGTGGGCCTGGACTGGCGGCGCCCGCTACCGGCCTGACGTCGTGGCGGGCTGCGCGTCACCACGCGTCGCCGCGGCGAAGTCCTTCGGGGTGAAGTCCCCGGCGCGCAGGCTGTTCTCGATCTGCTCCAGGCTGCGGCCGGTCAGCTCCGGCATGCGGAACCACACGAACACCCAGGCCAGGATGTTGAACCCGGCGTACACCCACATCGTCTGGCCGGGGCCGATCGCGTTGATCATCGACAACACCGTCAACGAGATCAGCAGGTTCGTGCCCCACAGGGTCGCCGCCTGCGCACTGGTCCCCGCCGAGCGCACCGCGAGCGGGTAGATCTCGCTGCCGGTCAGCCACCCCATGAGTTGCAGGCCGCCCGCGTTGAAGAACATGAACGCGATGAGGCAGGCGATGATGAAGCCGATGTCGGTGCGGTCGCTGTTGCCGGTGACGAAGAAGAACCCCAACACGATCAGGGCGAGCGCCGCGCCCGGCACCATGATCAGGGTGAGCCGCCGGCGGCCGACCCGGTCGACGATCGACAACCCGATGATCATCATCACCAGGTAGGTGACGCCGAGGCCGACGCTCACCCGCAGCGCCGCCGACTCGGAGAAACCGTTGTCGGTGAGGATGGTCGGGGCGTAGTAGATGATCATCTCGATGCCCGAGAGCTGGGTGAAGATCGCGATGCCGCACCCGACGATCAACGCCGGACGCACCACCGGACGCCGCAGCCCGCGCCACCCCCGCTCGCCTCGCGCCGCGTTCTTCTCCTCGCGGTCGAGGTCCTCGATCTCGTCGAGTTCCGCGGACACGTCGGTGCCCTCCGCCCGGATGCGCTCGAGCACCGCACGGGCGTCGTCGCCACGGCGGTGACTGACCAACCAGCGCGGCGACTCGGGCAGGCGGGTCACGAGCACCAGCAGGAGCGCGGCCGGGATGACGGCGAGCCCGACCGAAACCCGCCAGTCCAGGGCCTCGGTGGCGCCGACGACGGTCGAGATGACGATGCCCGCGCCGATCCCGAGCTGGAAGGTCAGCACCAGCCGGCCGCGGCGCGCGGCCGGCGCGAGTTCGGCCACGAACATCGGCACGGTCTGCGTCGCCCCGCCCACCGCGAACCCCAGGACGATGCGGGCGAGGCACAGCGTCTCCCAGCTGGGTGCCACCGCGGCGGCGAGCGCCCCGACGGCGAACACGATCGACACCGTCAGCGAGGTCCGTTTGCGGCCCCACGCCTCGGACAGCTTGCTGCACACCAGCGCGCCGATAACCGCTCCGAGCAGGATCGACGCCGCGACCAGTTGCTCGACCAGGCTGGTGGTGTCGAACTCCCGGCGGATCTGCAGCAGCGCGCCGGAGATGATGCCGGTGTCGTAGCCGTAGAGCAGCGACGAGACGGCCGACACCGCCGCGGCGACCCACATCGTCGGCGTCATCCGATCGGCGGCGCGGTCGGAGCCGGTGGTCTCGGCCCGGTGGCTGCGGGTGTCGCTCATGAAGGGCCCGTACCCGATTCGGACCGGTTCGTGACACGACGGGCACCTGGGCCGTCGACATAGAGTCGACCCCGTGCCGTCGCTCATCCTCTCCCGCCGCGACCTGGACTTCCTGCTGCACGAGTGGCTCGACGTCGAGTCCCTCACCTCGCGCGAGCGGTTCGCCGCCCACGACCGCGCGACCTTCGACGCCGTCCTCGACCTCGCCGAGCAGATCGCCACCGACAAGTTCGCCAACCACAACCGGAAGGCCGACCTGGCCGAACCGCACGTGGTCGACGGCAAGGTGGTGCTGATCCCGGAGGTCCAGCAGGCCCTCGACGCGTTCGCCGCCTCCGGCCTGATCACCGCCACCTTCGACGAGGCCGTCGGCGGGATGCAGTTGCCGTTCACCGTCGGCCGGGCGGTCCTCGCCTGGTTCCAGGCGGCCAACACCGCGACCGCCGCCTACCCGTTCCTCACCCTCGCCAACGCCAACCTGCTGCTCGCGTACGGCACCGACGAGCAGATCCAGCGCTGGGTCGAGCCGATGCTCGCGGGTCGCTACACCGGCACGATGTGCCTGTCCGAACCGCAGGCGGGGTCTTCGCTCGCCGACATCACCACCCGCGCCGAACCGCAGCCCGACGGCAGTTTCCGCCTGTACGGCAACAAGATGTGGATCTCGGCCGGTGAGCACGAGCTGGCCGAGAACATCGTGCACCTGGTGCTGGCCAAGATCCCCGGCGGACCGGCGGGCGTGAAGGGCATCTCGCTGTTCGTCGTGCCGCGCTACCTCGACGACGGCTCCGCCAACGACGTCGTCCTCGCCGGCCTCAACCACAAGATGGGGTACCGCGGCACGACGAACACCCTGCTCAACTTCGGCGAACGGGACGGCGCCGTGGGGTGGTTGGTCGGCGGCGAGCACCAGGGCCTGGCGTTGATGTTCCACATGATGAACGAGGCCAGGATCGGCGTCGGGCTCGGCGCCACCGCCCTCGGCTACTCCGGGTACCTCCACGCGCTGGCCTACGCCAAGGAGCGTCCGCAGGGGCGGCCGCTCGGCGACAAGGACCCGACCTCGCCGCAGATCCCGATCATCGAGCACGCCGACGTCCGCCGCATGCTGCTGGCGCAGAAGGCCTACGTCGAAGGCGGTCTCGCGCTCGGTCTCTACGCTTCGCGTCTGGTCGACGAGATCGAGACCGCTGCTGACAGCAACGATCGGGAGCGGGCCTCGACCCTGCTCGACGTCCTCACCCCGATCGCCAAGAGCTGGCCGTCGCAGTGGTGCCTCGCGGCCAACGACCTCGCCATCCAGGTCCACGGTGGCTACGGCTACACCCGCGACTACCCGGTCGAGCAGTTCTACCGCGACAACCGGCTCAACCCCATCCACGAGGGAACGCACGGGATCCAGGCGCTCGACCTGCTCGGACGCAAGTTCGTCCTGCACGACGGCGCCGGCCTCCGCGCGTTGGAGTCGGCGGTGCGCGCCACCGTCGAGTCCGCCACGGCGGCGTTCCCCGAGTACGCGTCCGACCTCGCAGCGGCCCTCGACCGGCTGGTCGCCACCACCCGGAAACTGCACGGCGCGGGCGACCCGGCCGTCACCCTGGCCAACGCCAGCGTGCACCTCGAGGCGACCGGCCACGTCGTCGTCGCGTGGCTGTGGTTGCAGCAGCTGCTCGCAGCGTGCGGGAAGGACGGCGAGTTCTACGACGGCAAGCGCAGCGCCGCCGCCTACTTCTTCCGCTGGGAGCTGCCCCGGACCGGCCCGCAGTTCGACCTGCTCGACAGCCTCGACACCACGGTCCTCGACGCCACCCTGTGCTGAGCCCGGGCGGCCCGTCGCTAGCCGAAGTCGCGCCAGCCGAGGTCGTCGAGCAGCTGGAGGGTCTGCCGGGTCACCGGCTGCAGCAGGCGGTACCGCGAGAGCCGCAGCAGCCGCTCGACCAGGGGCACGGAGCGGTGGATGAGCAACCGGGTCCGCTCGGCTCCCTCGGAGGAGTCGTACACCCAGAACAGGACGATCCCCATCTGGTAGAGCCACAGCAGGCTCGGCAGACGGGAGAGCAGGTCCGGATCGGCCTTGATGTCCGATCCGTCGATCACCGCCGCCATCGAGGCCACGGAGCTCGAGCGGGTCGGCGCCGACTCGGCCGAGAACGGGCTCATCGGCGAGTTGGGATCGGCGGCGTGGCGGAAGAACTGGGCCGCGAAGGCGTGGTGCGGCATCGCGACGTCGACCCAGGCGTCGAGCACGCCGGTGAGTCGCTCGGAGAAGTCGGTGGTGCCCTCGATGACCACGTGCGCCCGCGCGCGGTGCTCGGAGTTGACCAGGTCGTAGAAGCCCTGGATCAGGTGCTCCTTGGACGCGAAGTAGTAGTACGCGTTGCCGACCGACAGGCCGGCGTCGGCGGCGATCGCCCGCATCGTCGTGCGGTCGTAGCCGTTCTCGGTGAACAGCGCCATCGCGCTCGCGACGATGCGTTCCCGGGTCGACGAACTGTCTCCGCTCTCGGCGCCGGTCACGGGTGGCCGCGCCGTCCGCATGTGGGCAGCGGGTAGCCGGATGTGACACGCAGGACACGGCGCCCGGCAGAGGTCGCCGAAACCGTGTGCATGGGTCCCAGCACGTGTCCGACGGTACCCAGGTCTCCCAGGCGCGAACCCGGCGCGGTCGCAGGCCACACCCGACTGCCTACGCTGGCCGGGTGCGCGCCGTCGTGGTCGAGCAGTTCGGCGTGGTCCCGGATGTCCGGGACGTCCCCGACCCCGATCTGCCGGCGGGCGGCGCGATCGTGCGGGTCGAGGCCACCGGCGTGTGCCGCAGCGACTGGCACGGGTGGCGCGGCCACGACCCCGACATCACGCTCCCCCACGTCCCCGGCCACGAGTTCGCGGGCACGGTGGTGGCGGTCGCCCCGGACGTCCGGGGGTGGCGGCCGGGCGCGCGGGTCACGGCACCGTTCGTGTACGCCTGCGGCCGCTGCGAGCAGTGCCGGGCGGGCGACGGCCAGGTCTGCCCGCACCAGACCCAGCCGGGGTTCACCCACGACGGCTCCTTCGCCGAGTTCGTCGTCGTCCACCACGCCGAGGTCAACCTCGTCGCCCTGCCGGACGCCGTCGACCCCGTCGCGGCCGCCTCGCTCGGCTGCCGGTTCGCCACCGCCCACCGCGCCGTGGTCGTGCACGCCCGGCCCGCGCCGGGCCAGTGGCTCGCCGTCCACGGCTGCGGCGGGGTGGGGCTCGCCGCCGTCATGATCGGGGTCGCCCGTGGGGCACGGGTCGTCGCGGTCGACGTGGACCCCGCCGCCCTGGCGGCCGCGGCCGCGCTCGGCGCCGAACTCACCCTGGCCCCGCCGACAGCCGCCGAACTCCTCGAGCGCACCGGCGGCGGGGCGCACGCCTCGGTCGACGCTCTCGGCCGGGCCGACACCTTCGCCGACGCCCTCGCAGGCCTGCGACCCCGCGGTCGGCACGTGCAGGTCGGGCTGCTCACCGGCGACGACGCGGCGCCCCCGGTCGACATGGCGCGGGTGATCGGCCGCGAGCTGGAGATCCTCGGCAGCCACGGCATGGCGGCCGTCGACTACCCGGCCATGCTGGCGGACATCGCCGCCGGTCGCCTCGACCCGGCCCGGTTGGTGGGCCGCACGGTCGGGTTCGACGAGCTGCCGGCGGCGCTCGCCGCCATGGACGCCCCCGACGCCGCGCGGGGCGGGATGACGGTCGCGGTCCCCCGTCGCAACGGGGCCTAGGTACTCTGCCGCCGTGCCAGGAATCAAGTTCCGTCTGCTGCCGCTCGCCACTCTCGTCGCCGTGGGAGCGGCCGCGCTCGCCGCGTGTGCGCCCGCCGACGACGACAACGGGAGCACCGCGTCCGGCTCGGGGTCCGCCGCCACGAACGCGTGCACCCCGGACGCTCTGGACACCCTGGCCGCCGGGAAGTTCACGTTCGGGACCGACCAGCCGGTGTACGAGCCGTGGTTCGTCGACGACACCCCCACCAACGGCAAGGGTTTCGAGTCCGCCGTCGCGTACGCCGTGGCCGAGCAGCTCGGCTACTCGCAGGACCAGGTGGCCTGGACCCGCGTCACCTTCAACGCGGCCATCGCGCCCGGGCCCAAGACCTTCGACGCCGACATCAACGAGTTCTCGATCACCGACGAGCGCAAGCAGGCCGTCGACTTCTCCTCGCCCTACTACGACGTCACCCAGGCCGTCGTGGCGCTGAACGGCAGCAAGGCCGCCGGCGTCACCGACCTGGCGGGCCTCAAGGACCTCAAGCTCGGCGCGCAGGTCGGCACCACCAGCTACACCGCGATCACCGACGTCGTGAAGCCCTCGCAGCAGCCGTCGGTGTTCAACACCAACGACGACGCCAAGGCCGCCCTCACCAACAAGCAGATCGACGCGCTCGTCGTCGACCTGCCGACCGCCTTCTACATCACCTCGGCCGAGCTCGAGAACTCGAAGATCGTCGGCCAGCTCCCGGAGAGCGGCGGCACGGCGGAGCAGTTCGGCATGGTGCTCGACAAGGGCAGCCCGTTGACGACGTGCGTCAGCGGCGCCGTCGACGCCCTGCGCTCGAACGGCACCCTCGACAAGCTGGTCGACCAGTGGCTGTCGCAGGCGGGCAGCGCCCCCGAACTGTCATGACCCCGAGCCAGGTCGAACTCGACCGGCAGTCCTACCGTCGGACGAGGACGATCTGGTCGTTCGCGATCGCCGGTGCCAGCACGACGTTGTTCGTGCTGGTGGCGGGCATCGCCATCGTGCTGTCGCCCGGCTGGGACCGGGTCAAGGAGTCGTTCCTCGACGTCCACGTCGCAGCGAGGTCGTGGCGGCCGATCCTGTCCGGGTTGTGGCTGAACGTCCGGGTGCTGCTCGTCGCGGCCGTCCTGGTGCTCGCTCTCGCGCTGGTCGTGGCGCTGCTGCGCAGCGTGCGCGGACCGGTGTTCTTCCCGCTGCGCGCGTTGGCGACGGCCTACGTCGACATCTTCCGCGGCATCCCGTTGATCATCGTGCTGTACATCATCGGCTTCGGCCTGCCCGGGTTGCGGCTGGCCGGCACGCCCAACAACCCCGTGGTTCTCGGCACGATCGCGATCGTGCTGGTCTACAGCGGCTACGTGGCCGAGGTCCTGCGGGCGGGGATCGAGTCGGTCCACCCGTCGCAGCGGGCTGCCGCCCGCTCGCTGGGTCTGACGTACGCGCAGACGATGCGGGTCGTCGTGCTTCCGCAGGCGTTCCGGCGTGTGCTGCCCGCTCTGCTCAACGACTTCGTCGCGTTGCAGAAGGACGTCGGGCTGATCTCGATCCTCGGTGCGGTCGACGCCGTCCGGCAGGCGCAGATCCAGAGCGCGGAATCCGCCGACTTCACCCCGTACGTCGTCGCCGGGTTGTTCTTCCTCGCCCTCGCCATCCCCTCCGGCCGGTTCGCCGACTGGGTGGCGATCCGGCAGGCCCGCCGGCAGAACGCCGGAGCGGTGTTGTGATCGCGCCACCGTTGCTGTCAGCAACGAACATCGTCAAGCGCTTCGGCGAGCGCACGGTGCTCGACCACCTCGACCTGGACGTCGCCGAGCACGAGATCGTCTGCCTCATCGGCGCGTCCGGCTCGGGCAAGTCGACGTTGTTGCGTTGCCTCAACCTGCTCGAACAGGTCGACGACGGCGTGATCGTGTTCGACGGCGGGGACATCACCAACCCGCGGGTCGACGCCGACGCCGTCCGCAAGCGCATCGGCGTGGTGTTCCAGGCCTACAACCTGTTCCCGCACCTGTCGGTGCTCGCCAACGTCACGCTCGCCCTGCGCCTCGTGCACGACGTCGACCGCGCCGAGGCCGACGACCGGGCCATGGCGATGCTCACCCGCGTCGGCCTGGCCGACAAGGCCCGCGACTACCCCGACCGGCTCTCCGGTGGGCAGCAGCAGCGTGCAGCGATCGCCCGGGCTGTCGTCACCGAACCCCGGTTGCTCCTGCTGGACGAGATCACCAGTGCGCTCGACCCGGAACTGGTCGGCGAGGTGCTGGGCCTGGTCCGCGATCTCGCCGCCGAGGGCCGCACGATCGTCATGGCCACGCACGAGATGGCGTTCGCGCGCGCCGCCGCCCACCGGGTCGTGTTCCTCGACGGTGGCCGGGTGTTGGAGCAGGGCCCGCCCGAGCAGGTGCTGGTCGAGCCGCGAGAGGCCCGCACCCGGCAGTTCCTCTCGCGCGTGCTCGACGCCGCGGGCTGACTGTTCCAGGTTCGTTGCATACGATCCCGGCCCTGGGCGGCGCGCCCACCTGATCGCTACGAGCAGATCGTCTGTTGCTCACGACAGATCCACGCCGTCCGACTCTGTACGCGGACACCCTCTGTATGCAATCGTGGGGCCCTCGCCGCTCAGGGCGGGGACGCCGGGTCGAGGAGGACGCGCGTGGTCGGGACCGAACGGGTCGACGCCGTCATCGTCGGGGCCGGGGCATCGGGTGGAGTGGCCGCGTGGCGCCTCGCGACCGCCGGCTGGCGGGTCGTGTGCCTGGAACAGGGCGGCTGGGACGATCGCAACACCGCGTCCGAGTCGCTGGACTGGGAACTGGCGCGGCAACGCGCGCGCCACCCCAACCCCAACATGCGTCGCGGCCCGGCGGACTACCCGATCGACGATCTCGACACCCCGATCCGGCCGCTGCTCTACAACGGCGTCGGCGGCTCGCTCATCCACTGGGGCGCGCACTTCCCGCGGTTGCATCCGTCGGACTTCAAGGTCCGCACGCTGGACGGCGTCGGCGTCGACTGGCCGATCTCCTACGACGACCTCGGCCCGTACTTCGAGCAGAACGACGCCATGATGGGCGTCTCCGGGCTCGCGGGCGATCCGGCCAACCCACCGCGCGGCGCCCGGCAGTGCCGGCCGCTCCCCCTCGGGCGCGGCGGCGAGAAGCTCGCGCGCGCGTTCGACGAGCTCGGCTGGGCGTGGTGGCCCGCCGACGCCGCGATCAACTCCGAGGCCTACGGCGAGGGCCGGCAGGCGTGCAACATGTGCGGGCCGTGCGATCTCGGCTGCCCCCGCGGCGCGCGGGCCAGCACCGATCTCGTCTACTGGCCCGAGGCCATCGCCGCCGGCGCCGACCTGCGGACGCACTGCCGCGTCAGCACGGTCACGGTCGACGAACGTGGACGCGCCACCGGTGTCGCCTACTTCGACGCCGACGGCGTGGAGCGCCACCAGGCCGCGGACGTCGTCATCATGGCCGCCAACGGGGTCGGCACCGCCCGCCTGCTGCTGAACTCGACATCGCCCGCGCACCCGAACGGTCTCGCGAACTCCTCCGACATGGTCGGGCGCAACCTGATGCACCACCCGATCGGCATGGTCACCGGCGTCTTCGACGAGCAGCTCGAGGGTTTCAAGGGCCCGTTCGCGGTCTCGATCATCAGCCAGGAGTTCTACGAGACCGACCTCTCCCGCGGTTTCGCGCGCGGCTACATGATGCAGTACTGCCGCAGCGACGGTCCGCTGGGAACGGCGCTGGGCGGGTACCTCGCGCCGGTCCCGTGGGGGCCGGACCACCACCGCGTGTTCAACGAACGCCTGGGGCACACCGCGAGCGTCACGGTGACGACCGAGGACCTCCCCGATCCCGACAACCGGGTCACGCTGCACCCGACGCTCGTCGACAGCAACGGCATCCCGGCACCCAAGCTCACCTACACGTTGGCGCCGGTCGCGGAGCAGACGATCGCGCACGGCATCGCCAACGCCACGAAGCTGATGCAGACCGCCGGCGCCCGCGAGGTCGTCCCGCTACCGCTCATCAGTGGGGCGGGGTTCCACCTGCTCGGCACGGCCCGCATGGGCCGTGACCGCGCCGACTCGGTCGTCGACGCCGACTGCCGCGCACACGACGTCCCCAACCTCTTCGTCATCGACGGCAGCGTCTTCGCCACCTGCGGAGCGCTGAATCCGACCTCGACGATCATGGCCATCGCGTTGCGGGCCGTCGACCGGATCATGGGTCGAGGCGCTCCGCTCGCGATGGCAGCCTCGGCCGGGGTGGCCTGATGGTCGCCGGCACCTCGGGCATCAACGCGCCCGCCGTGGGCGAGGGTCCGCTCCCCGCCGACCCCGCTGACGCCACCAGCCACACCGATGTCGACACCGCGTGGTCGGCGTGGCTACCCGCCGTCCTCGACACCCTGCTGCCCGCCAACCGGCACCTGCCGGCCGCGGGCGCCATGGGTCTGGCCGACGCCGTGCTGGTCGACGCCCGCTGGTCGCCCGAGTTCGCCGAGACCCTCGACTGGTTGGGCGACGCGCTGCCGGACTCGTTCGTCACCGCCGACGAGCCCACCCGTGTCGACGTGCTGCGCTCGTTGGAGGCCGCCGAGCCCCGCAGGTTCGCGACGATCGTCAACCTCGCCTACAACGCCTACTACGTGCAGCCCGACGTCCTCGCGCTCATCGAGTCGGAATCGGGCTTCATCGCCCGCCCGCCGCAACCGCTGGGCTACGAGCTGGAGCCGTTCGACCCGGCCATCATGACCACGATCTCGCAACGCGCACCGTTCTGGCGTCCGGCCTGATCAATCCTGTTCAGATCGTTGCGTTGCGCAACGGTGTTCGGGTGGGGTCGACGTCGGGTGGTGGTGTCCACCACGGCACGCCGCCTTCCATGTGGCAGGCCCATCCCCAACGCCCGAAGTTGCGGTGGTGGTGACCGCACAGCAGGGTGAGGTTGTCGATCTCGGTCTCACCGTCGAACAGCCAGTCCAGCACGTGATGTCGTTGGCACCACTGCGGTGGGATGCGGCAGCCGGGGAAGCTGCAGTGCTCGTCTCTGGCGATGAGCGCTTTGGTCTGGCCGGGGCTGGCCAGCCGTCTCGTCCGGCCGTGACTGAGGACGCCGCCGGCGTCGTTGAGGACGACGGGGATGATCTCGGCTTCGGCGGCCAGGTTCAGCAGTTCCGCCACCGACATGTCCCCGCCGTGCGAGGTGTGGACCCGGCCGGTCCGCTGCTCCAGGTCCTTGACGGTCATCGTCACGACCAGCGTGGTGGGGACGCCGCCGGAGTCGGGCAGGGTGCCGGAACGCAGGAACCGGTCGCACAGTTCTTCCAGGGCGTCGTGCAGGCGGACGTCGGCGGGGCGGGTGTCGGGTCCGTGACCGTCGTCCGGCCGGGGTGCGGCGAGGGGGCTCAGGACGGTCTGCAGCTTCGCGAACAGCCCGGCGGTCAGGTCGCCGCGGGTGGTACAGGCGCCGTCGTCGTGCTGAATGAGGCGCAGGGAGCGGCGGCGGCGCTGAGCTTCGTCGCGGGGCGTCGGTCCGTCCTGGTCGAGCCGGTCGCGGAGGTCCCGACCGAGCATCGCCACATCGGACGCGTCGTACATGCGGGCAACGGCGAGCAACTCGAGTTCGGCCGCGTCCAGAACCTCGACCGGCAACCCGACGGGAAGTTGATCCACCGCGCGGTCGATGGTGTGGGCGTGGTCGGCGGTGATCAACCCGGCCGCTTGCGCTGCGGCCACGTGCAGCCGCACCGGCGGGAGGGGTTCGCCGGTGAGTGTCACCCGTGGGGCGCAGCCGTTGGCGGTGCGTACGCGTCGTTTCGCCTCCGCGGGCCGGATCCGCAGGGCGCCGGCGAGCCAGGCGGCGGTAGAGCGGGCGCCGGTGCGTTCGATGGTGTCGGGTCGTCGTTCGATCTCCGCGATCAACGCCTGGTCACACGAGGCGATGACGTTCACGGCGGCCTGCAGTTCGTGGACCGCATCCAGGACCTCGTGCCCCTCCGCCTCGCGCACCGCGGCCGGGATCAGCCCCGCCAGCGTGTCGACCTGAGCGCGCAGAGCCGCGATCTGGTCGAGCATCGACAGCGGCTTCTCTTGCCCGCCGTGCTCGGCGGCGTCCATCGCCGCCAGGATCGCCTGCGCCTGGTCGGACAGCACGAACCCGTCGTCGGTCTCGAGGAAGACCGGCTCGCACGGCACCCAGTCGTCGAGGGTAGGCAATGATTCGTGCACGTGTTCGAGTCTACCACCAGATACCGAAACGTCAATGTTTTGCTGCTGATTCCCCTGCCGGAGGTTGCGTGCGGGTTGGGTTCCGAGAGGAACTGCGGTGAGGGTCCCCGACCTGACGACGTGGTCGACCGGACCAGAGCAGCTCCCGCTCTCGGCGCACCCGCCGCGCGCCGTTCGCCTGTCTGTGGTCACCCCCCGCTCTTCTCGGAACGACACCACAGGCGGGTAGACGGCCAGCGCAGGGTGACTCGACATCGCAGGGCGGACTGGTCCACGGCACCACCCACGAGGGCCGGGTACCCCTACTCGTCCTTCTCTCGGAACCCAACCCTCGCGCAACCGCCGCTGCCTGTAGTCAACGCGCGCTCTGATGGAAGGTGACCACAAGCAGGTACACGGGAAACGGAACCGTCGGCCGACAGCGCAATGCGAACTGGGTCCACCGCACCACCCACGGGTGTCGGTTACCCCTACTCGCAGTTCTCTCGGAACCGCCCCACAACGCAGCGTCAGACGGCGCGACCAGCGCGGTGGCCCTCGAAGACGGCGTCGGCGATACGGCGGGGCATGAAGGCGTCGCCGATGACGTCGAGGGCGGGAACCCGGCCGCGCAGGGCTTCCCCGAGGCCGGCCTGAGACGCACCGAGGCCCACGTGCACGATCGCGTCGACGTCCGCGATGCGCGAGCGACGACCGGACAGGCAGTGTTCGAGGACGACGTCGCGGCCCTCGACGGCATCGAACCACGTCGTGGCGATCAGGACGACGCCGAGCTGGTCGAGCGTGCGCAACGTGGTGACCCGGCTCGTCGCGGGGATCTCGCGGCCGACCTCCCAGAACTGCGTCACGTGGGTGAGCGACGCTGCCACGGCGCCGACCATCTCGGAGATCTCGCAGGCCTGGTAGTAACCGTCCTCGTCGAACAGCACGACCCGCTGGCCGCTGAGGTCCACGGCGCGGGAGGCGATGTCGTGGCTGGTGTACACCGGCACCGAGCCGGTGTCGCCGAGGCCGTCACGGCGTGGGGTCGACCCGGTGGCCACCACGACGACGTCGGGAGACTCGGCGACCACGGCGTCGACGTCGGCGACCACCCCGGTCCGGACCTCGACCCCCGCCCGTCGCACGGCGTCGCGCAGGTAGTCGACGACGTAGCCGGTCTCCTCGTGCCCCGGCACGCTCGCCGCGAGGTTGACCGAACCGCCGACGGCCTCGCGCGCCTCGAGCAACAGCACCGAGTGCCCGCGCAGGGCGGCGACGCGGGCGGCCTCGAGTCCGGACGGCCCACCGCCGACCACGACGACGCGTTTGGCCGCGGGCACCGGCGTCAACGTGCCGATCCCCCACGCCGCCTCACGTCCGGTCGCGGCGTTCTGGATGCAGTTGACCGGGCGCTCCATGATGATCGTGCCCCAGCACTGGTTGCACGAGATGCACAGTCGGATCTCGTCGGCACGGCCGTCGCGGGCCTTCGCGACCCATTCGGCGTCGGCGAGCAGCGGGCGGCACAGACCCACGAGGTCGGCGTCGCCGGTGGCGATCAACGCGTCGGCCGCAGCGGGCTCCACGATGCGCCCGCACGTGACGACCGGCAGGTCACCGACGACCGCCTTGACCGCGGCGGCGTAGTGCGTGAACTCCATGCGGGCGTGGTGGCGGTCCGGCGTGTGGATCTCGATGCTGTTGAAGTTCCCGACCGTGACCGACAGGTAGTCCACAAGGCCGACGCCCGCGACGTACTCGGCGAACTGCACCGCCATGGCGCGGTCGATGCCGTTCGGCGACAACTCCTCGGCGCCCATGCGCAGACCGAGCACGAAGTCGGCTCCGCACCGGCGGCGGACCTCGGTGAGGATCTCCTCGACGAAGCGGACCCGGTTGGCGAAGCTTCCCCCGTACTCGTCGGTACGCACGTTGCTGAACGGCGAGAAGAACTCCTGGGTCAGGTGGCCCTGCGCCGCGTGCACCTCGACGCCGTCGAACCCGGCGCGTTGCAGCATCGTGGCGGCGTCGGCGAATCCCTCGACCATGCCGTGGATCTCGTCGATCGACATCGCGTGCGGCACGCCGCCGCTGTGCGGGTCCGGCACCGCCGACGGACCGAACAGCAGCGGGACGGCGTCGGAGTGGTGCTGTCGCCCACCGTGGTAGATCTGACCGATGATTGGCACGCCCTCCGCGTGCACCGCCGCGGCGAGCTCGGTCAACCCGGCGAGCGTCTGCTCGCTGTGCGCGGCGATGCGCCCGCGACCGAGGCTCGTGGCGGAACCGGACTCCGCGCCGTGGGCGGCGAGGCCCTCGGACACGATGACGCCGACTCCACCCTTCGCGCGTTCGACGTAGAACGCGATCTGGTCGGTGCCGATCCGCCCGTGGTCGTCGAGGTTGTTGGTGGTCGCCAGTTGCATGACCCGGTTGGTCAGCTCCAACGACCCCAGCCGCAGCGGCGCGAACAGGTGACCGAACGACGCGCTCACTCGGCGCGCCCTGCCACCAGATCGCCCGCCGGCGCCACGGGTTCCGAGCCCGGGCCGAGGTACGCCGCGACCACCCGCGGGTCGCGGAGCACGGCGCCCGGCTCGCCCGAGGTCAGCACGCTGCCCTCCTGGAGCACCGTGAGCCGGTCGCTGATCGCCAGCACGAGGTCGACCTTGTGCTCGACCAGGAGCACACCGATCCCCCACTCGTGCGCCACGCGGACAACGAGTTCGGCGAGCTCACCGGCCTCGCCGTCCCCGAGGCCCGCGGCCGGCTCGTCGAGCAGCAGGACGTCGGGACGACCTGCCACGGCCCGGGCGATGGCGACGGCCTTGCGCTGACCGAACGAGACCTCCTCCGGCAGGCTCTGCCGGCAGTCCTCGAGCTGGAACTGGCGCATGGCCTCGAGCGCGTCGGCCGAGAGCCGGATGCGTCCCGGCTTGAACAGGTCGGTGACGTAGCGCCAGGCGCGCGGGGTCTCGGCCGCCACCGCGAGGTTCTGCTCGACGCTGAGGTCGTTGAACAACTCCAACGACTGGAACGACCGCAACAGCCCCGCCTTGGCACGCGCCCGGGCCGGACGTCCGACCAGGCTGCGGGAGCCGAGCGTGATCGCCCCCTCGGAGCGCACGAACCCGGTGATGGCGTCGATGAGCGTGGTCTTGCCCGAGCCGTTCGGTCCGATCAGGCCGTGGATCTCCCCGGGCCGGACCTCGAGGGTCACGCCGTTCACCGCGACGACCCCACCGAACCGCACGGTCAGGCCCTCGACGCTGAGCACCGAGGTCGGACGCTCCCGGCGCGAGAGGCCGGCGTCGACCTCGCTGTCGAGGGTGTCCGGCGAGGTCCAGGGCAGCCGCGAGGTGACGCTCCGCGAGAGCGCGGCGTAGCGGTTGGCCAGCGGGCCCAGGGCCTTCGAGAACAACCCGACCTGACCGTCCGGGGCCGAGAGCAACGTGATGATCACCGCGATGCCGCCGATGAGCGGCAGGTACAGGTTGATGCTCGACCAGCCGATGAACAGTTGGCTGACCACGCCGCCGGCGATGAGCAACGAGCCGAACGGCGCACCGGCCACGAACCCGACGCCGGCGGTCACCGTCACCGCCACGAGGTACACCGAGCTGAAGACCGTGAAGCTGGCGAACGTCAGCGTCGGCTGGGAGAACGCCAACAGCAGACCGCCGAGCGCGGCGATCCCGGAGCCCAACGTGAAGGCGTAGAGCTTGGAGCCCGCGACGTTGATGCCCAGCGCCGCCGCACCGCGCTCGTTGGAGCGGGTGGCGAGCAGCCGGCGCCCCACCGCCCCGCGCCGCAGGTTCGCCACGCCCAGGCAGGCGAGGAACAGGACGGTCACGACGAAGAACCCGTACCGCTGGAACTCGAAGAACGGGTCGATGCTCCACCCGAACAGGGTCGGGATCGGCGGTGTGATCCCGCCCGGCCCGCCGGTGTAGTCGCTGTTGAGCAGGAAGACCGACACGATCGCACTGCCCAACCCGAGGGTGACGATGGCGAGGGTGGCGCCTCGGGTCCGCAGCGCCGGCAGCCCGAGGATCCCGCCGATCGCCGCGGTGAGGATCACCGTCACCAGCACGGCCAGCAGGAACGGCAGGTGCAGCGAGAGCTTGGCCCCGATGAGCGCGGCCAGCCCGGCGATCGCGAACTGCCCCAGCGAGAGCTGCCCGGCGTACCCGGTGATGACCACGACCGACAGGCACACCACCGCGAGCGAGGCGGTGTAGACGATCGCCTGCGACCACTGCGGCCCGGATCCGAAGATCCACACGAGCATCAGTGCGTACACGATCAGCACCGGCACCGCGTGGACCCGCCCGGTTCCGACACGCGGCAGTCGGTCGAGGACGAAGCTGCGCAGCGGCAACCCCTCCCCGCGGACGACCAGGATGATGATCACGACGAGGAACGGTGCCGCGTTCTGCCACCCGGGCGTCTCGACGTAGCCCGCGATCTCCGAGATGGCCACGCCCAGCAGCAGCGCCGCGATCAGCGTGACCGGGAACGACTTGAAGCCGCCGACCAGCGCTGCGGACAACGCCGGGATGACGAGCAGGACCAGGCTCGTCGGTTCGAGCCCGATGGCCGGAGCGATGAGGATGCCGGCGAGGCCCGCGAGGGACGAGCCGAACGCCCAGTTCAGCGCGGCGATGGTGTCCGGGGAGTGCCCGAGGCTGCTCGCGACGAGGTCGTTCTCCGCCACAGCCGAGGTCAGCCGGCCGACTTTCGTCGAGCGGTAGACGTACGTGAGCACCCCGGTCAGGACCACGGCGAGGCCGATGATCGTCAACGCGTCGGTGCCGATCGGCAGCCGGTTGTCCGACATCAGGAACACCGTGCGCCGCGGGATGACCGGCTCGACCGTCTTGGTGTACTGGCCGTAGATGATGAACGCCGCCGACTGCAGCACGACCACGATGCCCAGCGTGGCCACCACGCGGGTCAGCGACGACGACTGGCGCATCGGCCGCAACACCAACCGGTGCATGAGGTAACCGCCGGCCGCGCACAGCAGGACCGCGAGGACCACGCTGGGCACCACCGGGATCCCGGCCTGCGCGTTGAACGAGTAGTACGCGTACGCCCCGACCATCGCGAACGCGCCCTGGGCGAGGTTGAGCAGGCCCGATCCGCGGTAGACGAGCACCGCGCCCTGGGCGATGAGCGCGAAGATCGCGCCCGTCGCCAGGCCCAGGAGGCCGAACTGCAGGAAGTTGATCATTCGTCCGGCCTCCTGGGATGTGGCTGCGGTCAGCTACCGAGCGACTTCAGCGAGGTGAACGGGTCGACGAATCCACCGTCGGCCACGAACTTCCCGCCCTGCATCGTCCCGAGCTGCACCTGTTGGTTGAACATGCGCGGCGCCGGCTCGAAGCCGTCGGTGACCGGCGAGGTCACGCCTGAGACCTTGTACGGAGCGATGGTGCCGATGTCGACCGGATCCGAAAGATCGGTGAAGGCGTTGAACACCTCTTCGCTGGTCGACGCCTTGGCCTGCGTGGCGACGGCTGCGAACAGCTTCACCGACGACCACGCCTGGATCGAGAAGAACGAGAGCGGCGCGTCCGGCGCGTACTTCTTCATGTCGGCGAGGAACTGGTCCGACGCCGGCGACTGCTCGGGGAAGGCCGTCTGGGAGGCGACGAGCATGCCGTCGCCCGCGGCACCGATGGCGTCGACGACCGGGCCGGGCAGCGCGCCGTCGATGGTCGCGATGAGGCCCTTGTAACCCTGCGCCCGCAGGGCCGGGACCGACTTCGACATCGAGGGCGGGGCGCCGGTGATGATGATGCCGTCGGTGCCGTTGGTGGTCGCCTTGGCCGCTGCCGACTGCAAGGTCGGGTCGGAGCTGGTGTCACCGACGACCGTGTTCACCGGCGACTTGCCGATGCTGGACAGCGCCTGCTTGGACAGTTCGACGATCGAGTTCGCGGCCGGGTTGTTGGCGTCACCGAAGATCGAGATCTTGGTGGCACCCTTGTCGAGCAGGTCGTAGATCGCGGCGTAGGTGCCGCCCACTACCGAGGCCCCGAGCGGGAACGCCGCGTCGCTCACGAGCTCACCGGGCTGGTACGCGGGCGAGCCGATGACGGCCGTCTTGGCCTGCAGCGCCGCCTTGTACTCGGACACGCCCGTGCCGGCGATCAGCACCGGGCCGACGATCGCCGACACCTTGTCCTGCAGCATCGTGCGGAAGCAGCCGAGTTCGGCGTTGACCTCGAACTTGCCGTCACACACGGTCAGCTTGAGCTTCTTGCCGTTGATGCCACCGGCGTCGTTGATGGCGGCGACCGCGGCGTCCTGGGCCTGCTTCACCTCGGGGAAGCTCGCCGCCGCCGCGGTCAGCGACACCGTCGAGCCGATGAGGATCTCGTCGCTGGAGGCCCCGCCCGAGCCTCCCCCGCCACCGGAGCTGCAGGCGGTGAGCACGAGCGCGGCCGAGGTCAGCGCCGCGAACGCGGCCGCCGTCGTCCGTCGGCGCCGCAGTGCGCCGAGCTTGGTGGTGGTCATCGGGACTCTTCCTCTGGGGTGGATGGGCGCATCGACGTGGTCGTCGAGGCGGTCGGCAGGTAGCTCTCGTCCAGCAACGTCGTGTCACTCGCCGGTCCGCCACCGACGAGTTGGCCGTTCTGCAGCAGGTACCAGCGGTCGGCGACCGCGAGGGCGCGGCGGGGTTGCTGCTCCACGAGCAGCACCCCCATGCCGCTCTCGGCGCTGGCGGTCCGGATCGCGCCGAACAACCGGTCGACGATGATCGGCGCGAGCCCCAGGGAGACCTCGTCGGCCAGCAGCGCCTTCGGTCGGGTCGCGAGCGCGCGGCCCAGGCTGAGCATCTGCTGCTCGCCGCCGGACAGCAGGCCCGCCGGCCGCGAGAGCAGCCGCTCCAGTTCGGGGAAGAAGGCGACGGCGGCGTCGACGCCGCCGCTGCCGAGGCGCAGGTTGTCCTGCACGGTCAGTCCCGAGATCACGGACCGACCCTCGGGGACGAAGGCCAGGCCGTGACGGGCCAGGGCGCAGAGGTTCTTCGGCCGCTTCCCGCCGAGCCACAGCACCTCACCGCTGATGATCGGCAGGACACCGACCGCGGCGGACATCGTGGTCGACTTGCCGGCCCCGTTCGGCCCGAACAGCGCGACGATCTCGCCGACGTGCAGCGAGAGCGAGACGTCGCGGATCGCGGCGAGGTCGCCGTAGCCGGAGGTCAGGGACCGCAGCTCCAGCAGCGGCTCGCCCCGGCTCGCCGGCACGCCACCCGCTGCGCCGCCCGCCGTCGGCGTCATCGTCGTCGTCATCGCTGCCCCGTCGCCGCGTTCCCTCGAGCCGCGGTCAGGCCACCGCGGCCGCGGCGTCGACCGGCAGCTGGGCGCCGGAGACGTAGAGCGACTCGTCGGAGGCGAGGAACACCACCGCGTTCGAGACGTGCACCGGGTCGATGAACGCCACCCCGAACGGGTTCATCCCGGCGAACGCGGGCAACGCGTCGTCGAGCGTCGGGTGTTCGAGTTCGGGCCGGAACAGCTTGTAGAGCGTCTCGTTCTGCACCATGGTCGTGGCGATCGCGTTCGGGTGGATGGTGTTGACCCGGATGCCGTGCCCGCCGTACTCGTTCGCCAGCACCTTCATCAGGCCGACCACGCCGTGCTTGGCGGCGGTGTAGCTGCCCAGGCTCGCGAGTCCCTTCGTCCCCGCCAGGGAGCTGATGAGCACCAGCGATCCGCCGCGGCCACCCTCGAGGATGTGCGGCACGGCCGCCTTCACCGAGTGCCACACCCCGGTGAGGTTCACGTCGATGACGTCGGCCCACGGCTGCTCGCCGTACGCGTGGGTCTCCGGCGCGTGGGAGAAGATGCCGGCGTTCGCGACGACGGTGTCGAGGCGGCCGAGCTCGGCCACCCCCTGTTCGACGACCCGGGTGAGAGCGTCGATGTCGCGCACGTCGGCCTTCTGCGCGACGATGCGGCGGTCGAGCGCCTCGACCGCCTTCACCGTGTCGGCGAGGTCGGCCTCGGTGGCGAGGTCGTAGGCCGTCACGGTGTCGATGTCCTCGCAGATGTCGACCGCGATGATGTCGGCGCCCTCCTCCGCCATCCGGATCGCGTGCGAGCGGCCCTGACCACGCGCCGCGCCCGTGATGAATGCGACCTTGCCTTCGAGCCTTCCGGCCATGATGTCCGTTCCTTCTCTCTGCTCTGACGAGGTTTCCGTTGCACGCGGCAACACCGAGGCGCGCTCGGGGGGGTCGTTCGGGTACGGCGAGATCACCCACCCGGTCCGACGTCGTCGGTTCCGGGCGGGTTGCCGTGGTGCGGGAGTGCGGTCGGCGGGGCGCCGCGCCGGGTCTACCGGCCGGGCGGTCCCGCGGCGTCGGCCATCGCGAGCAGCCGGTGCCGCTTGTCGCGCAGGCGTTGCCGGAGGGCGGGGCTCATGTCGTCGTCGGACCAGTCGAAGTCACGGTTCCACTCGATGCGGACCTCGTCGACGTCCGGCACCGCGCCGAGCTTCTCGAGCACCTCGCGCTCGAAGTACGGCTGGAACGTGCACGCCGGGGACGTGATGCGCAGTTCGACCGTGACGACCGAGTGACCGTCCTCGGAGACCGAGCGCTCCACCGCCTTGACCATGCCCATGTCGACCAGGCCCGCAGGGACCCCACGACCGACACTGCACGGGTCGATGACCTCGGCCAGCGCCGCGTTCACGCGGTCGGCGGCCGCCGCCACGGTCATGCCGCAGCCGTCCCGTGGATGCGGGCCCGCTTGAGCGCCCACGGCTGCTGGTCGCTGTCCTTCCACTCCTGGCGGCGGGTGGCGAACTCGTCCTCGGCGAAGGTCTTCTTCAAGCGCTCGACGTCGAGGCCGAGCATCCGGGCGAAGTTGCCGCCGAACAGGTCGGCCTTGACCTCGTCGGTGAGTTCGGGCAGCCCCTCGTCGAGCAGGTCCTGCGGCATCTGGATCGCCGAGATGGCCTCGATGATGGGCTGGGGGTGGCCGAGTGGGGCGCCGGTGCCGAACAGCACCTGCTTGGGCGCGGCGGCGAGCAGCGCCCCGACCGACTTGAGGAACCGGCGCGGCATGCGCCCCGCGGTGTTCGCCGTGGTCTCGAGGTTGGCGTAGATGTTGGGGTTCATCTGCAGCTGGAACGCACAGTCGTCGAGGAACGCCCACCCGGAGTGGACGACCTCGAAGGTCATGTCGGGGAAGGCCGCGGCCGCGGCCGAGACGTCCTCGGGCCGGTCCTGGTGGTGCGGGCCGGGGGCGGTCGGCAGGGCCTTGTGGACCGCGATGTGCTTGACGCCGAGGTTCCGGGCGTGCTCGAAGAACGGGAAGATCTTCTCGTCGGCGAAGGAGTAACCGAGCGCTGCACCGTTGTAGTCGGTCAAGCCGTTGACCGGGTAGAACTTGAAGCCGTCGATGCCGGCCTCGGCCCGCTCGGCCATCTTCGCCATCTCCTCGCCGCGGTTCGAGAGCGGGTCGACGGCGGGGTAGAGCAGGACGCGGTCCGGGGCGGCCTCCTTGACGGCCACGCACTGCGGCCACGGGTTCGCGCCGCGCTCGAAGAGGTCGAAGAAGTTCACCGCGTGCATGGCGACCATGTCGACGTCGCTCTCGACGAAGAACATCGTCAGCAGTTCCTCGGTGGTCCAGCCCTCACGGAACTCCTCGAGCGAGAGCAGGTAGCCGTCCTGCTTCGACTCGAGCGGGGTGTGTCCGTAGTGGTACAGCCAGTTGATGAACCCGTCGTAACCCTCGACCGGAACGGCCGGCCGACGGTTGTCGACGCTGAAGTCGTAGGTGTGACCGACGGCGTCGATCACCAGGTTGTTGTTCCACATGCGCGTTCAGATCCTCACGTCGTTGTGCGACTACCGGACTGGGACTGGCTCCTGGTGCAACGTTCAGGTGGTAGGAGGGCGATCAGGCGTCGAAGGCGGCGACACCCGCCTTGGCGACCTCCATGTCGTCCGACCAGTGGCCGCCGCTCACGCCGACGGCGCCGACGACCTGGTCGCCGTCCTTGAGGGGGAACCCGCCGCCGAACACGACCAGCCGGTTGATACCGGTGGTGGCGCCGAGGCGCAGAGGTCCGTCGCCGTCGACGAAGTCGTACCAGGCGTCGGTCGGCATGCCGAAACCCACGGCGGTGTAGGCCTTGTCGGTCGCGACCTGCACCGACAGCAACGGAGCACCGTCCATGCGCAACGACGCCTTGACCACGCCGCTCTCGTCGACGACGACGATCACGTAGTTGTTGCCGAGCTCCTGGGCCTTGGCGACGCCCGCCGCGATGACGGCCTGCGCCGCGTCGGCGCTGATGCTGCGCTTCTCGTAGGACTGACTCACATCTGCTCCTGTCGAAGAGCCGGCACCGTGGCGAGTGACGGCGCGGGAAGTCGGCGCCGAGCAGTTCCGTCGCTGCCCGGCCGGTGACGTGGAACATATCAAGCACGAGGCAGATTGCATACCATCAAATTTGCTTTGGTCACGAAGTCGTGACCTGAGGCGGGCGACCACGGTCGTCCGAACCTGCGGGAATTTGTACGAGGACGGCAACAAAACCCGCCGCTTCGAGCCGTCCATCGCCCGTCACCGCTCGACGGACTGTGACAAGAGCACGGGCCCTCGCGTGACCCACAGCGTCGCTATTGCATACGAAGGCCCGGCGGACGTGGGTGAAACGCGTTCAGACGATGCCGCGGTCGCGCCAGTCGGTCAGCTCGTCGGCTCCGTGCCCGAGCAGGTCGACGTACACAGCCTCGTTGTGCGCGCCGGGCCGGCCCGGGCCGGTCCACCGGAAGACCCCTGGTGACTCCGACAGTTTCGGCACGAAACCCGGTAGGACCAGCTCACCGAGATCGGGGTCCTCGACCCGGAGGAGCATGTCCCTCGCCTGGAACTGCGGGTCGTGGCTGATGTCGGCGACGTCGTAGATCCGGCTCACGACCACGCCGGCCTCGTTGAGCACTGCCTCGATGGTCTCGGCGTCATGCTTGGCGGTCCACTGGGCGATCAACCGGTCCAGTTCGTCGGCGTTCTCGCCTCGCGCCGCGTGGCTGACGAACCGCGCATCGGTGGCGAGCTCCGGTGAGCCGATGGCCGTGCACAAGCGCGCGAAGATCGGGTCCGCGTTGGCCGCGATGACGATCCACTTGCCCTCACTGGAGGGGTAGAGGTTCGAGGGTGCGACGTTGCGCAGGCCGGTGCCACTCGGCCCCCGGACCACGCCCAGGGCGTTGTACTCGGTGACCGCGCCCTCCAGCAGCGCGAAGCACGACTCGGTGATCGTCGCGTCGACGACCTGGCCGCGACCCTCGCCGGGACCGTCCCGCCAGACCAACGCGGCGAGGACGCCCTGCAACGCGAACATCCCGGCCAGCGAGTCGCCCAGCGAGATGCCGGTCCGCGGCGGCGGGCCACCGGGGAAGCCGTTGAGGTGTCGCAGCCCGCCGACCGCCTCGCCGGCGCTCGCGAACCCCACCCGGTGCGCGTACGGGCCGGTCTGGCCGTAGCCCGACACCCGCGCGATCACCAGCCCGGGGTTGAGCTCGAGCAGCACCGACGGGGCGAGGCCCCACTTCTCGAGCGTTCCGGGCCGGAAGTTCTCGATGAGGACGTCGGCGTCGGCGATGATCTCCTTCAACAACGCCTGACCCTCCGGCGAGCGGAGGTTGAGCGTCACGCTCATCTTGTTGCGCGCCAGCAGCGGCCAGAACAGGGCCCGTCCCCGGTAGCGGTCGTGGCCCCACTCGCGCATCGGGTCACCCGCCCCCGGCGGTTCGACCTTGATGACCCGGGCGCCGAGGTCGGCCAGCAGGTGACCGGCGAAGGGCCCGGCGAGCAACTGCCCGAGTTCGACGACCCGGACGCCCTCGAGGGCGCCGCCGGTCGGAACGGTGGTGCGGGTCGGGGTCGCGGGCCGGGTGTCGACGGCGGGAGTGTCCACGGAGGGGTCGTCCTCTCGGGCGGGTCGAGCCGTCGGGACGGGTCGACAGGGTCGCATGCAATCGCGAGAAAGGTGGGGGCGCGCAGCTGCACGACACGGTCGTCGGAGGATCGGCGGTCCGACGTCCGTGCCGTCCTCGAGGACGGCACGGGTGTACTTCGCGCTGGTACAGCAGCGATCAACGCGTGCGATCCGGACGGCTACCCGTCACACCCGCGAGGTCGATGACGGGGACCCTAGCGTGTCCTGCACCACGAGAACAACGATTGTATGCAAACTCGTGAACTCGGGTGCGGGGTCAGTCAGGCGCGGCGAGGTGTTCGGTCAGCGCGTCCCAGCGCCGGTCCACGAGGATGTCGCGCCCGAGCAGGATGTGCTCGGCGACCAGGTTGCCCGCGCGCCGCGAGTCACCGCGCCCGATGGCCTGGGCGATGAGGCGGTGGAACATCAGCGAGCGCTCGAGTTCCTCGGCGTCGTAGAACTGGAAGTTCTGGAAGACCAGCACGCCGTGCACGGTCCGCTCCAGCAGTTGCGTGAGCCGCCAGCTGTCGGCCATGTCGATGAAGGCCTGGTGGAAGCGGCGGTTGATGGCCTCGACCTGACGCACGAAGTCGACGTCGTCGGGGACGAACCGCGGCAGCAGAGCGGCGAACTCCTCGTTGGCCCGGTCGAGGACGGCCAGTTGTTCCGGCTGCGGGTTCTGCGCCGCCCGTTCGGCAGCCAACGACTCGAGCCGCACCCGCAGGTCGTAGATGTCGTAGACGTCCTGCGCGGACAACGAGCGCACGACGGCACCCTTGTTGGGCAGGCTGACGACCAGGCCTTCGGATTCCAACGCCCGCAGCGCTTCGCGGACGGGGGTGCGGGAGACGTCGAACTCCTCCGCGAGGTTCTTCTCGACCAGGCGTTGGCCGGCTCCGTAACGGCCCTCGACGATCGCCTGCCGGATCTCGTCGTACGCGCGGGCGCGTCCGCGTGACCCGTTGTTCGTGGGCTTCGCCGCGCTCGACGGCTCGACGGCGGCCACGTCAGAGCCGCTGCGCGGGACGTCCGCGCCCACCACAGGTCGTTCGCACCGGCCACTCCTCGCTGAGGGGAAACCGGGGCAGCGTACCGCGCGAGGCGGGCAGGCCCGGTCCTCTCGAGCGGGCGGCCGTGGTGCGCGCGACGACCCCCGCCGGATCAGGTGGACGGCGCCGACTTGTCCTTCGCGGCCACACCGACGACGCGGGTGGCGTCGACGGTTCCGTGGTGGTCCTTGCCCATCACCTTCACCGTCGAGCCGTCGTGGAACGCACTCTCGGTCGACGGGTCGGCCTTGCTGCCGAACGTGGTCGACGGCGCGAGGTGGACGGTGAGCGTCTTGCCCGACGTCGTGCACACCTGCCAGGACGAACCGTCGACAGCGGTCAGCGTCCCGACCGTGGCGGCGTGGTGCTTGCTGCTGCTGCTGTGGCTGTGGCTCGCCTGGTGACCAGCGCCGGTCGCGGTGGAGTGGTCCCCCGCGATCGCCAAGGTGACCACGGACGACGCGCCCGCGACGACGGCCAGCGCCGGCACCGCGATCAGAGCGGTGCGCAGCACCCGCCGTCGTCCGCGGGACGGCTGGGCGTCCTGCGTGAACGACACGGGGCCGTTCGGCGGCGTCCACGCGGGGGGTGGTGTCCACCCCGGTGCCGTGTGCGCTTCGTGCGGGGTGGGGAGGGGTTCCGGTGTCTCGTCCATGGTTCCTTGATCCCACCCGAACCCGTGTCGTCGCTGGGTTTCCTGTTCGGGTCGTGTGGACCCGCTCAGCCACGTCCCAGCGGTGTCACGGGTTCGGGACGTGCGTCACTTCTCCAGGACGAACAGCGGGATCTTGCGGTCGGTCTTGCGCTTGTAGTCCGCGTAGTCGGGATACGCCGCGACCGCCCGGTCCCACCAGAGGTCGTACTCCTCGCCGTCGATCTCGCGGGCGGTGAGGTCGAAGACCTGGGTCGCGTCGCGCAACTCGACGTGCGGGTCGGCCTTGACGTTGTGGTACCAGACCGGGTTCTTCGGGGCGCCACCCAGCGAGGCGACCGCGACGTAGACGCCGTCGTGCTCCACCCGCATCAACGGGTTCTTGCGCAGCTTGCCGGACTTCGCTCCCCGGGTCGTCAGGATGATCACCGGCATCCCGCGCAGCTCGTTGCCCTGCGTCCCGCCGGATCCCTCGATCGTGTCGACCTGGTCGCGGACCCACTTCTCCGGGCTGGGTTCGTACTCGCCTTCGAGCGGCATGCCATGTTCCTTCCGGGCGGCCGGAGCCGCCGTACCGTGGTCACGTGTCGACGTCCGGTTCCGGAGCGCCGACGGGTGGAACGCCCGTCGGCCGGCGTGTCTTCCTGGGCGTCCTCGGCTTCGGTGCGCTCGGGGTTCTCATCGGGCACGACGTGCAGGGTGGCCTCGCCACCGGGATCGCCAAGCTGCCCGACCCGGGCGGGATCCTCGGGCTGCTCCCCCTCGGCGGCGGCTTCCGTTACTACTCGGTCACCGGGTCGGTCCCGGTGCGCACCGCGGCGGACTACCGACTCACCGTCGACGGCCTGGTCGACCGCCCGCTCACCCTCAGCCTCGACGACCTCCAGGACCTCCCGCAGACGTCCATGACCCGCGACTTCCAGTGCGTCACCGGCTGGCGGGTGCCGTCGGTGCCGTGGAAGGGCGTCCGGGTGCGCGACCTGCTCGATCGCGTCGGAGTGCAACGATCCGCCACCGCGCTCCGCTTCGTCAGCTTCGACGGCACCTACACCGAGTCGCTGACCCTCGACCAGGCCCGGCGCGACGACGTCATCGTCGCCACCTCGATGCTCGACGACACCCCGGTCACCCACGACCACGGCGGCCCGGTCCGCCTCTACGTCGCGCCCATGTACGGCTACAAGAGCATCAAGTGGCTCGAACGCATCGAGGTCATCGCGGCGGTGCAGCCGGGGTACTGGGAGCAGTACGGCTACGACGTCGACGGCTGGGTCGGGGAGTCCAACGGCCGGTCGGACGAGAAGACGTGACCGCGACCCCGGAGGTCGTCCGGTTCAGCCGGGTCGAGGTGATGGTGCACGCCGTGGTCGGTCTGCTCGTCGTCGTCCTGATGGCGACCGCGGCCGCGCTCTACCTCAACCCGATCGCGGTGATGGTCGGTCACCGTCGCATCGTGGCGACCGTCCACGTCTGGTGCGGGCTCGCCCTGCCGGTGCCGGTGCTGCTCGGGCTGGCGTCGGTCGCGTTCCGTCTCGACCTCCGCCGTCTGAACCGGTTCGCGCCGGCCGACCGCCGCTGGTTGCGCTCGCGCCGAGCTCGGGCGTCGAACCGCGGCGTGGGCAAGTTCAACGCCGGGCAGAAGCTCAACACCGCGCTCTCGGCGGGCGCGCTGCTCGTCCTGCTCGGCACCGGGGTGCTCATGTACTGGCCCTCGCTGGTGCGCCTGGACTACCGCGCCGGCGCGACGTTCGTGCACGACCTGGTCGGGTTCGCCCTCGGTCTGCTCGTGCTCGGTCACGTCTACAAGGCGCTGCAGGACCGAGAGGCGCTGCGGGGCGCGCGTACGGGCCGGGTCAGTGCGGCGTGGGCGCGGCGTCACCACCCGGACTGGGCAGATGAACTCTCCCCGACACGGGAAGACGTGGGGGGCCGGAAGACGTAGCCTCCGGTGGTGCGCACCGCTGCGACCCGTCTCGCCCTCGGCCTCCTCGGCACGTCCCTGCTGGCCGGAGCGCTCGTCGCCGCCGGTCCGGCCCTGGCCGACACCGCCCCGCAACGCCCGGTCGACAAGGCGGCCCCGCCGGCGGGCGCGTACACCGCCCTCACCCCGACGCGACTCGTCGACACCCGCTCGACGGCCCCGATCGCACCCGGCGGCACCCTCACCCTCCCGGTCCTCGGCAAGGGCGGGGTGCCCGGCAACGCCGGCAGCGTCGTCCTCAACGTCACCGCCGTGAAGCCGACCAGTTCGGGCTACCTCACCGTCTGGCCCGACGGCACCAAGCCGGTCGTCAGCAACGTGAACTTCGGCGCGGGCCAGATCGTCGCGAACCTCGTCACCGTCAAGGTCGGCGCGGACGGCAGCGTGCGCATCTACAACGGCAGCGGGGGCAGCACGAACGTTCTGGTCGACGTCAGCGGGGCGTTCACCGTGTCCACCACGCCGACCGCGGCCGGCGCGTTCGCGCCGCTGAACCCGCCGAAGCGTCTGCTCGACACCCGCAGCTCGGTCGCCGTGCCCGCCAAGGGCACCCGCAAGCTGCAGGTGACCGGCTCGTCGGTCCCGGCCGCGGCCGGCGCCGTCGCGCTGACGGTCACCGCCGTCACCCCCTCGGCCGGTGGGTACATCACCCTCTACCCGGGCGGCACCCGCCCGACCACCGCGGCCGTCAACTTCACGACAGGTCGCACGGTCGCCACCGCGGCCGCGGTCAAACTCGCGGGCGACGGCAGCGTGACGATCTACAACGGTTCCGGCCGTCCCCTGCAGGTGCTGGTCGACGCGGCGGGCTGGTTCCGCGGGTCCACCGGCAACCTCGCGGGCACGTTCTCCTTCCTCTCGCCCGCCCGCATCCTGGACACCCGCACCGGCGTGGGCCGGGGCGGTCGCGTCGGCCCGGTCCCGGCCAGCACCGCCATCAGCCAGGCGGTCGGCGGCGCGGGTGGCATCCCGGTCAAGGGCGTGTCCGCGGTCGTCCTCACCGTCACGGTCACCGGCGGCACCGGCAGCGGGTACCTCACCGTGTACCCCGACCAGAAGACCCGCGGGTCCAGCACGCTGAACTTCACCGCCGGCCAGACCGTCACCAACCTGGTGGTCGTACCGGTGACGC
Source organism: Jatrophihabitans sp. YIM 134969 (assembly GCF_054456675.1). Lineage (NCBI taxonomy): Bacteria > Bacillati > Actinomycetota > Actinomycetes > Jatrophihabitantales > Jatrophihabitantaceae > Jatrophihabitans > Jatrophihabitans sp. YIM 134969. Next base: position 57,120 of record NZ_JBTJEQ010000001.1, read on the forward strand.
CCGTCGACGACCAGCTCCAGATCGCCTACTACAACGGCAGTGGCGGCACGCTGTCGGTCATCGCCGACGTCAGCGGGTTCGTCCGTAGCAGCGACGTCGTCCCGCCGGGCGTGTCGACAAGTCGCTACGTGAACGACCTGCTCACCGCCGACTCGGACGGCGTGATCAGGGAGAAGATGTACCAGCACGGCCAGGACGACGCGGTCGACGTGAACGACCCGTCCGACCGCACGGTGCTGCTGGAGTTCGGCGCCCAGAGCAACAAGGTGCCGAACGAGGACGGTGGTCTGAGCTTCGGTGTGCTGCCACCGAACACGCAGGGCAACAGCCAGCGGCTCACCTACGCCCAGGTCGTGACCGCCGTCAAGGGTTACCTCGACGGCTTCGCCTCCGCCCGCGGGGAGAGCGCGTCCGGCGTCATCACCGTCGCGGTCGGCACCAGCAACGACGGCTACCGCTACCCCACCGGCGTCACCCCGTACCTGCCCGCGGACAAGGGCGCCGACTGGGCCTCGGAGGTCGTGAAGCCGCTGGTGTCGTACGGGTCGAACGACGACATCACGGTCGTGGGTGCCAACGACATCGAGGCCAACTTCGACGGTACGGCGGCCGAGGTGAAGGTCTGGGTGCAGAACTACCTGTCCGGCAACAGCCTGCAGCTGATCAACAACGGCAGCGCGGCCGCCTGCCCCACGGTGCTCGGCCAGGCCAACCAGTCCTGCGGAGCCGTGAGGGTGGACGGGACGACCACCACGCAGACCTGGCAGCAGTCGGACTACGTCGACTTCTCCTACGGCATCGCGCCGACCCGCATCTCCGTGCTGCCCCAGATCTACTTCCCCGAGAACGCGACCCAGTGGCAGAACATCAACCTGACCAGCGGCGCTCGGGTCGAGTTCGCAGGCGTCCTGACCCAGGTCGCCGCGTGCGGGACCGACCCCGGTTGTGGTGACCTCTCACCGGCCGACGCCTGGACCGCGATGCGTCAGGCCCTCGACTCCAACGACACGTCCGCCCAGACCACGCTGGCGACGGCCACCGACATCCGCTACGACAGCTAGGAACCGGTCGGCGGGTCGTAGTGACCCGGCCAGTCGGAGTACGCGATCCGGCTGATCTCGGTGGTGCGGGGTGGCAGCCCCCACTCGTCACGGCCCAGCCGAGAGAGCGGCGCGAGCTTCTCGAACACCGGGTGGTCGCCGTCGAGGACGTCCTCGTCGATCGCGGCCAGCAGGACCCGACCGAACACCACGGTGCAGTTGCCGAAGCTCACGGTGCTGAGCAGGCGGCACTCGAGCGCGACCGGTGACTCGGCCACGCGCGGCGGGGCGACGAGCTGCGACGGTTCGGGGGTGAGACCGACCGCGGCGAACTCGTCGACGTGCGGCGGGAAGTCGGTGCCGGTGGCGTTCACCTGCTCCAGCAGCCGCTCGGGCGTCAGCGCGACGACGAACTCCCGCGTCGCCTCGACGTTGTCGAGCGAGTCCTTGCGACCGACCGACGTGAACTGGACCACCGGCGGGTCGGTGCACGCGACGGTGAAGAACGAGTGCGGGGCGAGGTTGACGGTGCCGTCGCGGCCCACGGTGCTGACCCAGGCGATCGGTCGGGGTACGACCACGGCCGTCAGCAGCTTGTAGAACGGGCGGACACCCAGGGCCGCCGGATCGAAGTCGGTGCGCACGATGACACCATGCCCCCATGAGCGCCCGCACCACGCAGCGGTACGACGTGATCGTCCTCGGCCTCGGCGGCATGGGCAGCGCCGCCGCGGCCCACCTCGCCGCGCGCGGCGCCACCGTGCTGGGGCTCGAGCAGTTCACCCCGGCCCACGACCGGGGCAGCAGCCACGGCGAGAGCCGGATGATCCGGCAGGCGTACTTCGAGGGCGCGGAGTACGTGCCCCTGCTGTTGCGCGCCTACGAGCTCTGGGACGACCTCGACCGCGAGGACCCCGGCGTCTTCCGCCGCACCGGCGGGCTCATGATCGGCAAGTCCGGCAGCCCCACGGTCGAGGGCTCCGCGGCGGCCGCCCGGGCCCACGGCCTGGCACACGACCTGCTCGACGCCACGGCGATCCGGGAGCGGTTCCCGCAGTTCCGACCGGGCGACGACGACGTCGCGCTGTACGAGGCGGCGGCGGGGTACGTGCGTCCCGAGCGGGCGGTGTCGCTGCAGCTGCGGCGGGCGGAGCGCGCCGGGGCCGAGCTGCACTTCGAGGAGCCCGCGGTCGACTTGACGGCGGACGACGGCGGTGTGACCGTCACCACCGCGCGGGGGACCTACCGGGCCGACCGGCTGGTGGTGACGGCGGGCGCCTGGGCGCCGCGGGTGCTGGCCGAGCTCGACCTGCCGCTCGTGGTGGAGCGGCAGGTCCTCTACTGGTTCCGCACGGCGGCGCCACAGCTGTTCGGGCCCGACCGGTTCCCGGTGTTCATCTGGGAGCAGCCCGACGCGCTGCAGCTCTACGCGTTCCCGCTGCTCGACGGCGGCGACGAGTTCAAGGTGTCGTTCTTCCGCCGCGGGGGGCCGACCGATCCCGACGAACTCGACCGTGAGATCCACGACGACGAGGTCGCGGCGGTCGCGGACGCGTTGCGCGCCCGGGTGCCGGACGCCGCCGGCGAGTTCGTGCGGGGCGTGGCGTGCATGTACACCACCACGCCCGACGAGGACTTCGTCATCGCGACCCACCCGGGGCACCCGAACGTCGTCGTTGCCGCCGGGTTCTCCGGTCACGGGTTCAAGTTCACGCCGGTGGTCGGCGAGATCGTCGCCGACCTCGCGACCACCGGTACGACCGCGCACCCGATCGGCCTCTTCGACCCCGCGCGGTTCGTCGACCCCGCGCAGTTCGCGCGGCGCTGAGCGAGGGGCTCAGCCGGCGTCGGAGAGCGCCTTCAGCGTCTTGAGGGTCTTGCGGTCGGCCTCGATGCCCGCGGTGCTGAGCAGCTTGACCAGCGCGCGGCGACGGCGGGTCGCGACCTTCTTGATGAGCGCCGTACCCGCGCGGGTCGGCTTGACGACGACCTCACGACCGTTGGCCGGGTTGTCGGCGCGGGAGACGGTGCCGGCCGCAACCAGACGGTCGACCATGCGCAGGGCGGTCGAGCGGTTGACGTCGAGTTCGGTCGCGAGCGCGGCGACGCTGCTCGGGCCGCGGTCGTTGAGGACCGTGAGCATGTGCAACTGCGGGACCGTGAGGTCTGCCCCCGCCTCCGAGAGTGCCTGCGTGGACACGGTCGTGAGCACCCGCGCCGCGCCGGTGATCGCCTCCGTGATCTCGTCGACTGTCGCGTCGTCCCAGTTGACCTTGGCCTGAGCCACGTTCACCACTCCTCGGATTGTTGCAGGGTGCACGTCCGCACGTGATCGTACCGACGATAGGTCAACGATCGACGGGGCTGTGGGATGCGATCGATTCACCACGCAACGGTTCAATCTGTGCATCCCGTAGCGTGGAGGCGACGACGGGAGGCCGTACCGTGGATCACTTCGAGCGCGACGGGCTGATCTTCGACGTGCGCGACACCGGCGCGGGCGAGGCCGGGACGATCGTTGCACTGCACGGATTCCCGCAGACCTCGGGCATGTGGGACGGCACCCGGCCGCTCTGGGAGGCCGCCGGGTTGCGGGTGGTCACCCCCGACCAGCGCGGGTACTCCCCCGCCGCCCGGCCACCGGGGATCCGGCCGTACGCCCAGCGCGAACTGGTCCGCGACGCCGTGCGGCTGATCGAGGCGCTCGACGTCGGTCCGGTCCACCTGGTCGGGCACGACTGGGGCGGGGCGATCGCCTGGTCACTCGCCGCCCGCCACCCCGAACTGCTGCACAGTCTCACAGTTCTCTCGACGCCCCACCCGCTCGCGTTCCGCTCCGGGATGCTCCGCGGCCAGGCCCTGAAGTCCTGGTACTTCCTCGCCCTGCAGGTGCCCCGAGCACCGGAGGCTCTGCTGCGGCGGGAAGGGTTCGCCGCGAACAGCCTGCGTTCGTCGGGGCTCGACTCGCACGGCATCGCCGCGGCCGAGGCCCAGTTCGCGGCGCCGGGCGGCGCGACCGCCGCGGTGAACTGGTATCGCGCACTGCGCTTCGGCCTCCCCGCCGCCGGACCCGTCGCCGTCCCCACGCTCTACGTGTGGGGCGAGCGCGACCGGTTCCTGTCCCGTGCCGCCGCCCGCGGCACCGCGGCGCACGTGAGCGCCCCCTACCGCTTCGTCGCGGTCGAGGGCGGCACGCACTGGCTGGCCGAGGAACGTCCGGGGCAGGTCGCGGACCTCGTCCTGGACCACCTCCGGGGCGTCTGACCGGTCAGACCCCCAGCGGGAGCGCCGGCGTCTCGTCCGCAGCGGTGGTCGGCCGGGCGGCATCGCCGTGCCGCGCCCCGCCCCGAGCGGGCAGGGCGAGGGCGACCAGGACGGCCGCGACGAAGCAGGCCCCGGCCGCCACGGCCGCGCCGTGCTGCAAGCCGTCGACGAACGACGTCTTCACCACGTCCGCGAGCTCGGGGTTGCCGGTGCGCTGGGCGACCTCGAGCCCGCCGACCACCGAGGAGCGCGCGGCGGCGAGGTCGGTCCCGGACAGGTCGAACCGGCCCACGGCCTCGGCGATCCGGCTGCCGTAGAGCGCTGCCATGACCGAGCCGATGACCGCGACCCCGAGGGTGCCGCCGATCTCCCGGGTGGTGTCGTTGACCGCGGATCCCGCGCCGGCCCTGGCGAGCGGCAGCGCGCCCATCACCGCCTCGGTCGCCGGGCCGCTCACCAGACCGAGCCCGGCCGCCATGAGGCACATCGCCACGATCACCGGGCCCCAGTACGCCAGCCCGACCGAGGCGGTCGCCGCCGCGACCGTGAAGCCCGCGGCCATGAGCAGCAGACCCGCGGACACCACGACCGTGGTCCCGATGCGGGCCGCCAACTGCACCGAGATCGGCGCACACACCCCGATGACGATCGCGAACGGCAGGGTGCGCAGGCCGGCGTCGAGCGTTCCGTAGCCCTGCACGGCCTGGAAGAACTGGGTGATCATGAAGATGAACCCGAACAGGCCGAAGAACGCCACCGCGATCGCACCGGCCGCCGCCGAGAACCGTCGGTTCAGGAACAGCGTCACGTCGAGCACGGGGTGCGGGTGCCGTCGTTCCCAGCCGACGAAGCCGGCCAGCAGCGCCGCGCCGAGCGCGAAACCGCCCAGGACGACCGGGGAGGTCCAGCCGCGGTTCGGTCCCTCGATGACGCTCCAGACCACGGCGACGACGGCGGCGACCGAGGCGAGGACCCCGACGACGTCGAGCCGCGCCGCGGCCGGGTCACGCGAGTCCGGCACGCACCACAGCGTCAGGACGATCGCCGCCGCGGCGAGCGGCACGTTGACCCAGAACACCGAGTGCCACGAGAAGTGCTCGAGCAGGAAGCCGCCGGTGACCGGCCCCAGCGCGACCGCGACGCCGGCGATGCCCGACCAGATGCCCACCGCGGCGACCCGTTCCTTCGCGGTGGTGAAGATGTTGGTGATGATCGCGAGCGTCGCCGGGAAGATCAGCGCGGCGAACGCGCCCATCACCGCGCGGGTGGCGATGAGGCCGCCCAGGTCGGTCACGAGCGCGGCGGCCACCGAGGTGGCGCCGAAGCCCGCCAGACCGATCACGAGCGTGCGACGCCGGCCGGTGCGGTCACCGAGGTGCCCCGCGGCGAGCAGCAGCCCGGCGAAGACCAGCGTGTAGGCGTCGACGATCCACTGCAGGCCGCTGGTGCCGGCCGTCAGTTCGCGCGACATCGTCGGCAAGGCGACGTTGACGATCGTGTTGTCGATGCTGACGAGCAGTTCGGCGAGGCAGAGCACCAGCAGGGCGGTCCACCGCCGCGGCGTGGTCGTGGTCATCCGGAGCTCCTGTAGAACGGTGTGCCATTGATGTAGGACAATGTTCTACGCGGCCCGCCGATCTGTCAACCGGGCTGTTCCTGACACAACCGATGCCGGATCGTTGCCCGACCCCGACCAGGTCCAGAGCAGCCACAGAGGTCGCACAAGGGTCGGGTGGACCGTCCGTCACCCACGCACCCGGGAACCGCGCAAGGCCCCCAGGTTCGGATCAGGTCAGCAGTCAGCACCTCTGCGCGTCAGAAACCCCCTGTGACACAAGGGTTCTCGCCGCTGACGAGCGCTCTGCGGCAACGCGGTACCGCGCGCGCGGCGGACAACCAGGAGGAACAGAGTGACCTCACCCAGATCCACCCGATCGCAGCAATCCACCCAGGAGGAACGTTGCACGTCTCCACCCGTAGGACGCGGCTCGGCATCGGCGTCACCGCCGCGTGCGCGCTGGCCGCAGGCGCGGTCGTGGCCGGTGCCACCGCACCCGCCACCGCCGCGCCGTCGACCCCCGGGGCGACCGAGTCCGTCATCGTCGTGCTCGCCGACCAACTGCACGCGACCCCGCCCACCGCGTCGAAGGTCGGCGCCCGCCGGTCGTCGGCCACCGCCGCCCAGAACGCCGTCCTGGCGCGACTGGCCGGCGCAAAGCCCACGCACGTCGTCCACTACACGACCGCCAACGCGTTCTCGGCGACCGTGAGCGTGGCCCAGGCCGCGAGCCTCGCGGCCGACCCGGCCGTCGCGTCGGTGGTGCAGAACCAGAAGATCGAGGTCTCGGCGCCCACCGCGCCCGGCTCGACCACGACCACGCCGGCCACGCCGGGCACGCTGCCCCACGCCCAGCCGAAGGCCACCCCGAACGAGCAGGGCGTCCCCAGCTCCGACGCCGTGTGCCCGACCGACCCGAGCAAGCCGCTGCTCGAGCCCGAGGCGCTCGAGGACACCCACACCGCGTCCGACGACCCCAGCCAGCCGACCGCGCAGCAGCTGGTCGACGGCTCGGGCGTCAAGGTCGCCTACATCGCCGACGGCATCGACCCCGACAACCCCGACTTCATCCGGGCCGACGGGTCGCACGTCATCACCGACTACAAGGCCTTCTCCGCCGACGGTCCCGCTCCCGAAGAGGGTGGCGCCGAGGCGTACGGCGACGCGTCGTCCATCGCCGCGCAGGGTCTGGTCAGCCACGACCTGTCGACGTTCGTCAACCCCGCCTACCCGCTGCCCGCCGGCTGCAACATCCGCATCCTCGGGATGTCGCCCGGCGCGAGCATCGTGGCCCTCAAGATCGACTTCTACACGACCTCGATCGTGCAGGCCATCGACTACGCGGTGAGCGTCGACCACGTCGACGTCATCAACGAGTCCTTCGGCGGCAACCCCGTCCCGGACGCCGCCACGCGCAGCGCCATCTCGGCGTTCAACGACATGGCCGTCGCCGCCGGCACGACCGTCACGGCGTCGTCCGGTGACGCCGGCACCACCAGCACCATCGGCAACCCGGCCACCGACCCGCAGGTCATCACGGTCGCCGCGAGCACCAACTCGCGGGCCTACCTGCAGACCGGCTACGCCGGCGCCCGCACGTTCGGCAACGGCCGCTGGATCAACGACGAGATCTCGTCGCTGTCCTCGGGTGGTTACACCCAGTCCGGCGGAACGGTCGACCTCGCCGCACCCGGCGAGTCCGGCTGGTCCGCGTGTGATGCACGGGCCCCGGAGTGCGCGAACTACCGCGGTGGCACGTCCGACATCCAGCTGTTCGGCGGCACCAGCCAGTCGGCCCCGCTCACCGCGGGCGCGGCGGCGCTGGTCATCGACGCCTACCGCAGCACGCACGACGGCGCGTCCCCCGCGCCGGAGCTGGTCAAGCAGCTGCTGACCTCCACCGCGCGGGACCTCGGCCTGCCGGCGTTCGAACAGGGTGCTGGTCTGCTCGACTCGCGCGCCGCCGTCGAGGCCGCGCTGACCTACCCGGGTGCGACCGGGACCGCCCCGGCCGGTGTGAAGTCGAACATCGTGCTGTCCACGAGCCAGATCGACGTGGCGGGCACGCCTGGGAGCAGCAAGAGCACCCCGGTCACGGTGACCAACGCCGGCACCAAGCCGCTGACGGTGGCCCTCGCCGGCCGCACCGAGGCCACCACCCAGGTGGCGACGGTCAAGACCGACATCGACGCGGCGTCCACCAAGACCTTCCCCTACCCGACCACCGGTGCGCCGTGGGTCTACAAGAAGGTCACGTTCAGCGTCCCGGCCTCGACCGACCGGCTCGCCCTCGCCATGACCTGGCAGGGTGCGGCGAAGATCGTCAACGGGGCCCGGGTGACCCCGGTCGTCCGCGTCTCGCTCTTCAACCCGGACGGCACGTACGTCGCCAACAGCCGCCCGCAGGGTGGCGCGGTGTCCGCGAACTACGCCAACCTCGACGTGCGTCAGCCCGCCGCGGGCACGTGGACCGCGGTCATCTACACGGTGGCCGGCGCGAACGGCTACACCGGTCCGGTCGCGATCCGTACCACCGCCCAGCAGTCGATCCCGGCCGGGCGGGTCTCCAGCCCCACGCTGACCCTCGCTCCGGGCGCGTCCAAGAAGGTCTCCGTCGTGCTCACGGTCCCGGCCGACTCGGGTGACACCTCGCAGTCGATCGTGGTCACCAGCTCCGACGGCCACCAGACGTCCATCGCCGCGGTCATCCGCTCGCTCGTCGCGGTCCAGGGCGGCACCGGCACGTTCCACGGCTCGATCACGGGTGGCAACGCCCGCGCCGGGTCCTCGGCCCAGGTCTTCACCTACGGGGTCGACGTGCCGGCGGGCAGGAAGGACCTCAGCGTCGGCGTCGAGCTCGCCACCAACCCGGGCGACCTGCTCGAGGGCGTCCTGGTCGACCCGCACGACGAGACGCAGGCGATCGACACCAACCTCCGTCTCGACACCGCGGGCAACCCGACCGGTCAGGGCCGCACGATGCAGTTGACCACCGCGGCCCCGGTCGCCGGTCGCTGGCGCGTGGTCGTGCTGGTCGTCAACCCGGTGACCGGCACGGAGTTCCAGCAGCCGTTCACGGGGACCGTCCGCTTCGACCAGAACAAGGTCGTGGCGACCGGGGTGCCCACCAGCGCGTCCACGACCCTCGCCCGCGGGAAGGCCGTCCAGGCGAAGGTCAAGGTCACGAACACCGGCATCGCACCGATCAACGTGCAGGTGGACCCGCGTACCGGTCAGCTGCAGCAGCTGCCGCTGACCTCACCGTTCGGTCCGCAGAGCTTCCAGCTGCCGAACCACGCGGGTCCGACGTTCCTGGTCCCGCCAGGCACCTCCAGCCTGACCGCGGTCGGCACCTCGACGCTGCCGGCTCTGGCCGAGCTGCAGGCGGGTGCCGGAGGCATCGACGTCGTCGGTGACCTCGAGGCGGCCCAGGGTGGTTCGACCGTCTCGGTCGCGAAGGTCGCCGAGCAGACCGGCACCGTCTCGACGGGTCTGTGGTTCACCGACCTCAACGAGATCGGTGCGGTCGACGAGAACGGCGCCCCCACGGCGTCGGCCCGCGTCGACCTCTCGGCGAAGACGCGACCGCTCGACCCGGCGGTGACGTCGTCCACGGGCGACTTCTTCGCCGCGTCGTTCGACCCGACGGCCGACACCGGCCAGGCGGTGCAGATCGCCCCGGGCGCGAGCGCCACGATCACCGTGTCGATCACCCCGACCGCGAAGGTCGGTGCGGTCGTGAAGGGCGTGCTGAACGTGTACACGCCGCCGGCGTTCCTGTCGGCGTTCTACACGACCGGTGACGTCCTCGCGACGGTGCCGTACTCGTACACGGTCGGGGCGCCTTCGGTGAGCTGATCGATCGAGTGACCCCCCTCAGCGGCCGGCGGGCAACGCCGCCAGCCGGCCGCTGAGGAACCGGCGCTCCACCTCGTTGTCGACGAGGTGGAGCGCTTCTTCGTAGGCGGTGCGGGCCTCGTCGACCCGGCCCAGCCGGCGCAGGAAGTCCGCCCGGCTCGCGGCGAGGTAGCCGTAGCCGGCGAGGGCGGGTTCGCCCGCCAGGCGGTCGAGTTCGGCCAGGCCCGTGGCCGGGTCGACCGCGAGGCCCAGCGCGATGGCCCGGTTGAGTTCGACGACGGGTGACGGCGCGGCCTGCTGCAGAAGGGTGTACAGGGCAACGATCTCGGCCCAGTCCGTGTCCTCGTAACGCTCGGCCTCGGCGTGCACCGCCGCCACCGCCGCCTCGAGCGCGAACCGCGACACCGGCCGGGCCGTCAACGATTCCCTCGTCAGTGCCGTGCCTTCCTCGATCTGCGCCCGGTTCCACCGCGAGCGGTCCTGGTCGGCGAGCAGCACCAGGTCCCCGCGCTCGTCGACCCGGGTCGACTCCCGCGAGGCGTGGAACAGCAGCAGAGCCAGCAGCGCCGCCACCCGCGGATCGGCGGGCAGCAACTGCCGCAGCAGGCGGGCCAGTTCCAACGCGCGGTCGGTGAGGTCCGACCGCACCAGCGCGGGTCCGCTCGGCGCCGTGTGCCCGGTGGTGTGCACCAGCCGGACGACGTCGAGCACCGTGTCGACCCGGGCCGGCAGGTCCTCGGCTGTCGGGATCCGGTACGGGATGCGCGCGGTCGCGATCTTCTTCTTGGCCCGGGTGATCCGTGCCGCCATCGTCGGTTCGGAGACGAGGAACGCGCGGGCGACCTCGGCCGTCGTCAACCCGCACAACAACCGCAAGGTCAACGCCACGCGCGCTTCCGGCGCGATGGCCGGGTGGCAGCAGGTGAAGATCAACCGCAACCGGTCGTCGGGGACGTCGAAGTGTTCGGGCACGTCCTCCACGACCAGCGCGGGCAGCAACCGGTCCTGGGTCTGCGCCCGGCGCAGGGTGTCGAGCGCCTTGCGCCGCGCCACCGTCGTGAGCCACGCGCCGACGTTCGCGGGAATCCCCCGCTCCGGCCACACTTTCAGCGCCTCGCCGTACGCGTCCTGCACGCACTCCTCGGCGAGGTCGAGGTCGCGCGTGACGCGCACCGTCGCGGCGAGGACCAGGCCCCACTCGCGACGGTGCGCGTCCGCGACCGCGACCGCGACGTCCATCCGGTCAGTCGAACTCGAGGATCTCGCGGACCTCGATCCAGCCGCGCAACACGGGGACCTCCTTGGCGATCTCGACGGCCTCGTCACGGTCGGCCGCCGTGTAGAGGTAGTAACCGCCGAGGGTCTCCTTGGCCTCGCTGAACGGGCCGTCGGTGACCAGGTGTCCGCCCTCGCCGTCGGAGCGGACCATCGTGCTCTCCGACTGCAGGGCCTCACCGCTGTGGATCTGCGCCTTGCGCTCGGCGCCGAAGCGGTTGTGCCACTCCAGGCCGCGTTCGTAGGCGCCGGGTTCGTTCCACGCGGTGTTGTCGTCGTGGATGAGAGCCAGGTAGCGGGGCATGGTCAGTCCTCCTCGGCCATCGTGCCGGTCGGTCGCAGTTCGACCGTCCCGCCCATGCTGGGGACCTCGCGGGCGATGGCGAGGGCGGCGTCGAGGTCGTCGGCGGTGAACGCGTAGTAGCCGCCGAGCACCTCCTTGCTCTCGGAGAACGCGCCGTCGGTGAGCGTCACGCGGTCGCCGTCGCGGCGGATCTGGGTCGCGGTCGCCGACGGCGCGAGCTCGTGCCCGCCCCTGAGCACGGCCTCGTACTTCGTGCCGAACTGCTCGTGCTGGCGGTAGCCCGCCGCGGCCCGTTCGGGATCGGTCCAGTGCCACTCGTCGTCGAGGATGAGCGCGACCCACCGGCGCTCGCCGCTCCCGCCGTGGTCCACCACCTCGCGCAGGACGACCGCCCCCTGGATCACGGGCACGTCCCGGCCGATCTCGATCGCGGCCTCCCGGTCCGGCGCGGCGAACACGTAGAAGCCCCCGAGGACCTCCTTGGCCTCGGTGTAGGCGCCGTCGGTGACGGTCTGGGTGCCGTCGTCGGCGGTGCGGAGGGTGACGGCGTCGGGTGCGAGCTCGGCGCCGCCGACCAGGCTCGCGCCGTGCGCGCCGGCGAAGGCCTCGTGGGCGGCGTGGCCCGAGGCCCGGACGGCCGGGTCGTCCCAGGCGCCGACGGGATCGTGGATGAGGGCGAGGTAGGTGGCCATGCGCGTGGTCCTCTCGGGTGTGGAGCGGCCGCCGGTGGGCCGATTCTGACATCACGACGGACGAGGTCCGCGCCGATCGACAACCGGCTGGCACGAGATTCTGGCGGGCGGGGCGCCGGTCGTCCACAGCCCGGGGCCGTCGTCCACAGCCGGACGGCCGGCGACCCGGACTGTCGGTCCCCCGTGTCAGGGTGGACGCGTGACCCAGATGCAGACGACCCCGTTGCGGGACCGCGCCGAGGCCGCGCTGCGGGCGCTCGTGGGGCGCGAGGACGCCGCGCTCCGCGACGACCAGTGGAGCGCGATCGAGGCCCTGGTGGTCGGCCACCGGCGGGCGTTGGTCGTGCAGCGCACGGGGTGGGGCAAGTCCGCGGTCTACTTCGTCGCCACGGCGCTGCTGCGGGCCGAGGGGGCGGGGCCGACCGTCATCGTGTCGCCGTTGCTCGCGCTCATGCGCAACCAGGTCACCGCGGCCGAGCGGGCGGGCATCCGGGCCGTCACCATCAACTCGGCGAACGTCGAGGAGTGGTCGGAGGTCTACGGCCGCATCCACGCGGGCGAGGTCGACGTCGTGCTCGTCTCGCCCGAGCGGCTCAACAACCCGGACTTCCGCGACCAGGTGCTGCCGAAGCTCGCAGCCGCCACCGGCCTGCTCGTGGTCGACGAGGCGCACTGCATCTCCGACTGGGGGCACGACTTCCGGCCCGACTACCGCCGCATCCGCACCATGCTCGCGGACCTGCCGGCCGACATCCCGGTGCTCGCCACCACCGCGACCGCCAACGCGCGGGTCACGGCCGACGTCGCCGAGCAGCTGGGGTCCGACACCCTCGTGCTCCGCGGATCGCTCGACCGTTCGTCGCTCCGCCTGGGTGTGGTGTCACTACCGACCGCCGCCGAACGCCTGGCCTGGCTCGGCGCGAACCTCGCCACCCTGCCGGGCTCCGGGATCGTCTACTGCCTGACCGTGGCCGCCACGCAGGACGTCGCGGAGCACCTGCGCGGCTGCGGGTTCGAGGTGGCGGCCTACTCCGGCCAGACCGACCCCGCCGCCCGGCTCGCGGCGGAGGAGGCGTTGTTGAACAACGAGGTCAAGGCCCTGGTGGCCACCTCCGCGCTCGGCATGGGCTTCGACAAGCCCGACCTCGGGTGGGTGGTCAACCTCGGCGCGCCGCCCTCGCCGATCGCGTACTACCAGCAGGTCGGCCGGGCCGGCCGTGCCACCGCCGACGCCACGGTCGTGCTGCTGCCCGGCCGTGAGGACCGCGAGGTCTGGGAGTACTTCGGCTCGCTCGCGTTCCCGCCCGAGGACGACGTCCGCCTCGCGCTGCGCACGCTCGAGGCCGAGAGCACGCCGATGTCCACGGCCACCCTCGAGACCGTCGTCCCCCTGCGCCGCACCCGGCTGGAGATGATGCTCAAGGTGCTCGACGTCGACGGCGCGGTCCGCCGCGTCCGGGGTGGCTGGGGGTCGACCGGGCAGCCGTGGAGCTACGACGCCGAGCGCTACCGGCGCGTCACCACCACCCGCCGCGCCGAGCAGCAGGCGATGCTCGACTACGTCTCCACCCCCGACTGCCGCATGGTCTACCTGCGCCGGGCGTTGGACGATCCGTCCGAGGTCGAGCCGTGCGGGCGCTGCGACCGCTGCGGCGGCCTGACCCTCCCCGACGCTCCGCCGGCCGAGGCGCTCGAGGCCGCCGAGGCCCGGCTGCGCCAACCCGGGGTCGTGCTGGAGCCGAAGAAGATGTGGCCGACCGGTCTGTCCGACCGCAAGGGCCGCATCCCCGCCGGCGCGCTCGCCTCGCCCGGTCGCGCGGTCGCCCGCATCACCGACCTCGGCTGGGGTTCGGCCCTGCGCACCCTGTTCGCCGGCGGCGACGCCGAACTGCCGGTGCCGATCCGCCACGCGCTGGTCGAGGTCCTGGGCGCCTGGGGCGCGCAGCCCACCGTGGTGGTCGGCGTCGACTCGGTGACCCACCCGCAGCTCACCGCCCACCTGGCCGACGGCCTCGCCCGCTACCTCAAGGTGCCGGTGGCCGGGCGGTTCGAGATCGTCCGCCCCGACATCCGCCCCGGCGAGGGGGCGGTCAACTCCGCCCACCGGGTCCGCGCCGTCGACTCCCGCTACGCCATGTCCGCGGGCCTCGCCGACGCCGTCGCGGGGCAGGAGGTCCTGCTCCTCGACGACCGCACCGACACCGGCTGGACCCTCACCCTCGCCGCCGCCTGGCTCCGCGACGCCGGCGCCACCGCCGTCCACCCGATGGTGCTGGCCAGCGGCACCTGAACCGCCGCTCGCTCCCCCCGCCCCGGCCAGACCGTTTCGGATCGAGTGGCGCGGGAAGCGTTTCCGTGGCGCGGGAGATGTCCGGAATGTCGCGCCACTCAGCGACTCACGCGCCACTCGATGCGGTCAGCGCACCACCTGGACGGTCCTGAACGTCGGGTCGGCGGCGTAGGCGATGCGGGTGCCGGCGGCGCGCGCGGCGGCGACGGCATCGAGCACCTCGGTCGTGATCTGCTCGCCGGGCACCAGCAGCGGGATGCCCGGCGGGTAGGGGGCGACGAGTTCGGCGCTGACCCGGCCCACGGCGTCGGCCACCGCGACCGTCTCGTGCCGGGCGGTGAACGCCTCGCCGGGTGGCAGCGCCTGCGGCGGCGGGGCGAGCGTCCAGTGCGCAGCGGGGACCACGGGGCGGGGCGTCCGGTCGGAGGTGGTCGCGAAGGCGAGCACGGCGTCGGCGAGGCGGGTCAGGGTCGCGGCGTCGTCGAGCAGTCCGACCAGGGGGATGACGGTGTCGCGGTCGGCCTGCTCGACCGGCAACCCCTGCGCCAGCAAAGCTTGCTCCAGCACCAGGCCGTCGAGGCCGGACGGCGCGCAGAGCAGCACGAGTTTCGACGGGTCGGCCACCGCGGCCGTCACGATCCCCTGGTCGGCGAACCGGACCCTGACCTCGGCCACGGCCGCGATCAGTGCATCGAGCAACGGTTCGCCGCGGGTCTCGAGGATCCACCGCGACGCGTCGATGCTGGCCAGGATGGCGCCGGCCGGGCTGGTGGTCTCCAGGGCCGCGACCGCCCGTTCCCACCGGTCGAGGTCGAGCCGTTCACCCCGCGCCGCGACCACGGCGGCCTGACTGAACGCCGGGAGCGTCTTGTGGGCCGAGAACACCATCGCGTCGGCGCCGACCTGCAGCGCGGTCCGGGGCAGCGACGGGTGGGCGCCGAAGTGCGCACCCCACGCCTGGTCGACGACCACCGGGACGTCGCGAGTGTGGCAGAGTGCAACGATCTCGGCCAGCGGCGACACCGTGCCGACGTACGACGGCTCGACCAGGAACATCGCAGAGACCGACGGATTCTCGTCCAACGCCGTCGCCACCATCGGCGGGTCGACACCCGTCGGCAACCCGGTGGCGTCGTCCACCCCGCACGGCAGCCACACCGGTCGCAGCCCGGCCAGCGCGATCCCCGAGAGCAGGCTGCGGTGGGCCGTCCGGGCCACGAGCACGGTGTCACCTGGTCGGCCGACCGCGAGCGTCGTGACCTGGTTGGCCTGGGTCGAGCCGCCGGTCGAGAACCGCAACCAGTCGGCACCCCAGTACCGCGCGGCCGACACCTCGGCCTCGTGCAGCACCCCGGCCGTCAGCTTCACGGTGTCGAGCCCGCCGTACAGCGGGACGTCGGCGTCGAGCAGGCGTCCGAGTTCCGGCACCACCGCCGCCCCGCGCCGCTTGTGCCCGGGGATCGTGAACGGCACGAACCGCCCCCGGTCCGATCGCCGCACCACGTCCACCCACGCCTCGAACAACGGCGCACGACCCGGTTCCGCGAGATCTGGCGGCGTGACACCGCCAGATCTCGCACCATCGGGCACTAGAACACCCAGAGCAGGGCGGCGACCACGTCGTCGTCGGAGGCGTCGGCGAACCGGGCGGCCTCGCCGCGGCGGACGTCGGCGATGGTGGCGACCAACTCCGGGCCGAGCGCGGCGGTGAGTGCGGCGTCGGCCTCCAGCGCGACGACGGCCTGCTCGACCGACGACGGCAACGCGGCGATGCCCCGCGCGGCGCGCTCGGACTCCGACAGCGAGGCGGGATCGACGTCGACCGGCTCGGGCAGGGTCGCTGCATCGGCGATGCCCGCGAGCCCGGCGTACAGCAGTGACGCGACGACCAGGTACGGGTTGGCGGCCAGGTCGAAGGCCTTGACCTCGAGGTTCGCCGCGCTCCCCTCGCTGCCCCGCGAACCGGTGACCAACCGCAGCGCGGTCTCGCGGTTCTCCCGCCCCCACGCCTGGAACGAGCCCGCCCAGTGCTGCGGGATCAGCCGCAGGTAGCTCGCGGGCGACGGCGCCCCGATCGCCAGCAGCGCCGGCAACCGGTGCAGGATGCCGCCGGCGAAGGCGACCGCCTCGTCCTGCAGCCCGAACCGCCCGGTACCGCCGGCGAACAGGTTCCGGTCGTCGCGCCAGACCGACAGGTGCACGTGGCCGCCGTTGCCCGCGCCGCCCGCGACCATCTTCGGCGAGAACGAGGCCTTCAGCCCGTGCGCCAGCGACGCCGCCCGCACCGTCTCCTTCACCAGCACCAGCGTGTCGGCCGCGGCCACCGGGTCCTCGGGCGCCACCGACAACTCGAACTGGCCCGACGAGTACTCGGGGTGGATCTGCTCGACCTTCACACCCTGCCGCTCCAACGCCACCAGGACGTCGCGCAGGTAGTCCGACCGTTCGGTCAGCCGGGTGAAGCCGTACGCCGGGCCGGACACGGCGGGGACGAAACCGTCGGCCTCCGCGAGCCCGATCGCCCACTCGACCTCGAACGCCATGCGCGCGGTCAGTCCGGCCTCGCCCAGCGCGGCGACGGCGTGCCGGGCCGCGCTGCGGGCGTCGAACGGGTGGGGGGTGCCGTCCTGGGTGTACCGGTCGCACGGCGCCCACGCCCACCCGGGCTGCTGGTCGAGCACGACCAACCGGTCGAGGTCGGGATGCAGGCGCAGGTCACCGATCGGGCCGCCCGCGTACCGGCCGGCGACGATCGAGTCGTCGGTGAGGAACGCGTCGAACACCGGCGACATCCCGATGCCCCACTGCGACGCCTGGGGCAGCCGCGCGAGCGGCACGGCCTTGACCCGCGTGATCCCGCTGGTGTCGACGTAGGTCGTCGCCACCCCGGCGACCCCCCGTTCGGCGAGGACGGACATCAGGGCCATGGCGTGCTCACGGGCGGCCTCACGGCGCTCGGTGGTGAGCTCGTCGGCAGCGCTCATGGCGGGTGAGCCTAGACGGCCCGATCACCGGCTCGAACCATCTTCCGTCCACGCCTCCGGAGGGCGAGACTGTGGCCGACCACAGCACGACCTGGGAGAGGACTCCGATGCCGGCACCGACGGACGAGCGCACCGGCCTGCGCCGCAACCTCAGCGTCTGGCAGGCCGTCGGCCTGTCGGTGGCGTTGATGGCGCCGAGCATGGCGGCCAACATCAACCCGCAGCCGACGATCGCGCAGGTCGGGCGCGGCGTGCCCCTGGCGTTCCTGCTCGCCGCGATCGGCGTGCTGCTCGTCGGCTGGGGTTTCGTGCGGATGTGTCAGTACTTCCAGCACGCCGGGTCGGTGTACGCGTTCGTCGGGCTGACCCTCGGCCCGCGCACCGGCGTCGTCTCCGGGCTGGCTCTCTTCGCGACCTACACCTTCTACGGCGTCGTGACGTCGTCGGCGGCCGGGCTGTTCCTGTCCTCGTTCCTCGACCAGGTCGATGTCTGGAACAACCCGCCCGTGTGGCAGCCGTTCGTCTTCGCGGCGATCGCGCTGGCACTGGCCGTCCTGCTGACGATCGTGCCGGCCAAGCGCGGGACCTCGACCCTGCTGACGATCGAGGGCGTGACCGTCGCGCTCATCCTCGTGGTCTCGGCGGTCGTGCTGGTCCGCGTCATCCTGAAGAAGGCGCCGGACGGCGGCACCCAGCACTTCGACCTGTCGGTGTTCAGCGTGTCGCCGGGGCTCGGAGCGTCGACCGTCTTCCTCGGCGTCGTCTTCGGGTTCCTGAGCTTCGCCGGCTTCGAGGCGGCCTCGACGCTCGGCGAGGAGACCGCCCACCCCCGCCGCGACATCCCCCGCGCCATCCTCGGCACGGCGATCTTCGGCGGCGTGTACTTCGTGGTCGTCACCGCGATCGAGGTCATGGGCTTCGGCACCGACGAGGCCGGACTCACCGCGTTCGCCGGGTCGAGCTCGCTGCTGGGCGACCTCGGGTCGAGCTACATCGGCGAGTGGGTCGGCGACCTCATCAGCCTCGGCGCGGCGATCAGCGCGTTCGGGTGCTGCCTGGCGTGCGTCGTCGGGGCCTCGCGGCTGCTGTTCGCCATGCAGCGCGACGTCGCGGGCGGCGAGCGCGGGCTCGCGACCCTCACCGCCAACGGCACCCCGGCGCGCGCCGCCGGTGCGGTCGCCGCGCTGATGGTCGTCGCGTTCGTGGTGATGATCGCTTGCGGCGCCCACATCGGGGAGACCTTCGCGTGGTCGGGTGTGATGGGGACGCTCATCCTGCTGGTCGCCTACGTGCTGACGACGATCGGGGCGATCCGGTTGGTGTTCGTCCAGCGCAAGCTGTCGGTGCCGACCTGGCAGGTCGTCATCCCGGTCCTGGCGCTGGTCGTGCTCGGCTACACGCTCTACCGCAACGTCATCCCCTACCCCACCGAGGGTCCGGCGCGGTTCTTCCCGATCGTGGCCGGCGCGTGGATCCTGCTGTCCGTCGTCGCCGTCCTGGCCGCACCGAGAGCGGCCGACCGCCTGGGTCGGGCCCTCGCCGCCGACGAGGGTTTCGCGACCGAGCGCGCGGCCGTCCCGGGGGCGTGAAAGCCTGACCCACATGCCCGATCTGCTCGACGGCATCTCCCTCGTCGACCACCACTGCCACGGCGTGGTGACCGAGCCGCTCGACCGGACCGCGTTCGAGTCCATGTTGACCGAGGCCGACGGCCCCGGCCGGTGGCACGAGTCGCTGTTCGACAGCCAGGCCGGCATCGCCGTCCGACGGTTCTGCGCGCCGTTGCTCGACCTGCCGGCCCTGGCCCCGGCCGAGCAGTACCTCGCCCGCCGCGCCGACCTCGGCCCCGACGAGGTCAACCGCCGGCTGATCGGGTCGGTGGCGATCGGCGACTTCGTGGTCGACACCGGCTTCGCGGCCGACGCCCTCACCCCGCCCGCCGAGCTGGCCGCGATGACCGGCGGCGCCGGGCACGAGATCGTGCGGTTGGAACAGGTCGCGGAGCAGGTGATCGGCGCGACCGACTACGTCGACGCGTTCCAGGCCGCCCTGGTGTCACGCGCCCGGCGGGCGGTCGGGTTCAAGTCGATCGCGGCCTACCGCATCGGCCTCGACCTTGACCCCGCGCGGCCCACGACGGCCGAGGTCCGGGCCGCCGCGAAGGCCTGGGCGCGGACGGTCGAGAAGTCCGGGGTCCGACGGCTGGTCGATCCGGTGCTGATCCGGTTCGGCATCTGGACCGCCCTCGACATCGGCAAGCCGCTGCAGTTCCACGTCGGCTACGGCGACCGCGACGTCGACCTGCTCAAGTGCGATCCGTTGCAGTTGGCACCGTTGCTGCGAGCAACGGTCGATCTCGGCGTGCCCATCATGCTGCTGCACAACTACCCGTTCCACCGCAACGCGGGCTACCTCGCCCAGGTGTTCGACCACGTCTTCGTCGATGTCGGTCTGGCCCTCCAGAACGTCGGCACCCGCGCCGACGCCGTCCTGGCCGAGCTGCTCGAGCTGGCGCCCTTCGGGTCGGTGCTGTTCAGCACCGACGCGTTCGGCTTGCCCGAGCTGTACGTGACCTCGACGGCACTGTTCCGGCGCGCGCTCACCCGGTTCCTCGACACCGGCCTGCGCGAGGGCGCCTGGTCCATCGGTGACGTCGAACGCATCAGCCGGTTGATCGGCCGTGACAACGCCCGCCGGGCGTACGGGTTGGGCGGCTCGTGACCGGGTTCGCCGCGCGGGTCCGCGCCGCCGTCGCCGAGGAACTCCCCGCCGCGGTCGCCCGGCGCCGCGCCCTGCATGCCGACCCGCGCCTGTCCGGGCAGGAGGCCGACACCGCCGCCGTCGTGGTCGAGGCCCTGGGACTCGGCGAGGGAACCGTTGCAGCCGGCACCGGTCGGGTCGTGACGACCGGCCCCGAGCCGATCGTGCTGCGCGCCGAACTCGATGCCCTGCCGGTCACCGAGGCCACCGGCGTGCCGTGGTCGGCCACCGGCGCCGCCATGCACGCCTGCGGCCACGACGTCCACCTCGCCGCCCTCACCGCCGTCGTGCGCGCCATCGCCCGCTCCGACCCGCCCCGGCCGGTCGCCGCACTCCTGCAGCCGCGCGAGGAGTCCGCCCCGTCCGGCGCCCGCGACGTCATGGCCAGCGGCATCCTGCGCGAACTCGGCGCCACGGCCGTCGTCGCCGCCCACGTCCAACCGCAGGTCGAGGCGGGTGTGGTCGCGGTGACCCCGGGCTTCGTCAACGCCTCGGCCGACCACTTCGAGGTGACGATCCACGGCCACGGCGGCCACGCCGGGTACCCGCACACCGTCCGCGACCCGGTCGTGGCGATCGCCGCGGTCGTCCTCGCCCTGCAGCAGTTGCCTTCGCGGCGCATCGATCCCGTGCACGGCGCGGTGTGCACGATCGGCACGCTCGCAGCGGGCACGGCGTCGAACATCGTCCCCGACCTCGCCCGCGCCGGCGGCACGTTGCGGGCGATGGACCCGGCCGACCGGGTCCGGCTGGTCGAGCTGCTGCACGAGGTCGCGGAGGCCACGGCGCGGGCGTGGGGTTGCACCGCCGAGCTCGAGGTCCACGAGGGCGAACCGGCGGTGGTCAACGACGTCGGGCTCGCCAGCCGCGCCGCCAACCACCTCGCCGCCGCCGGCGTGCGCACCGACACCGAGTTCCGCTCCTTCGGCGCCGACGACTTCTCGTACTACTCGTCGGGGCCCGACGCCCTTCCCTCGCTGATGGCCTTCGTCGGCGTCGACGGTGGGGCGGGCCTGCACGACGCCCGCTTCCTGCCGCCCGACGACGCCGTCGGGCTCGTCGCCGAGGCTCTCGTCGCGGGGTACCTCGCGGCCCTCACACCGGAGGAGCACCGATGAGGACCTTCGTGCTGGTCGGGACCGGCTGGCGGGCGCGGTACTTCCTGCGCCTCGCCGGGGCACTGCCCCACGTGCGGTGTGTCGGCGTGGTCAGCCGGTCGGCGTCGGTCGACCTGTCCGCCGAGCTCGGCGTGCCGACCTTCCCGGATCTCGCCGCAGCGGTGGAGAGCGGCCGTCCCGACTTCGCGGTGGTCGCCGTGACCTGGGCCGCCAACCCCGACGTCGTCCGCGAGGCCGTCGCGTTCGGGCTCCCCGTGCTGTGCGAGACACCGCCGGCACCGGACCTGCCCGGCCTGCGGGAGCTGTGGGACGACGTCGGCGGTTCCGAGCTCGTCCAGGTCGCCGAGCAGTACCTGCTCGTGCCGGCCCACGCCGCCCGGGCGGCCGTCCTGGCCAGCGGCGCGATCGGCGACGTCACCGAGGTCCAGGTCAGCTCCACCCACCAGTACCACGCGGTCTCGCTCATGCGCGGGCTGCTCGGCGTCGGGTTCGGGCCGGTGACGGTGCGGGCCACCCGCACCACCGCGCCCCTGGTCGATCCGCTGACGCGCGACGGCTGGACCGACGACGACACCCCGCACGCCGCCACCACCATCCACGCCGTGCTCGACTTCGGTGACGACCGTTCCGGCGTCTACGACTTCACCGACAACCAGTGGCACAACCAATTGCGGTTCCGACGGATCCTCGCGCGCGGCACCCGGGGCGAGCTCATGGACGACAGGGTCGTGCGGCTGCTCGAACCCCGCACGATCGTCACCACCCCGATCGTGCGGCGGCAGACCGGCTACGACCTCGACCTCGACGGCTTCGAGACCGACCACATCACCTTCGGCGACCTGGTCGCCTGGCGGAACCCGTACCTCGGCAACCGCTGGAACGACGAGGACATCGCGATGGCCACCATCCTCGCCGCCACCGGCGCCTGGGTCGCGGGCGAGGCCGACCCGCCCTACCCGCTGCGGGAGGCGTGCCAGGACCACGCGGTCGCGCTGGCCGTCGAGGAGGCGGCCGACACCGACCGCGCCGTCACCACCGCCGTCGAACCCTGGGCGTAACGACCAAATTCTGTGTACTCCTGCAGCCTCACGACGCAGAAGTACACAGAATTTGATTGTTCCCGGTTGTCAGGTCAGGTCGCGGCGTTCGACGTCGTGCAGGGTGAGGTCGTCGTGGGCGCTGCCGGACTTCTGGACGACGAGCTTGGCGTCCCGGCCGTCCAGGTGCAGGGTCATGAGCTCGTTGCCGAACCACGGGCCACCCTCGCGGTTCCAGGCGATCTCGTGGTCGGGCACGCGGTGCACCAGGCCGAGCAGTCCGCGCAGCCCCTTCTCCATCGCCTTGCTCCAGAACAGCCGGAAGCCGACCTTGACGAACGCGGGCACGTAGTTGTGCAGTGGCGAGCAGGTGAGCTGGTAGACGGCGGAGGTCAGCCCCGGGCCGAGGTCGGCGCGGGAGACGTAGGCGTGGTGGACGTCGCCGGAGAGCACGCACACCGTGGCGGGCGCGTCACCGCGTTCGCCGCGACCGACCGAGCGCATGAGGTCGGCGAGCTCGAGGAACGAACGCCGGAACGCCGCCCAGTGTTCGAGATCCGCCGCGCGGCGCAGCTTCTCGCCGCGCACGGCCCACTTCGGCCCCGCATCACCGTTGCACAGTGCCTCGTTCCACGCCTCGAGGTCCTGCAGCGCCCGGGCGAGCAACCACGGCAGTGACGTCCCGATGAGCAGGTGCGGCCCGACATCCGAGGTCTGCTCGGTGATCCACGCCAGTTCGTCCTCGCTCACCATCGAGCGGCGGCCGTCGGCGAGGATGCGGCCGCAGCGCGAGTCGATCATCAACAGCCGCGCGCAGCCCAGTTCCCGGCGGTAGGACCAGCGCGCACCCTTGCCGCCGTCGGCCTCGGCGTCGGCCATGACCGCGAAGTCCCGCAGCAGGTCGGCGGCGTCACCGCCGTGCGAGCGCACCTGCTGGTAGATCTCGCTCGCGGCGAGATCGGCCGGCGCCAGGTTGCCGATGTGCTGGTAGACCCAGTACGAGGACAGGCCGCCGACGATGCGCTCGTGCCACCACGACGTCTCCGCCATGTCCTCGCGCCAACTGTGCGAGGTGTTCCAGTCGTCGCGCACGTCGTGGTCGTCGAAGATCATCGACGACGGCAGGGTCGCGAGCAGCCAGCGGACCTCCGGGTCGGTCCAGCTCTCGTGGTAGAGCCAGGTGTACTCCTCGAAGTCCGCGACCTCCGCGCCCGGCGGCAGTTCCAGGCTGCGCTTGGCCGCGATCCGCTCGCGGGTCTCGGGCGTGGTCTCGTCGGCGTAGACCTGGTCGCCCAGCATGAGCAGGTAGTCCGGCCACTCCGAGTCCGGCCGGGCCATCATCTCGGCCGAGAGGCAGTCGAGGGCGTCGGCGTCGTAGTGGTCGTCGCCGTGCACCGCGGCCGAGCGGGCGTAGCGGCACGAGCCGAAGGAGATCCGCACCCGGCGGCCCTCCGACACCGTGCGGATCCGGCACCCCGGCCGGGTGTCGGACGCCTCGGGCCACACGACGTCGTCGTCGACCAGCACCTGGTACGGCGAGGAGGTGTCGGGCTCGAGTCCGGTCACCTCGACCAGCGCGTAGTGGTGGCCCGCGACCTCCCACGTCGGTTCGGTGTGCAGGTCGGAACCGATGCGCACTGCAACGGTTGCCGGGCCGGCCGTCTCGACCCAGACCGTGGCGTCGGTGGCGCCGACGTGTCGCAGGACCGGCCCGAGTACGAGAGACGTCACGCCCTCGTGTCTACAGGATCAACCTGGCGGCAACGAGGTCACGACGGCGTTGTCGAGGACGAACGCCTCCCACCCCCGGTGGGCCTTGCGCCCGTGGCGCGGGTCGACCCCCACCACCAGCCGTTGCCCCGCGCGGGTGATCTCGTGCGCCCGCTCGCGGTCGACCGTGGTGAGCGCGACGATCTCGGACGCGGCGTGCACCCGCCCGCGCCGCCAGTCGGTCATGGCGCTGTGACCGTGGAGCTGGTCGAAGGGCATCGGGACGCTCGCCGCGAGCCAGCTCGGGACGAGCTCTTCGCCGGCCGAGGCCCAGACCGGCCCGGCCACCGGGTCCGGCGCCCCGCCGCCGAGCACCGTCCCGGCATGGAACAGCACGTCGGGGTGGTCGAACCGGAACGCGTCGAGCGCGCGGGCGGCGTCCTCGGGCGACGTGGGCGAGCCCAGCGCCTCCCGCCAGAACCCGTGCGTCAGACCCGCGTGGGTCACCAACCAGCCGTCGTCACCGGCTCGCACGGCCGCGGCGGCGTGCAGGCGGCCCGCCTCCCAGAGGTCCCACAGCGTGAGCGCGGCGGCCTCGCCGATCCGCTCGGGCCAGTGGAACGCGGGCTCGCGGAGGTACTGCGCCTCGTGGTTGCCGACCAGCTGCACCCACTGCCCGGGCTGGGTGTCGAGGTAGTGCTCGGCGAGCGCGACCACGCCCTCGGAGTCAGGCCCCCGGTGCACGAGGTCGCCGACCTGCACGACGGTGAGGTCGTCCGGCAGCGCGCCCGAGTCGGGGTCGGCACCCAGCCGGGCCAGCTCGGCCCGCAACGCCGCGAGTTGCCCGCCGACGTCGCCGATCACCGCCACCCGCCCGGGTTCGCGGCGGGCGGCGCCCGGCGGCGTCACGCGAGGTTGACGCCGAAGTCGCGCGCGATCCCGGCGAGCCCGCTGCTGTAGCCCTGCCCGACGGCCCGGAACTTCCAGTCGCCGTCGCGGCGGTACAGCTCGCCGAAGATCATGGTGGTCTCGACCGAGGCGTCCTCGGACAGGTCGTAGCGGGCCACCTCGGCCTCGGAGGCGGCGTCGACGACCCGGATGAAGGCGTTGCGCACCTGGCCGAAGTTCTGACCCCGCTCGATCGCCTCGTGGATCGACACCACGACGACGATGCGTTGGACGGCAGCCGGGACCTCGTACAACTCGACCCGGATCGACTCGTCGTCGCCCTCGCCCTCGCCGGTGCGGTTGTCACCGGTGTGCTCGACCGAGCCGTCCGGGCTCACGAGGTTGTTGTAGAAGATGAAGTACTCGTCGGCGAGGACGCGGTCGTTGGCGTCGAGCAGGAACGCACTGGCGTCGAGGTCGAACTCGACCCCGCGGGTCGTCCGGGCGTCCCACCCCAGGCCGATCAGCACCGACCGCAGGCCGGGCGAGGCCTTGGCGAGGGAGACGTTCCCGCCCTTCTGCAGCGTCACGCTCATGGCACGTTCGTACCCCACGGGGCTGTGTTCGCGCGCGGCGGGTGGAAAGGGGCACCCGGGCATGCCTGGGGCCCGTGCGGAGTTGGGGTGGGAGAATGGCGCCTGACGATGCGAGGAGTGCCCCCTGTGCCCAAGAGCGTGAACGGCCCCGACCCGGCCGACCTGTACGAGCTGGACTCCGATCGCCCCGATCTGACCGGTGCCGTGCTGGTGCAGGCCCTCGACGGCTTCGTCGACGCCGGGTCGACGGTGAAGCTCGCCCGCGAACACCTGCTCTCGGCGATGGACCACCGCGTGGTCGCCCGCTTCGACGCCGACGCCCTGCACGACTACCGCGCCCGCCGGCCGGTCATGCAGTTCGACAGCGACCACTGGACGTCCTTCGACGCCCCGGAACTCGCGGTCCACCTCCTGCACGACCTCGACGGCATCCCGTTCCTGCTGCTCGCGGGCCCCGAGCCCGACGTCGCGTGGGAGCGGTTCACCGCCGCCGTCCGCCAGCTGGTCGAGCGCCTCGGCGTGCGGCTGACGATCGGGCTCAACGCGTTCCCGATGTCGCTGCCGCACACCCGCCCGACCCGCGTGATCGTGCACGGCTCGCGCAAGGACCTCCTCGAGGGCTACGAGCCGTGGCTGGGCAAGATCGCCGTCCCCGGCTCGGCCGGCCACCTGCTGGAGTTCCGGCTCGGCGAGGCGGGCCACGACGCCCTGGGCCTCGCCGCCCCGGTCCCGCCGTACCTCGCCCAGTCCGAGTTCCCGACCTCGGCCGCGGCGATCCTGCACGAGGTCGCCTCCCGCGCCGGCCTCCGGCTGCCGCTCGCCGACCTCGACGAGGCCGCCGCCCGCAACCGCGAGGCCATCGACCGCGAGGTCGCGCAGTCCGACGAGGTGCGCACCCTGGTCACCGCGCTGGAGGAGCAGTACGACGCCTACGCCCGCGGCTCCGAGCGCTCGCTGCTCGCCGAGTCCGAGCAGGACCTGCCCTCGGCCGATGAACTCGGCGCGGAGTTGGAGCGGTTCCTCGCCGAGCGCAGCAAGGGCGACGACCACTGAGTCACCGCCCGCGCGCGGACGGGCTCAGCCCTCGCGGACCTCGATCTCGAAGCCGCGCTCGCGCAACCGGCTGATCAGCGCGTCGCCCATCGCGACGGCCGGGGTGAGCACGCCGCCCTCGGACGTCAGCTCGTCGACGGCCAGGGACAGCCCACTCTGACCGAGCATGACGGCCGTGGCCGCGTACCCCGGATCGCCCGACGCGGCGACCGTGCAGGTGTAGCGCGCACCGGTCGTCGTCACGGTGTGGGTGGCGACGCGGAACCGGCCCTTCTGCTGGGTCGCCACCGACGGCCCCTCCCCCGGCTTCGGCAACACCCGGTCGAGCACCCAACGCGTCGGCGGCAGCGCCAGCCCGCCCGCGAGCGCACCGACCCCGGCGCTGATCCCGGCCGCGACGACCGGCGCCGTGAGGCCGTCGCCCACGTTCATGACCTCGCGGTAGTGGAAGTCCGGCCCGTAGGCGTGGTCGAGCAGGCTGTTGCTGCGGCGCACGACCCGGGTGTTGTAGCTGGACATGACGAACGGGGCGACCCAGCGTCCGAGCAGGGGGTCCTTCAACGGCGTCACGACGTCGCGGTGGGTCCGGTCCCCCGCCGCCGGGTCGGCCGCCCGGTCGGCCGAGAGGGCGAACGGGTCGAGCGCGATCTTCCGCTTGGCCTTGTCCGACCGCACCACGTCGACCTGCCCGCGCATCGAGTCGATCGTGCCGCCCGACACCCCGCCCCGCATCGAGACGACCTCGAGAACGGTGTCGGTGAGCGTGCCGGCACCGTCGGCCGCGGCGCGCTCGTGCAGGGCGAACACCGACAGGTCCGACGGGATCGAGTCGAACCCGGCCGAGTGCACGATGCGGGCGCCGGTCTCGCGGGCGGTCATGTGGGCCCGGTCGACCGACTCGCGGGCGAACAGCACCTCGCCGGTGAGGTCGGCGTACGACGTGCCGGCCCCGGCGCACGCCAGCACGAGCGGCAACCCGTACTTCGCGTAGGGCCCGACGGTCGAGATCACCGCGGTGGTGGACCCGGCGAGGGCACGGACGGAGGCGTCGTCACCGGAGTCGGTGACCACCAGCGGCCAGTCGACCCCGAGGTCGCGCCGCACGGCCTCGAGCTTGTCGCGGCTGCGCCCGGACAGCGCGATGCGGACGTCGGCGGGCGCGTGGTCGGCGAGGTGGCGGGCGGTCAGTGCGCCGACGAACCCGGTCGCGCCGTGGACGACGAGGTCGTGCTCCCGGTCGGTCATCGCTCGACCGTAGCCGGACCCGAGGAACAGTCCGGGGGTCAGTGGGGGCGGGTGAGCCGGTGCCCGAGCACGCGCGCGGCCCGCTCGACCCGCGTGCGGTCGTGGGTGACGAAGTACTCGAACTCCCGGTCCGAGCCCCGACCCCGCCCGGTGTCGCGGGAACACAGCGCCACGCCGTAGTGCGGGCCGATCACGACGATGTTCCACTCGTGGAGCAGGTCGTCGCCGTCGGCGATGTCGCCGCGCTCGATGCCGGCGTGACGCAGGTCCGGCAGCCCCGGCCCGAACACCGCGACGAACGCGTACTGGTCGGCGAGTTCGCGGTAGCGCTTCTCGACCGCTTCGCCGAACTGGTCGCCGTCCTGGAAGGTCGCGAGCAGCGCGAGCGGTTCGCGGTGGTGTTCGACCTGGCTCTCGAGGTGACGGGTGATGGCCGCCATCGTCGCGTGCGTCGCCACGCCGTGGGCGACGCCCTCGCCGACCTCCCCGAACGGGGTCGCGTGGTCGTCCACCGGCGCGGTCTCGCCGTGGCGAGGCACCGGCCGGCTCGGCACCGGCACCGAGGTCGGCAACGGGCCCGGCCGCCCCACCAGGAAACCCTGGATGTGGGTCGCCCCGGCGGTCCGGGCGAGCGTCAGGTGCTCCTCGTTCTCGATGCCCTCGACGAGCACGGCCGCGCCGGACCGCTCGGCGTAGGCCGAGACGGCGTCGACCACCCGCACCGCGAACGGATCGTCCGGCGGTTCGAGCACGGCGCGGTCGAGTTTCACGACGTCGGGTGCGACGACGGCCAGCAACGCGAGCGACTCCTCGACCTCACCCACGTCGTCGAGCGCGATCCCCGCACCGCCTCCCCGCAACTGCTGCACACCCCGCAACAGCCCGACCGGGTCACTGCCCAGTGCCCGCTCGGTGATCTCGACGACTGCGCGCTCCCACCGGCCTTCGTCGAGGGCGACGTCGCTCGGCCGGGGCGCCAGCAGCGAGCGCGGCTCGGCGTTGACGAACCACGCCAGCTCTCCCGGCAGCCGGTCGATGCCCGGGTCGGCGAGCGCCGCGGCCCGGCAGATCCAGTCGAGCCGGTCGGCCTCACCGCGGTCGAGGGCTCGCTGCAACAGGTCGACGAACGTCACCCCTTCGGGCGGGCGGGCCAGGGCCTCGAACCCGACGGTCTCCAGGGTCGTGAGTTCGACGAGGGGTTGGTACTGCACCGGGATGCGGGCGCTGGCGAGGACGTCGTCCAGCACGCGGTCGATCATTGGCATGCCGGATCTCCGACGTTCGGACGCAGCGGCGTGTGAGCGCGGGCGCCGTCGCACGGAGGCGGTGGTTTCCACCTGTGTTCTCGACGGTACCCGCCCCGCCGACGCCCGATGACCGACGAGCCCGGTCCGGCCGTACCTCTCTGACAGCCGATGCCCCTCTGACACCTCTGGCACTGCTCGCACCGGTGCGAGCAGTGCCAGAGGCGCGCGAGGAGACCGTCGTCAGGCGGCGTCGAGCAGTTCCTGCACCTGCTCGGGGGTGAGCTCGACACCGGCGGCGTCGACGTTCTCCTCGAGGTGCGCGACGGTCGACGTGCCGGGGATCGGCAGCATGACGGGCGACACGGCGAGCAGCCACGCGAGGGCCACCTGCGAGGTCGTCGCACCCGTGGCCTGGACGACGTCGTCGAGCGGGCCGCCGGGCTTGGCGAGGTCGCCGGCCGCGACCGGCGCCCATGGGATGAAGCCGATGCCCTCGGCGGTGCACACGTCGAGCAGCTCGGCCGAGGTGCGGTCGGTGAGGTTGTAGCGGTTCTGGACCGTCTTCACCTCGATGAGCTGCTGGACCTCGCGCAGCTGGTCGACCGTCACCTCGGACAGCCCGAAGTCGACGATCTTGCCGGCCTGCTGGGCCTCGACGAACACGCCGATCTGGTCGGCGACCGGGACCTTCTCGTCGATGCGGTGCAGCTGCATGAGCTCGATCTGCTCGAGGCCGAGGCGCCGCAGCGACATCTCGATCTCCTGCTGCAGGTACTCGGGGCGCCCGACCGGCGGCCACTGGTCCGGCCCGGTGCGGGTGAGCCCGGCCTTGGTGGCGATGAGGACCTGGTCGGGGTAGGGGTGGATGGCCTCCTTGATGATCTCCTCGGAGACGTAGGGCCCGTAGGAGTCGGCCGTGTCGATGAAGTCGACGCCGAGCTCGACGGCCCGCTGAACCACGCGCACGCACTCCTCGCGGTCAGCGGGCGGACCCCAGATCCCCTTTCCGGTCAGGCGCATGGCGCCGAAGCCGAGGCGGTGGACGGTCTTGCCCGCGATCTCGAAGGTGCCGGAGGCGTGGGCGGGAGCGTTGGTGGTGGTCACGCGTTCCGGTTTCCCCACCTCGACCGCCCCCGCGCGCAGGCGTCCTCTGACGGCGAACTCCTGGAGTGCGGTCCAACACCCGGGTGAGATGCCCGATCTGCCCGACGCACCGGCGGGACGCAAGCGTGCGGCAAGGAGAGGACAAGCGCCGCCTCCGAAGCTCTGAGCCGGTCGGGTCCGTCGTGGACCCGTCCGGTCACCGACAGGAGCACGCGATGTCCAGCACCCGCCCCGCCGCCCACCGCCTCGAGCCGTCCGACGACGGCCGGCGTCCCGGGTGGCGGCCTTCACGCCTGGGCGTCGTCGCTCTCGGGTTGTTCCTGCTGTGCGGGGCGATCGGGACGGCTCTGGCGTCGTTCGCGGGTGCCGCGCCCTCGAGCACGCTGTCGTGGACCTGGTCGATGCCCGACCGCTTCGGTCTGGACGCGGACCACGACGGTGTCATCGACTACGCGACCCCCGCCGGGTACGCCGCGTACGTCGCCCCCGAAGACTGGAACGTCGACGTCGACGCCTGTGCGTCACCCGCGGTCAAGGACCGTGGCGCGACGACCAGGGTGACGTGGACGGTGACCGGAGCGGCTCTGCCCCAGGCCCAGGTCACCGTGGCGACCTGCAGCACCCACCTGTCGGTGCCGGCGCTCGGCGGCTACCACGTCGTCGCGAGCCTCACCGACGAGAGCGCGGTCCAGATGGCGGACGACATCACGCTGAAGGACACGTTCATCGTGTCGATCGGCGACTCGGTCGCCAGCGGCGAGGGCAACCCCGACAAGGTCACCCGCAAGGACACCCCCCTGCCGCTGTACCAGGCCACGTGGGAGGACTACCGCTGCGACCGCAGCGCGCTCGCCGGCCCGGCGCAGGCCGCGCTGCGACTGGAGAAGCGCGACCCGCACAGCTCGGTGACGTTCGTCCACCTCGCCTGCTCCGGGGCGACCATCGCTGACGGCGTCCTCGGCCCGTACGAGGGACAGAACCCACCGCCGGGCGTCGCGAAGATCCCGCCGCAGTTCGACCGGGTGAAGACGCTCTCCGGTGTCCGCAGGATCGACGACCTCACCGTCTCCATCGGCGCGAACGACATGGGCTTCGGGACCATCGTCAAGTCCTGCCTCTACGAGGTCGGCTGTGACCAGCCGGGGGCCACCGGCCGCAAGACCTTCGACGAGGGTTGGCCGAAGCTGGCCGGCAAGTACGCGCCGCTCGAGGCCGGCATCGCCGCGTTGGGAACGGCCAGGATCGGTCACGTCGTGCAGACCGAGTACTACGACGTCTCCACTGCCGACGGCAGCACCGCCGCGGCGCCGAAGTACTGCACCGGCACCTCGGCGCAGGAGAACACCGGTGACACCGCGCCCGGAACCACCGCTCCGGTCGACGGTTTCTCCCCCGCCGAGTACACGTGGGCCCGCGAGACCGTCGGCGTCAAGCTCAACCAGCTCGTGGCCGACCACGTCGCGCACGCCAACACGACGTTCCCCAGCGGGCCGCAGTGGACGCTCGTGAACGGCATCGCCGACGCGTTCAACGGTCACGGCTACTGCGCCACCGACCGTTACGTGCGGCAATTGTTCGAGTCGCTGTCCTACCAGGGCGCGATCGACGGCGCGTTCCACCCCAACACCGAGGGCCACCTGCGCGTCTACGGGGCCAAGATCGAGCAGGCCATCGCGGGCTTCGACGGGTGGAACGGCACCCAGCCGCTGCCCTTCGCGAACGACGACCGGGTCGCCCTCGCCACCAACGGCGTCTCGACGTTCCTCGGCACGCTCGACGAGAGCGGCGCCTTCGACCGGGCCGCGGACGACATCCCCTTCGGCGCCCGCGCCGGTTTCAAGGTGCTCTACGACCAGCTGTTCCAGGGCATCGCCCAGCTGCAACAGGGCATCCCGCTCTCGGTTCCCGCGACCACCACGTGGACCGCCTGGGAGAACAAGCTCAACGACCTCGACGGCGACGGCGATCCCACCAGTGACGTCCACCTGCCGACCCTGCCCGGCGTGAAGGTCGACCTGCAGGTCACGACCAGCCCGAAGCTGGTCGCCGACCACTACGACGTCGACGTCGCGCTCAACGTCACCGCCGCCGGCGACACCCAGTTCGCCTGGCTGATCAACCAACTCGACCTGGCCGACAGCGGGGCGAACCTGCGCGTCGGCGCCACGGCGTCGTTCACCGTCGGGACCACCATGAAGCTCTCGCTGCTCGACAGCCTGGTGAAGTTCAAGGTCGGGCCGGTCGCCGCCGTCGACCTGTCGATGGGCGGCGCGTTCGGCACCGGCAACGCGTTGGCGTTCCAGAGCGGTGTGCTCGCGGCGAACGCGACCGGCACGGTCAACGCCGACATCGGAGAAGCCCTGAGTTGGAACGCCTCACAGGACACGAACCACGACGGCTGGATCACGCTGTCGGAGCTGACGTCGACCCCGTTCTCCCTCGGCTGCACGTCCACGGGCGTGCAGGCGAACCTGTCGGTGTCGGCCTCGCTCACCGGGTTGACCGGCAAGCTGGGCTCGATCTCGCTAGTCGACCCGACCCTCTGCGACGGGCTCTCCGCGCCGCAGGTGCAGCTCGCCGACCTCAGCCAGTTCCAGAACGTCACCATCGGCGACATCCTCAACGGCGTCGCCCAGGTGGTGCGATCGTTGCAGACCGCACAGGCCGCCGGTGACGTCGATCTGCCGTTCCTCAGGCAGAAACTCTCCGCCGTCACCGACGTGACGTCCAAGCTGACCCAGTTCTTCGTCGACCTGGGCCTGACCTCGAGGGACCAACCGCTCGCGACCATCGACGTCGAGAAGGCCGGGGCGGCCGGCATCACCACGCTGCAGGGACTTGCCGGCAAGCTGTCCTGCGCGGTCTTCGCCACCAGCCAGGCGACCTGCACCGACACGCAGCGGGGCCAGATCGGCGTGACCTACGACGCCGACCACCAGCGCGTGACGTTCACGGTCGCGTACCACGGCGCACCGGGCGCCAAGGCGGCGTCGGTCGACCTCGGCAGCGCGCTCGACGGCCTCGGCGTGGCCGGGCTGACCGGCACGGCCTCGGCCACCGTCACGCCCACCTTCGACGTCACCTTCGGCTTCGGCTTCAGCCTGACGCCGGACACCGATCTCGCCCATCGGTTCTTCCTCACCAACGGGCCTTCCGGGAACGTGATCTCCCTCGACGCGCCGGTGAAGGCCGACCTGTCCCTGGCCGGCTCGCTCGCGTTGGCCGACCTCACCCTGGCCGACGCCAACGCGTCCGGAACGGTCGACCTGCTGACGGCGCCGAATCCGGCCAAGCCCATGGTCGGTGTCGCCCTCGTCGACCCCACCCCGAGCGACGGGGTCGTCACGCTGCAGGACCTCATCACGCCGCAGTCCGGGAAGCTGCCGATCAGCGTGGCGTTCAACGCCGCCGTGCCGGCCACGACGCTGACTGCGCGCCTGCAGGTGCTCGGACAGAACCTGGCGTCCGGCAGCGTCACCCTCGCGTGGCCGGACGTGTCGGACGCCGACGGCCTGAAGGTCACGGCCGACGCGAACTTCGCCCGGGCCGCCCTGCCGTTCGCGTACGACCCGTCCAACCCGCAGGCGCTCGTCGGCCAGGTGATCGGAGCGGTCCGCACCGCACTCACCAGCGTCCGCGGCGCGATCGCCAAGGGCGGCACCGCCACCACCACTCCGCTGCCGCTGGTCGGCAAGAGCATCGCCGACCTGGACCCGGTGCTGGGCAAGCTGCAGACCTCGCTCGACACCCTGGTGGCGACGACCGACACCTTCACCCTGGCCACGTTGCAGGCCAAGGTGAACGGGGCGCTCGTCGGCGCCCTCGGCGCGCCGTCGGGCAGCAGTCTGGTGACGTTCAGCTACGACGCGACCGGCACCGACGGTCGTCCTGCCCTGGTCGTCAAGCTCGGCCTGGGCGCCTGCACCTCCGACCGGGTGGCCAAGCTGCCCGCCGGGACCTGCACGGTCACCGTCAGCGCGTTCACCGGCCCCATCGCGCTCTCGCTCGGCAACTCCTCGCTCGGTGGGCTCGCCGGGGCGACGACCGACGGTGGCGTGGTCGCGGGGTTCGACGCCCGCGCCACCCTCACCTTCGGTGTCCTGCTGCCCAGGTTCGTGCTGAACGCCGGGGGTGTCCCGACCGTCGACCCCACCGCGAAGACCCCGAGCTTCTTCCTCCAGGACGACAGCTCGTTCGAGGTGGGCGTCGGCGCGACCGTCAACGCCACGCTCAAGGCCAACCTCGGCCCCATCCGGGCCGGGCTCGGCTCGGCCGCCAAGCCCGCTACGGCGAAGCTCGCCGCGCACCTGCTGGTGAAGGACCCGCAGGCGACCGGGACCACCCGGTACGTCATCGGCACCCCGGCGTTCGGCGCCTACCTCGGTCGGCTCGTGCCGTCGCTCGCCATGCTGAACCTGCAGGAGACCCGCACCGGCCTCGCCACCGACTGCGCACCGTTGCAGGGAGCAACTGTCAACCCCCAGGCCTGCGCCACGCTGCCGGTCTTCGTCCTCGACGGCAACGGCAACCCGAGCACCCCCCTCGGCACCATCAAGGTCACCCTGCCCAAGCTGCTCGAGCCGAGCGGCTGGGACGTCAACACCACCGAGGTGGAGGCGGCACTGAACGACCAGGCGCTCCAGTTCGGGCTCGTCGTGGACGGCGTCGACAGCCTGGCCGCCCAGCTCCAGCACGGTCTGGAGAACCTGCCGCCGGGCACCAAGATCCCGTTCATCGGCAGCGACGTCACCGCGGGTGTCGACGTCGTCAAGACCTTCCGGGACGGCACGCTCGGCAAGCTCAAGGATCTCGCCACCGCCGTCCAGGGCAAGACCACGATCGCCGGCGTCCGCGCGGCGGCGCAGCAGCCGCTGAGCGAGATCGCCAACCTGCAGCAGGATTCCGGCGGCGTGAAGCTCCTCCCGACCATGCAGTTCCTCTGCGGCACCGGGCCGTCGCCCACGCTGTGCCCCGACGAGTCCAAGCCGATCACCACGGTCCGCGCCGTGCAGTTCGGGGTGAAGATCTTCATCGGGGCCGACGACACCATCCCGTTCGACATCGGGTTCCCCGGTCTTTCCCTCACCGGCGGCGACAACGTGAAGTACCGCGCGGGCCTGACGCTGAACCTGGCGTTCGGCATCGACCGGCAGCTGGGCTTCTACGTTCCCACGAAGGACAACGCCAACTCGATGGAGCTCGGCCTCGAGGTGCGGCTGCCGCACGCCGACGGCCCCGACTTCACCGGCACGATCGCGTTCGTCCCGATCCAGGTCGAGGACAACTGGCCGACCAACCCCGACAACAAGACCAACGCGTCCGACGCGTCGGCGTCGATCAAGGTCGTGCTCACCAGCACCCGCGCCGACGGCCGGGTCGGCCTGAACGACCTGTCGTCGCTGTCGATCACACCCACGGTCGACGCGCACGCCCACATCGACCTGACGATCAAGACCGTCAAGCCCGAGGGCGCGCCGTCGGGGATCCCGTCGATCTCCACCGACCTCCGTAGCGAAGCGGGTGTCACGTGGGAGCCGGGCCACGACCCGGTGACCCAGGCGTCACTCGCGTTCAACAACGTCACGCTCGACGCCGGCAGCCTCGTCAGTGACTTCATCACCCCGGTGATCGGCAAGATCCACGAGTACACGCAGCCGCTCGAGAAGCCGATCGCGGAGTTGCAGAAGACGATCCCGGGCACCGATATCGGCACCAACCAGGGGACCACCTGGCTCCAGCTCATGCGGGCGGTGGCGGGCAACGGCACAGCGATCCAGGTCGTCGACCGGATCATCCAGCTCACCGACCTGGTGGCGACGCTGGACAACCCGTCGGCGGTTCCCGGCACCATCAGCATCGGCTCGTTCCAGGTCGCAGGCACGGCGGTGACCGCACCGGTGCCGCCGTCGGCCGCGGGCACGGTGATCGGGTCGCCGACCGCGACCACGAACCCGCTGTCGCAACTGCAGTTCCAGGGCGACGCGGACGGCACCAAGTCCGGCGCGCTGGCGGCTCAGACCACCAAGGGCGGGCTCGACATCCCGATCCTGTCCAAGCCGACGTCGCTGTTCTCGCTGCTGCTCGGTCAGGACGTCCCGCTGGTGACGTTCGACGCCGGCACGCTGTCGGTGGCGCCGAGCCTGCAGGTGAGCTTCCCGGTCGGCCCCGCGCTGGTGTACGTCGGCGGGTTGTTCAAGGTCACCGGCCACTTCGCCGCGGGCTTCGACACCTACGGCATCCGCCAGGCCCTCATGCACAAGGACGACGGCCCGGCCGCGATCGGCTACGGCCTGCTGCAGGGCTTCTACCTCGACGACAACGACGCGTCCGGCAAGGACGTGCCGGAGATCAGCCTGCGGGCCGAACTCACGGTCGGGGCCTCGATCGGCATCCCCGGTTTCAGCTTCGCGATCGAAGGCGGCATCGGCGGCCAGTTCGACTTCAACCTCTACACCAAGCCCGAGTGGAAGGGGAAGGTGCGCATCCAGAACATCGTCGACCAGCTGAACGAGAACCCCAACCCGCTGTGCTTCTTCGACATCGGGGCCAAGGTCGACATCTTCCTGCGGCTCAAGGTGCAGTCCCCGGTGGGGAACGCCACGTTCGACATCGCCGACGCCACGATCTGGAAGCAACGCAACCTCAACGCGTCGTGTCACGGCGGGGAGGGACCGGGCTCCCCGGCGACGTTCTCCAAGGGCGTCGTCACGCTGAAGGGCACCGACCAGTTCGACGACTTCGTCGTCACATTGGACAAGCCGGACGCCGCCGGCCGTCGCGTCGTCACCGTCGACAACGGCTTCGACGACCCGATCCGGTTCGCGGGCGTCACGAAGGTCGTCGGCGACCTCGGCCGGGGCGACGACTCCCTGCAGGTGCTGGTGGACGACGACGCCATCGGCACCGTGCCGATCACGGTGTGCGGCGGTGCGGGCAGCGACTCCCTCAACGCCGCGACGGTCGGCCCGGCCACGTTCTACGGCGACGGCGGTCCCGACTGTGCCACCGTCGCCACGCCGGACGCCGGCAACGACCGGCTCACCGGCTCGCTGGGCAACGACACGCTGTCCGGCGGCCCGGGCGACGACACCCTCGTCGGCAACGACGGCCAGGACACGCTGAAGGGCGAGGACGGATCGGACACGCTCAAGGGCGACGGCGGGGTGGACCAGCTCGACGGTGGTACCGGTGACGACGTCCTCGTCGGAGGCGACGGCAACGACAACGTCGCCGGCGGCGACGGGGCCGACACCGTCGACTACTCCGACCGGTCGGCCGCCGTCACCGTCACCCTCCCGGGCCGTGGCGGGTCCGGCAACGAGGCCGACACCATCAGCAGCGTCGAGAACGCCACCGGCGGTCTCGGGGCCGACACCATCAAGGTCGCGACCGGCCTGCCCACGATCGTCAGCGGTGGCTACGGTCCGGACACGTTCCGCACCGGCACGTCACCGGCGCTGGTCCTCGGCGGCCTCGGCAACGACTCCGCGATCGACGAGCCGGGCGCGCAGCTGTTCTACGGCGGCTGGGACACCGACACGTTCTCCTACGCCGCGGCGACCGCCCCGGTGAACGTGACGGTCGACGGTGTCGCGGACGACGGTGTGGTCGGGGCTGCGAACCCCGACAACATCGCCGAGACCGAGATCGTCAACGGGGGCACGGCGGGTGACCACCTGGTCGCGGGCAGCCAGGCCGTCACGTTCAACGGCAACGGTGGCGACGACCTGCTCGAGGGCGGCGCCGGTGGCGACACGCTGAACGGCGGCGACGGCAAGGACGTGCTCCGCGGTGGGCAGGGCGTCAACCAGCTGTCCGGCGGCAAGGGCGCCGACCGCCTGGTCGGCGGCACCGACGCGGACACGTTCGACGGCGGCCCCGACGAGGACACCGTCGACTACAGCGAGCGCACCGACCCGCTGCGCATCACGCTCGACGGCGTCCGCAACGACGGTCGGCAGGCCGCGTGGCCGAACGCTGAGAACGACCTGGTCGGCGACACCGTCGAGGTCGTCATCGGCGGCAGCAACGACGACGAGATCTACGGGTCTTCCCGTCCTGAGAAGCTCTACGGCGGTCCGGGCACGGACCGCGTGCAGGGCGGTGCCGACGGTGCGCTCGGGGTCGACGGCGGTGCCGACCTGCTGGTGGCCGGTCCCGGCGGTGGGCGCCTCTGCGACATCGCCCCCTGCAACATCGGCAACACCGGTGACACGTCGAAGGACACGATGATCGGCGGCGACGGTGCCGACATCATCTACGGCGGTGGCGGCGACGACACCGTCGACGGCGGAGCCGGTCGCGACGTCATCGGCACCGGCGCCGGCGCTGACACGGTGCGGGGCGGCCCGGACCACGACGACATCTGGACCTTCGGCGGCGGCGACACCGTCGACGGTGGGACGGGTGGCGACTCCGTCGACGCCGGCGACGGTGACGACACGGTCGTCGGAGGCGGCAGCAGCACCGGGAACCCGGGCAACGAGATCCTGGTCGGCGGGCGCGGTCACGACACCGTGACGGCGAGCGCCGAGGGCAGCACGGCCTACGGCGGCACGGGCAACACCCACCTGACCGGCCAGCCGGCGCAGGACGGCCTGTCCGACACCGTCATCGGCGGCCCGGGCAACGACGTCCTCGAGGGCGGCACCGGCAACGACACCATCACCACCGGTGACGGCGTCAACCAGGTGAACGGCATGGCAGGCGACGACACCATCACCGGCGGCAGCGGGGTCGACACGATCGACGGCGACTCCAACGGCGACACGTCCGCGGACTGCACCGACGTCGTCGGCGCCTCGTGCAACGACACCATCGACGGCGCCGGCGGCGACGACCGCATCGCCGGGGGCGTGGGACGCGACGTCATCCACGGCGGCGACGGCCGCGACGGCCTGGCCGGCGGCACCGGCGACGACCTCCTGTTCGGCGACGGTGGTGACGACGTGCTGGTCGGTGGCGCCGGCAGCGACGTCATGGACGGCGGCAACGGCAGCGACCAGCTGGTGGGGTGGTCGAGCAACCAGAACCAGGCCTCGCCCGCGGGTGACATCGACACCGTGACCTACGCGGGGCGCACCGTGCCCGTGTCGATCACCGAGGACAACCGCTTCCAGGGGAGCAAGACGCTCGACAAGTCCCCGGTCTGGGGCCAGGGCGACCGGATCGACTTCCGCACGGTGCAGAAGATCGTCGGTGGCTCGAGAGACGACGTCCTCACCCTGGCCGGCCCCCGCGACCGCCCGGTCACGGTCGACGGCGGACCGGGCAGCGACACCATCACGGTGCTGCAGACGGTGGGCCAGAACTCCACGCTCATCGGTGGAAAGGGCAACGACACGTTCGTCCAGCCGGCGGTCGGCGACTCGGCCAGCAGCCACTGGTCACCGGTGTACGGCGACGACATCGCGGGTGGCGACGGCAGCGACACGGTCGACTACCGCTCGCGTCCGGCCGGGACGGTCTTCGTGACGAAGAACGGCACGGCGGACGACGGCGCCACCGGCGAGTTCGACAACGTCCGGTCCGACGTCGAGGTCGTCAAGGGGTCGGTGTCGTCCGGACCCGCGCCGCTGCCGAAGCTGTCCATCGCGCCGGTCGCGGTGTCGGAGTCGGCGGGCGGGGCCGTCCTCACGGTCACGCTGTCGGCGATCAGCGCCCGTGACACCACGGTCAACTGGTCGACGGTGGCCGGCACGGCGACGGCCGGCACGGACTTCGTGGCGGCATCGGGCACGGTCACCATCGCGGCCGGGCAGCAGACGGCGACCATCACCGTGCAGGTGCTGGCCGACGGCGTGCAGGAGGGCAAGGAGAAGTTCACGGTCGCGCTGGCCGCGCCGGTCAACGCGAAGATCGCCACGCCGTCCGCGGTGGTGACGATCAGCGACTGAGCGGGGGGCTGACGGCGGTCGCGCCGCCCGAGCGGTAGAGCTCAGGCGGGCGGCCGCCGCTCCGTGTGGGGGCGGACTCGGATCGTTGCACCGGGGTCACGAAGCCCGGCGTGGCCAGCACCTTGCGGCGGAAGTTCGCCGGGTCCGGGGCGTGACCCCACACCGCGAGGTACACCCGGCGGACCTCGGACAGGCTGAACGGTTCGTCGACGAACGCCAACGCGAGCGTCGTGTACTCCAGCTTGGCCCGCACCCGTTCGACCGCGTCGCGCAGGATCCGGGTGTGGTCGAACGCCAGCCGGGGCTCGTCGGTGTCCAGGCCCGCGACCGGCCACCACCGGGCGTCGGCGGCGTCGGTCCCCGCCTCTGGAACGGGGAGGTCCGGCGCGAGGGCGACGTACGCGACCGAGACGACCTGCAGGCCGGCGGCGATCCGCGGGTCGCGGTCCGGGTCGCTGTAGGTGGCGAGCTGCTCGAGGTGGAAGTCGGCATCGACCCCGGTCTCCTCGAGCAGTTCGCGCCGGGCGGCGGCGTCGGTCGACTCGCGGCCCTGCTGGACGTGCCCACCGGGCAGCGCCCACCAGCCGCGGTAGGGGTGGCTGCCGCGTTTCACCAACAAGGCAGAGAGTTCGCCCTCGCGGATGGTGAAGACGGCGAGGTCGACGGTGACCGCGAACGGCGGGAACTCCGACGGGTCGTAGCCCCGCAGCCAGGCCGCCTCGCCGCGTCGCGCGGTCACGCCTTCCTCCGCGGGGTCGGCGCGAACCCCGGCCCGTACAGGGGATCGGCGAACCGGAGGCGGTGCTCGAGCAGCTGGTCGGTGGTCCGGACCGCGAGGTCGATCCGCTGCTCCTCGCTCCCCGTGAGCAGCACCCAGGAGTGACCGTGCGCGGTGAGGCGATCGGCGAACCAGCCGGTCATCGCCGCGCGGACCGCCAGATCGCCCTCGCGCATGCCGTCGTCGTGCCAGGGCACACCCTCGTGGTCGGTGAGCAGGTACACGTGGCCGCGCCCCCGCGCGTACGCGGGATCCTCCCGTGCGTCATCGCCGAGGTAACGGCGTTCCCAGATCGCCGTGGCGAAGGCGTCGGTGTCGCAGACCAGCAGCGGCGAACCGTTGCTCGCAGCAGCGTTCTCCCGTGCCTGTTGCTCGGCGCCGACGGTGTCGAAGTCGTCGGTGGTCCACACGATCTCGTCGAGCGCCGGTGGCGTCGTCCCGGCCGTCTTCGCCGTGGCGACGTCGGCGGTCCACTTGAGTTCGGTGTGCTCGCGGCCGTACTCCTCGACGCAGTCGGTCCGCTCCCACACGCCCCCGCGGCCGCGGAACCGCTCCGTCAGCGCCCGGGCCACCGTGGTGGTGCCGGTCGACTCGGCGCCGAGCACGACGACCCGGGTCGCGAGTCCCGCCTTCGTGGCCGGGGCCAGGTCGTGCCAGGTCGCGGTGAGGTCGTCACGCACAGCCGTCCCGGACGGTTCACCCTCGGGCCGGTCGACCCGGATCCAGGTGGCCTCGAACCGCCGGGCCAGTTCGGCGCCGTAGTCGTCGTGGCTGACCACGGCGTCGACGGGCGGAGCGTGCGGGTCGTCGTACCTCAGCGCGGCCCGCATGGCGGCGACCTGCGCGGCCCAGACCTGCGGATCGTCGACGTCGAGCGGGGCGTCGCACGGGATGCCGGCGACGCGCACGTTGCCGTCGCTCGCGTGTTCGGCCCGCAGCCACGCCACCCGGTCGCGCAACGGGATGGTCTCGCGCACCGACGACATCACCACCACCGTGAACCGCTGACACTGCGCCGCGCCCCGGCGGATCGCGACGTGGTGCCCTCGGTGCGGCGGGTAGAACTTGCCGATCAGCAGGCCGTGCCGGAACCGGGTCATGGTGCAACGGTCGTCACGGCCGGCGGGGCGGTGACCGGCTCGGCCCGCTGGGTGCGCCGCCACTGGACGTAGCCCGCGATCGCCAGGCCCAGGAACAGGATGTAGACGATGCCGGTGAGGTTGAGGTCGCGGGTGAAGTAGAGCGGCACGTAGATCACGTCGGCGGCGATCCAGAACCACCAGGTCTGCACCCGCCGCGAGTTGAGCAGGTACTGCGCGGCGAGCGAGAGCGCGGTGGTGAGCGCGTCCCAGAACGGCGCGGCGTCGTCGGCCCAGCGCAGGAAGAACGTCAGCCCGACCGTGCCGACCACCACCCACGCGAAGCAGCCGACGAGTTGGTTCCGGGTGGCGTTCCGTGTGCGCAGCGGCGTGTGCCGCTCGCCCCCGTAGACCCACTGCCACCAGCCGACGAAGCCCAGGACGATGTACACGATCTGCAGGCCGCTGTCGGCCCACAGTCGCGCCGAGGCGAACAGCACGAGGAAGAACGCCGAGTTGGCGATGCCGACGGGGAAGTTCTCGATGCGGTTCGCCACGGTGAGCGCGACGCAGGCCGCGCCGGTGGCGAAGCCGAGCAGTTCGGCCCAGGTCACGGCGTCGCCGCCCATGGTGAACAGCACGACGTTCAGTGGTGCGACGAGGTTGCTCAGCCAGTCGAGCATGTCGGTCCTCCCTGTTATGGTCAGAGTGACCATAACAGCCGTTGACCCGGAGGTGCCCGATGGAGCTGACCACGTCACAGCGCGACCGCACGGCGGGAGTCCTGCTCGCCACGGCGGCCGGTGATGCCCTCGGCGCGCCGTACGAGTTCGGCCCGCCGCTCGCGCCCTCGGTGCCCGTGGCCATGACCGGCGGCGGGTCGTTCGGCTGGGAACCGGGCGAGTGGACCGACGACACGTCGATGGCCGTCGCGATCGCCGAACTCACCGCGGCCGGCCGGTCGTTGCTCGAGGTCGGCACGCAGGACGCCCTGGTCGCCCGGTGGGCGGGGTGGGCGCGCTCGGCGAAGGACGTCGGCAACCAGACCCGCGCCGTCCTCTCGGTCGACTCCCCCTCGGCCGCCACCGTCGGCGCGGCGGCACGCTCCCTGCACGAGCGCACCGGCCACACCGGCGGCAACGGCTCCCTCATGCGCACCGCGCCCGTCGCGCTCGCGTACCTCGACGATCCCGAGGCGCTGGTCGAGGCGGCGTCGACGATCTCGGCCCTCACCCACGTCGATCCGG
This sequence comes from Jatrophihabitans sp. YIM 134969, assembly GCF_054456675.1. Classification (NCBI taxonomy): domain Bacteria; kingdom Bacillati; phylum Actinomycetota; class Actinomycetes; order Jatrophihabitantales; family Jatrophihabitantaceae; genus Jatrophihabitans; species Jatrophihabitans sp. YIM 134969. Next base: position 100,143 of record NZ_JBTJEQ010000001.1, read on the forward strand.
ACGCCGGCGAGGCCTGCGTGCTGTGGTGCCTGGCCATCCGCCACGCCGTGCTGACGGGTGGGCTCGACGTGCGGGTCGGCCTGTCCGCGCTCGCTCCTGACCGCGCCGCGGTGTGGCGTGAGCGCATCGAGGTGGCCGAGCGTTCCGTCCCGGCCGACTTCGCCCACAACGGCTGGGTGGTCGAGGCGTTCCAGGCCGCGTGGTGCGCGATCCACACCACCCCCGGCCTGGTCCCGGGCCTCGAGGCCGCGGTGCGCGGGGGCCGCGACACCGACACGGTCGCGGCCATCGCCGGCGGCCTGCTCGGCGCCGCCCACGGCGCCTCCGCCGTTCCCGCCGCCTGGCGCCGGATGCTTCACGGCTGGCCGGGCCTGCGCGCCCGCGACCTGGTCCAGCTCGGCGTGCGCACCGTCGGCGCCGGTTGGGGTGCGCCCGACTACGCCGGGTACGCCTCGCCCGAGGTCGTGCCCCACCCGTACGACGACGGCGTGCTGCTCGGCGGTGTGGCGGCCCTGGCCGCGTTGCCGCCGTCGGTCGACGCCGTGGTGTCGCTGTGCCGGGTCGACCCGGTGATGGTGCCGAGCACCGTTGCAGAGAGCAACCGTCTCGAGGTGTGGTTGGTCGACCGGCCGCAGCCGGCGGAGAACGAGAACCTGGAGTTCGTCGTCGCCGACACCGTCGAGGCCGTCCGGGCGTTGCGCGCCGAGGGTCGCATCGTGTTCCTGCACTGCGTCCAGGCCCAGGTCCGCACGCCGCTGATCGCCGCCGCCTACGGCGCCGCGGTCCGTGGTGTCCCGCTCGACACCGCCCTGGCCGACGTCGCCAGCGTCCTCCCCAGCGCCTCGCTCGGCCGGGTGGCACCGTTGGCCGCCCGCCTCTCCGCGAGCGAAACGATCAACCGGGGAAGGTGAGGGTCCGGGCGTCAACGTCCAGGGTGGCCGTCACGCCCAGCGGCACGGTGAGGTTGGGCGGTTCGTGGCCGAACGGTGCACCGAGCAACACCGGCACCCCGAGATCGCCGAGGCGCTCGGCCAGGACATCCTCGACACCGTCGCACCCGCGCCACGAACCGCCGACGATGCCGGCCACGCCGTCGAGGTAGCCCGACCGCCGCAGCTGGGTGAGCATCCGATCGACCCGGTAGGCGGTCTCACCGACGTCTTCCAGCAGCAGGATCCCGGCGTCCGCCGATCGCGAGGTCGGGGTGCCGATCGATGCGGCCAATACGGTGAGGTTGCCGCCGAGCGTGACGCCGGTGTCGGTTCCGCGCTGTAGCGGCCGGGCGCCGGGGAACGTCATCAACGTCGGTGGCGCCATCAGTGCATCGAGCAACGATCGCCAGCTGACGTCGTCGGGCGGGACGTTGCTCGCCACACACGGGCCGTGCAGGCTCACCCAGCCGAGGTGGACGGCGAGCGCTTCGTGCAGCGCGGTGACGTCGGAGAAGCCGACGACGTGCTTCGGCTCGACGCGTGCGAGCCGCGGCCAGTCGACCAGGTCGACCGCGCGGTGCGCGCCGTACCCGCCGCGGGCACAGAACACGGCGCGGATGTCGTCGTCGAGCAGGGCGTTGGTGAGGTCCGCGGCGCGGCCGGCGTCGGATCCGGCGAGGTAGGGGCGCGCGCTGCCGCCGTCGTACACCGAGGGGAACACGACGACCTCGAACCCGGCCCCTCGCAGCCGGTCCACCGCGGCGGCCAGCCGGTCGGGGAGCACCACCCCGCTCGGGGCGACGATCGCCACGCGGTCACCCGGACGCAACAACGGTGAGCGGCGCAACGGAGCGGTCACCGCCGGTTCCCGAGACCGATGATCACGTCCCGATGTTGCCGTATCGGCGCCGCGAGATCGTCGCGCGCCCGAACGGGCACAGGGCCGCGAGCACCGTTGACGTCTCCAGCTGAGCGGGTCGACAGTCGAGGCATCCCCCCTCGACTTCGACACCACGGAGTGGATCATGAGCGAACCAGGCAGGGAGATCACCGCAGCCGAGCTCACCAAGGCCGCGTTCTCGGGCGTGCTGGCCGCCCTCAAGGAGCAGGACTTCGCGCTGGAGAAGTTCCCCGGCCCGATCCTCGCCGGCATCATCGCGTGGCCGGAGCTCAGCCAGTTCCGCGAGGGCGCCGCGGGCTCGGTCAGGGAAGGCTGACGCCCCGTGTCCGCCCGCTCCGGGAGCGGACACCCGCGGGACCGCCCGCTCCTGTGCCCGAGCGCGGAACCGGCCGCGGACAGCGTCGTGTTCGCCGTGCGCGGCGAGAGCGACGACCGCGGCGCCTCGATGCGCTACCTCGACCGCGTCGTACCGGTCACCGCCGAACTCCTCGCGCTCGCCGAGCCCGTCGACCCCCGCCAGGTGTTCCGCTTCGGCGGCCCTTGCGCCGAAGGCGGGTGCCGGCACTTCGACGGCCAACAGTGCGGGCTCGGCGGTCAGGTGGCCACCGAACTCGACCCGGTGGTCGACACGCTGCCGCGGTGCCACCTGCGGGGTTCCTGCCGCTGGTTCGCCGAACGCGGCGGCGCGGCGTGCCTGCGCTGCCCCGTCGTCGTGACGATGCGCGTGGCCGCCGACGACGCCTACGTCCACGCCGTGCAACCGCGCGGCGAGACCCCCACACACGATGAGGTGAACCATGACCACGTACACCGAGAGTGACCGCCGCGCGTTGAGCGACGAACAGATCCAGGTGCTCGCCGCACTCGAGGGCGACCTCGGCCACGAGGTGGACCGGCTGCTGCGCGAACGCGGGATCCCCGTGCGCGTCAGTTCCATCCAGTTCGTCCCGACCGCCGCGGCGAGCTCCTCCGACGACGGCACGGCCGGTGCCGAGTTCGACGAGCCGCCGACCAAGATGCCCCCGCCCGGCGGGGTCTACATCTGCTGGCAGGAGGTCGAGGGTGGGCCGTGGATCTGTGTCTGCGGGGCGCCGGAAGTGCTGAGCTCGGGCGGCTGAGTGACGCTGCCCGGCAACGGTTGCGTCAGGTCGGCGTGAACGGGAGGGAACGGCGAGGGCGCCACCCGGGGTAGCGTCAAGGTCGAGAACCACCCGAGCGGGTCCACCAGGGCGACGCCATTTCGATGAAGGGCCCCACGTGCCGTCACCCGGCGTCCAGGTCTGTCCGTTCCACTCCGACGAGATCGTGCGGCCCATCCGCACGGCGAGCGAGACCGCCGAGTACACCTACCGCTGCGAGCGCAAGAACCACCCGGTGAAGGGCCCGTTCGAGTGGCCGTTCGTCCCCGAACCCGAGCGGGCCTCGGGCGACACCATGAAGCTCGGCCTCGACGTCGAACTGCCCCTCGCGGTCGCCACGGCGGTCGAGGAGGCCGGGCAGGACTGGGTCGAGTACGGCCTGGTCGAGCGCGCCTACGCCCTCGCCCACCCGGCCGAGTGGGCGAAGATCCTCTCGAAGTTCGACCACACCGAGTACCACGACGCGGACAAGATCACCCGCGCCGACCTGCCGTACACCGCGAGCATGTACCTCGCCCGCACCCTCGGCGCCCTCTCCGGCACCGGCCGTCTCGGCCACCGCAGCTTCCCGGGCACCGGGCGGTGGGCGTACAACAACCCGATCTCCTTCTACGGCCTCCCCGGCGCCGACCCCTTCGGCCCCGTGGCGACGTGGGAGGACGCCGGCGTCAAGATGTCCGACTACATGCCCGCGGACCGCCCGAAGTGACGAAGCAATTCCGTTGGTCGTGACCCTCGTCGAGCGGACCGAGATACACGAGCAGGAACAAAGCGGTTTAGGAATGCGCGAATCGTTTATGTCGCTACTTATCTGCGCGCGACGTCACCACCGTCCACCGACGCCTTTGACAAGGGCATAGCCACTAAGCCTATTATTTGCTTGAAGTGCTCGGGCGGGAACGGCACAGCGCACTCCATTCTGACGAGCACAGCGGCACGCAACGCGTCAACTGATTTCGGTCAGTAGAGCTTCGTAGTCACGCAAACGACCCTGTGAGACCATCCGCTCGATACTGTCTCGCTGTTGGCGAGATGACTTGGTTCCTTTCTGCTTCATGAGATCCTGCGCAGCGTCACGCAGCTCGGGCAGCGCAAGGTGATAGACACAGTCGATCGAGCCAGACCCGTAAGCCAACAACCGCAGCATCGCTGGCCTCGGTTCCATCGTGAGAGTGGCGTAATGCGGCATGCGACCTCGCCGATTTGCAACGAGCTTGGCTCCCTGGGCGAGACAGTCCTGAGCACGATCGGTTCGTAACGACCATTTGCACGAGAGCCCGGCAATCAACTTCGGCCGATCCGACTGCGTTGCGATGGTGATGTCAAGCTTCAGGAGCGACTCCTCAGGAGCCATAAGTATTAGCTCTGCAGCCAGATCTTGGTCGCTCTGCGCCTGGCTCAACGCCGCTGCAAGAACGAACCGGGCGTCCTCGACTGCCGCCTGCGGTTCGATCGATGACAGAAGAAGCATCGCCCGCTCAATCGCGGTGGTAGATCCATCGTAACTTGAGCGGAAGCGATCAAAGACTCCCAGGTGACGATACTGCTCGAATGAGCGGATCAATTGCGAGCGCCGAACAACAAATGCGGGGAATGCCTGCGCGATCTGAGAAGCAGTCAGTTCCTCGAGCTTTAACCCGACTCCTTTGACTTCCGGCACATGCTTCTCAACCCCGAGCCTGGCAAATAAGGCATGCCCCCAAGCGATCGAACCCGGGTCGCCGGCGTCTGATATTGAAGGTGCTCCGGTCTCGCGGTATCCGCACAGCGAAGCGGCGAACGAGGCCGTCATGACACGAGATACTTCCATGCAGGTCCAACGCCCACCAACCCCGGCGACTGTCGCCGAGACAGCCGACGTCAGACTCCTCGGGTGTTGGATCCGACCCCTAGCAGCGACGCCGTCCGGGTTCGCATGGCACGCCAACGGCATACGGGCACGGGTCCCGAGATGCTCTTGAGGCGCGAGCTGCACCGACGGGGCTTGCGGTACCGCGTTCACAGCCCTCTACCGGTCCTCGGCCTCGGCCGCCGTCGTGCCGACCTCCTCTTCACCCGCCGTCGGGTCGCGGTCTTTGTCGACGGCTGCTTCTGGCACGCCTGTCCCGTTCACGGCACCGCCCCCAAGGCCAACAAGGAGTGGTGGGCCATCAAGCTCCGGTCGAACGTTCAGAGGGACCGTGACACCGACGAGCGCCTCGTGAACGCGGGGTGGACGGTCCTGCGGTTCTGGGAGCACGAAGACGCGGTGGGTGCGGCGGACGTCATCGAGCAGGCCGTGCGGCCCGCGTCGTGAGGGTCTCGGTCCGGCGTGCCGGCGACTCGATGTCGCACGTACGTTCTACGATCTCCGGGTGGTGAGCGCAGAGGTGACCGAGGCCGCTCCGAGCATGATCGACCTGTTCGCAGGCTGCGGCGGCATGACCGCCGGGTTCACCTCACAGGGGTACAGCTCGCAGCTCGCGGTCGAGTGGGACCCGGCCGCGTCCGCCACCTTCGCGGCGAACTTCGGCGACCACATCTACTGCGGCGACATCGCGGGGCTCGACGAGTCGTTGATCCCGGAGGTCGACGTCGTCATCGGCGGCCCGCCCTGCCAGGGCTTCTCGAACCTCGGGAACCGGGTATCGACGGATCCGCGCAACAAGCTGTGGCAGCAGTACGTCCGCGTGGTGCAGGCCGCACGGCCCAAGGTGTTCGTCATCGAGAACGTCGATCGGTTCCTGACCTCCGGCGAGTTCACGTTGCTGCAGGACATGGTCGACGGCGGGCCTCTCGACGAGTACGAGATCCGCTTCGGCGTCCTCAACGCCGCCGACTTCGGTGTGCCCCAGCGCCGGCGCCGCACCATTGTCATCGGCAGCCGCGTCGGCCCGCTCGAGCTGCCTACGCCGACGCACTCGCGGACGGCGACCGGCGGGCTCAAGCCGTGGTCGACGGTGCGCGACGCCTTCGACGGAATCCCGCTGCACACCTCCACCACGGAGATCCCGGACTCGTGGACGAGCTTCGTCGACGTCGCTGGCCACGAGTTCACCGAGCGGGGCATTTTCAAAGAGCCCGACCTGCACTTCGGCCGCCGGCCGACGCCGCTGTCGTTGGCTCGGTACGACTGCGTGCCGCCCGGCGGCGGGCGGTTCGACCTGCCCGATGAGCTGCTGCCACGCTGCTGGCGGGACAAGCCGACTGGAACGACCGACGTCCTGGGGCGGATGCGCTGGGACGCGCCCTCGCTGACGGTGCGCACGGAGTTCTTCAAGCCGGAGAAGGGACAGTACCTGCACCCGCAGTGGGAGGCGAAGCGCTCGGCGCACCGGATCAACCGCGTTATCACGCACCGCGAAGCGGCTCGCTTGCAGACCTTCCCTTCCGACTTCCTCTGGTGCGGGACAAAGATCGAGATTGCCAAGCAGATCGGCAACGCCGTGCCTGCGCGACTCGCCGCTGCGATCGCGGCACATATCAGGCCGGCAGTCGGCCTGGGAGTCTGACCTGGCGAGCGGCAGGTCACCGAGTGGTAGCCGTCCTGCCGCGCGGGCCGCCGCGGCTGGCCCTAAAGTGCTGACGTGGCGATCCCGACGGCCGACCTCTTCTTAGGAAGCGGTGGGCGGAGCGCAGGCCACCAAAGGTTTGCCTTCGTAGTCGGGGGCGAAGTGGAGTGCGCCCCAATCACATCATCAACTGACTCCGCCAACTTTGGCGGCCAGGTGCTGACCGTGACGGAAGTGCGGAATCTGTCCGCCTCAAACTTTCCGCCCACCGGTGTGCCAGCTGCAGCCGTACCTCTCAAGAGCCCGGCCGGCACACCGCCCGCTGGCGGCCCAATCACCGCGTCACAATGGGCCGGGATACCTAGGCTTGTTTCTGACGTGCGGCTGAACGTCCAAATTCTGAAGTTTAACGATGTTGAGTCGTGCAAAAGGCGGTTCTACTGTCTCCTCAACTCCTTCGTGGCTGGAGAGCAGCCCAGCTACGCAATTGCAGACGAATACTCTGCCGCGACCGACTTCAGGCGGGCTCAAGATCAGCGCCAGCATCTACTTGTAGGGTGTAGGACCTCAGACCCACCTCTACCGTTCGATTCTCGCTTGAGTGCAGTAGACATTGCTCCTTATTATATTGTCTGCGAAGCAGCGAGTGATCTACGGAACGCAGCAACAACGGCATCACGGATGATTGGCGTCACTTATGAGCGCCCGAGAAGCGGTCTCAAGATTCCTGTTGCTGGCCAGCTCGCGGCACAAGTCGAACGCAACCTCACCCGAATTTCACAGGAAGTCCGTGGCCCGCAGCGATGTGAGATGGGTGTGCCGGTGCCGCAGGTTCCGCCGAATTCGTGTAGCAATGGGCACAGGGGCTTGATCACAACAGACCCGCACAGCACCAGTCTTCCTGCAGTCGATAAGACCTTCTGCCTTCTCGAGGCTGCGCGAGTACAAGCCTTGCCTCACACGTACGCCTGGCACGATGCGCGGCAGCGGCTCCAGCACGACGAACAAGACGGGCCATCAACGCTCTTCGAGATTAAATCGGCGTCATCGCCGGCTGAGAAGGCTCCTCCGCCTAAAGTCGGCACTAGGGGGTCGTCTAACGGGCAGCCACGACGACGTGGACACTCTGTTCACGGCCCCGGCATGCCCTGCTCAGACTATCGAAATAATAGGCATCTACTTGAGACACCGGACGAGGACCACGAACTGCAAAAGGTGACTTCCTGGCTCTTGGCGAAGCCCGACTTGGTCGAATTGATTGGTGATGCCATAGAGGATTCGGTCTACTATGTGCTTGATAGTGCACGCACTGGTAGATTCGATCTATATGACGAGGCCGTCGACAGCGACGAAAGACGCACGGTTGGGACCAAGCTGCAGTATCACTTGATTGATAATTTTGAGCTGATGAAGAGTCGTCACCCTGACACTCATATAGAGGGGGTTGGAGTCGAGATAAAGGGCACGACCCGCGACAACTGGGCGATTCCTAAAGAAGGCCACTGCGGGGTCACTCTGCTCGTCAAGGTGGATGCAAGGCAGTGGCGGCACCAAGCCTTCATGATGCGCGCACATCGCGTTTGGCTCCGACCAGGAAAGAACGGCGACGGCAAGCGAGGCGTTGCGACCCAAGCGTTGGAGGACTACGCAATTGACCTTTTCGGATGGCGCACCCTTAGACCTAACCCGCTGAGGGACTTAACAGTTAGCCAACTTGCCATAGTATTTGGTAGTGGCGGTCAGGAATCACGTTTTGCCGAGCTCTTCCGATTTGCACCGCGAACTGTTATCCAGCGTGGGGTACTGATGACAGTCGGAGCCGATCGAGCCGATCCGATGAGGCGAGTTCGAGCGACCAGAAAGAGAATCTACCCCGATGGGCTCGCACTTCTCTGTGGGAAATTCCCGGAGCAAAGACAGCTGGCGTCGCTAATGGACTTCGATCTGGCGGGCGCCGCCTGGGTTGCTGTGCGCTGGGACGAGATCCTTGGGCATGGCTCACTGAGTGACAAGGTAATACGCGCGATCAGCGCGGATCTGTAAGGAGGAGTAGACCCGAGCGTTCGGACCGTCCACAAAAGTCGGTTTTGGTTAGTGCGGGCCAGAGTCCCGAGTTGAACTTGTCCTACTAGCACGATCTGCCCGACCCGAGTACTCGACCATTTTGAGCAATTATAGCCAGCCCGTCGCGTACGGCGGCGGCGAGAAGGAGCGATGTGGTGGCAGACCACGAGCAATTCGACGTGGTCGAGCAACGCCGGGTGCCGCCAGACCAGGGCCTAACGGCGGCGATGTCGTCGCGGCACGTGTTTCACACCGCTGTGGCCGACCTTGTAGACAACAGCGTCGACGCCGGCGCGTCGACCGTGCATGTGCGGGTCGTGGTCCGCGCGGACAGACTGCAGCGGGTAGTAATCGGCGACAACGGCCAAGGGATGGACTCGGCGCAGGTCGACGCAGCCATGACCCTCGGGAAACCCAAAGTGACGGCGAAACCGTCCCTGGGTCATTTCGGTGTTGGCCTGAAGTCGGCCTCGTTCAGCCAGGCCGAGACTCTGACCGTACTGACCCACCGCGCGGGCGGAGCAGCCGAGGGTCGACGTATGCGTCGTAGCCAGGTCGAGGGGTTCGTGTGCGACGTCCTCGAATCCGCGCAGGTGGAGGCGGACCTCGAGTCTCCTCTCCCGGGCCTGAACGCTGATCACGGCACAGTCGTGCGGTGGGACGAGCTGCGGAAGGTGCCCCGCGGCGGTCGGACCGCCACGGACGCACGTCTGGACGCCATGCAGCGAACCACGTTCCGCCATCTCGGTGTGGTATTCCATCGCCTTCTGACCGCAGAACGTCTGACATTAACGTGGGATGTTCTGGACGATGATCTTGGCGAGGTGGGCGCCAGGATGCGACTGCATGCCATCGACCCCTTCGGGCATCCTCACGCAGCCCGAAGGGGGTACCCACTAGAGATGCGGGCAGACGTGCGTGGTCAGATTTTGCCACTGAGTTGCACTATCTGGCCTGCGCGCTCGGACAACCCCGGATTCCAAATAGGCCGCGGTAGTCCCGACCGGTACCAGGGTCTGTACATCTATCGAAACGACCGGCTGCTGTCCTACGGCGGATGGCACGAGACCACGAGTGAGGATCGCCGGAAACGCCTCGCCCGCGTCGCCGTCGACGTCACGGGCCTCGACGACCTGGTCCAGATGTCCGCCGAAAAGGACTCTGTCGACCTCGGACCCGACCTCGTCACGGCAATCGCGACAGCGGACGACGGCCACGGGACCACGTTCGACGACTACATCGCAGCCGCGGAGGCCGTCTTCGCGAAGTCGAACGCTCGTACCCCGGCGCTCCCGCCGGTCCTTCCGCCGGGTGCGGGGATCGATCCACGAGTGAAACGTGCTGTATCCAGCGAGGCGACGATCCATCGGGGCAAAAAGCCACTGGAGATCCGATGGGCCCGGTTTGACGGCACGGACCGCTTCGTCGAAATCGACCGCAAGGAGGGTGTCCTATGGTTGAACTCGTGGTTCCGACCAGCCCTGCTCAGCGGAAGGCGGGGTGGACTGAACGACGTTCCGATGGTGAAGGCACTCCTATATCTACTCTACGAAGACGTCATGAAGGGCGCCGCGGTCGGCGCTAAGGAACGGGCCTTGCTGGACTACTGGGACGAGGTGCTCGCCTCGGCCGCTGAAGCCGAGGAGAGCAGATTTCGTGACGAGTAGGACCCGCATTTTGCCCACGGTGGAGGCGATCGAGGCGTATTGGGACACCGCGACGCGAGGGTCGATCACAGTGTCAGGGTCACCCGTGGTGTGGTTCGTGATCGACCCTGCCGAGGATGTGTTGGCCCTCCGGGTGGTCGCCGATGCCGATCGACCTCAGGTGGACGAGCGACGTCGCGTGTCCGTCGTCGTGTTCTCAGCAGCGGGCGTGCGCTACATGGAGATGCGACTCGTCGTTAAACAGGGACTGCCGGAAGCGGTGGCGTTGCTGGGAGCCGTGGCCGACCGAATCCAGCTGAACGGAAGTTCCTTCTCAGATGCGGTGCAGCGCGCGCTCGCTGCATATGGACACCTGCTGGCACGTCCCGACCGGCTGTCGGAGGAGCAGGAAATCGGCCTAATCGCCGAGCTCGCCACGCTGAGAGCACTCATGCGCTCAGGGCCGGTTTCCAGTGCGGTGGACATGTGGGTCGGGACGGCCTCCGAGGAGCACGACTTCCGGCTCCCAGCGTCTGATCTAGAGGTGAAGTGCACCAGATCCGAGCATCCTGCACACTGGATATCCAGCGCCACGCAGATGGTGCCTTCCTCAGGCCGAGCACTTCACCTATTGTCGGTCCAGGTGACCGCGGGAACACGGGACATCGGCGTGACCCTGCCCCGTTTGGCGGACCTCGCCATTGACGACGCAGGGTCGAGGGGCGGCGATGTAGTCCATCACCTACAGCCGTTGTACCAGCGCGAGGACGAGCCGCAATACACCCAGGCTTGGTCGCTGCGGGCCACACCCGCCTTCTACGTCGTGGACGACAAGTTCCCGGCGATCACGCCACGCCGGCTCCAGAACTCGGTACCCCGGTCGGAGCTCCTGCTAGAGGTCCGTTATCGCGTGGACCTTAGCGGTCTAGAACCAACCGATCCTCTGTTCCCGTTGATCGGACTGACCCTCACCACAGAGGCGGCTACGCAATGAGCGACGAATGGTTCGGCCCGTCCCTCCAGGCCGTGCTACGCGGAATCTCCGGTGGTGCGCCGAGGAAACTACTTCCGCGTCTAGAGGTCGAGGCCGAAGAAGCCGGGGCAGCCTTCGGCGTAGATCAACTAGCCGCATTGCTGCGTCACGCCACCGACGACAACGTCGGCCTGCGCGAGGCCGGCCTGGCGCTGAGCAGATGGGACTGCGCTCCCGTTGAGGAGGCGTGGACCGAAGGCACCCCCGCAAGTACGACGGCGCGCCGCGCTCTCATCCACCGCCTCCTTGGAACCACTGGGCGGGTGGCAGAGATTCTCGACGAACGCAGGCCGGCCCTGCAGCGCCACGACATCGTCGTTGCCAACCGGTACACCCCCTGGTACACCGCGGCCCGCGCAGCCGAGCGATCGTTCTATTGGCCGCGGTACGAGAGTTACTTGCTCGATAAGAAGGAGTGGCGTGAGGACACTGTAGCCCGGCTCGACGCGACCTGCTCCGACATTGTCCGGCGGCTGGCAGACCCCACATCGAGCGATCTCTATCAGACCAAGGGACTGGTAGTCGGACACGTGCAGTCCGGCAAGACGGCCAACTTCACCGGCGTGGTCGCCAAGGCCATCGACGCAGGTTATCGGCTCGTGATCATAATGACTGGCACCATCGAGTTGCTCCGCAGCCAAACTCAACGCCGCATCGATATGGAGTTGGTTGGTCGGCAAAACATTGTAGGCGCCATGACGGACGAGGAGGCCGTAGCCGCAAGGGTCGACTACCAAGACGATATCGACTGGCTCAGCGGGCGATTCCTCGATCTCGGGACTCGCGAGGGAAAGCCGCGTATCAACAGGCTCACCAGCCGTGATCATGACTACGTGCAGCAGTTCCTAACGCTGACTCCGGAACGTATTCACTCTGATAAACCGATGTGGCATCCCGACAATCTCTACCCGTCCGGGGCGCGACTCGTGATCACCAAGAAGAACCACGATGTACTAGGCAAGCTCGTTGACGACATTCGGCACAACAGGGATACGTTCACGGAACTCCCCGTGCTCATCATCGATGACGAGTCCGACCAGGCATCGGTGAATACCGTCGACCCCGAGAAAGTCAAGAAGGCTCGATCCGAAGGTAAAGATGTTGCCGACCGTAAAGCCATTAACGGTCATATCGCCGAAATGCTTAAGCTGATGCCTCGGGCTCAATACATAGGCTACACTGCAACACCGTTCGCAAATGTGTTCGTCGACCCCGCCGATACCGCAGATATTTTCCCGAAGGACTTTGTTATCGGCCTTGAGCCTCCAAATGGGTACATGGGAGTCGAACGTTTTAGCGACCTCGACGGCGCCGAAGACCCAACGTCTTACCGAAAGTCCAATGTCAAAGCGCATGTGCGCGATCTCAACGCTGGCGACGAGGAGGTTGACAAGCAGCTCGAGGAGCTTCGTATCGCGGTGCGTATGTACGTGCTCACAGGCGCTGTCAAACTGCACCGTGCGGCTCGACATCCAGAGATCAAGTTCCGGCACCACACGATGCTGGTGCACGAGTCAGTCAAAATGGCCGACGCCCGTGACCTGCGAACCGAGATCATGCGCCTTTGGCGGGAGGAGGCGTTCACCCAACCACGGTCGCTGAGGGCCCTGCGCGACTTGTACGAGACAGATGTAAAGCCTGTGATTGAGGCCCGCGCCGAGGGTCGGATGATGCCCGCACCGGACTTCGACGACCTAAGAGACTATGTCGGTGACGCGGTTGCACGGATGACCGCTGACAGCGGCCATCCCGTTATTCTCGTCAACAGCGACAAGGACATCCAGAATCAGCAAGAGGTCTTAAACTTCGACACACACGACACTTGGCGCATTCTAGTCGGTGGCACCAAACTAAGTAGGGGATTCACAGTCGCTGGCCTTACGGTCACATACTTCCGGCGAGCGACCAATCTTGGTGCCGCGTTGACTCAAATGGGCCGCTGGTTTGGATTTCGTGAGGGCTACGAAGATCTGACTCGCGTGTACATCGCACGTAAGGCCCGGATTGGCAAGAAGGAGGTCGACCTGCTGGATGCGTTCGACGGAATCGCACGTGACGAGCGAGCGTTTCGAGCGCAGCTTGAACAGTATGCCGGGTTCGACGAGGACGGCAACCCACTGCTCACGCCACTGCAGCTCCGGCCGCTCGTGTATCAGCACCTGGACTGGCTTCTGCCCGATGCGAAGAGCAAGATGATACATGCCCGGCTCACCACCCGCCGTGAAAATCCCCTTCCATTAAATGGTCTAGCCGCTGGCCGTGGAGCCGCATCGTTGGAAGCGTGGAAGCCAGCATTCAAGGTTCTCGATCTTAGTACCGATCCGGTTCGCTTCGTGGGCCGGCGTAGGCCATTTGCCGCGCGCATCGGTATTCTGGATGCATCGAACGTGGTCGAGTCGATCGTTTCTACGCCGCTCACCGATGCATCACGGCAGAATCTCGTCGACCCGACGCTGAAGTTCTACAGACAGCTGATTAAAGACGGTCTGCTGGAAGATTTTCTCGTTCTCGCGCCACAACTCGACACCGGACTGGGGACCTTCGATTGCGGGGAGCAGTCATTCTACGTTGTGCGAAGAGCTATTCGTGTCGAGCGCGGAGTGTTCGGAGAAATTTCAGACCCAAACCATCGCAATACGCTTGAGGGATTTGTGGAAAAGTCCGCTCACATCGACCGCGAGCTTGCCGCTTTGCGACTCCCAACCCGCGGCGCCATGTTCCTGTACGTCATGCAGGAAAGGTCGAGTGCGGAGCGGTACGCCGGGGTTCAGCTATACGTGCCCGCGCTGCTCGTCCCGAGGGGATCGCGCGTCCTAACCTTTGAGGTTCGGATGCCGGTCGAGTAGCCGCATCACGAGCCGGCGCATGGGGGGACGCGCGCATCCACCAGCTCCGGTCACGCAAGCTGTGTTCGCGAACTCTGGTACCTCCACGTCGTCCAGTCGCGTCGCGTCATCGACCACTAACTCGCAGACCACGCCCAGTACGGCGTCACTGATGTATGCCAGCTCATCGCAGAAGAGGGTTTAGTCGCGGTCTGAAGCCGCCGGCGTCAAGCAGGGCGCGGGTGATGAGTTGGCGGGGTTGCGGAAGCCGAGGGCGGTGCCCCGCTGCCGCTCGAAGCGGCCGTTGATCGCCTCGGTCGAGCCGTTGCTGGTATCGGGCCGGTCGAAAGTAGGCCAGCACGTCGGCCGCTCGCCCCTTGGGGGTGCGGCCGAGAGTGGTCAGCCCAGTAGGCGGCTTCGGGACGCCGCTGCCGCTCTCGGCGGAGTTCCGGACATACCAGGGCGTTCCAGACAGTAAATCGCACAACATCGTGCCGGACGTGATCTGGCGTCGTACGTCGCTAGCCTCGCACTATGTCGGAGGATGATCCGTATTCCGAGTTCGGCTCTGCTCTGACGCGCCTCGAGGGGCTTTGAGATGCAGTCGCTCGACAGACGGATGGCGAGTCGGTGTTCGAGGCGATACAGCACCTGACGTTGGCCGCGGCTCGCTGTTACGGGGGTCGGCCCCGTGCCACGGCCGGGCGGGGCGCGCGTGGACGGATTCTGGCCCGCCTGCAGTCGCGGCTCGGCGACTGGATCGCCGGCGACGAGCTGGCCGCGGTCTCCGGGATTGGCGAGTGGGCTCGTCGGGTCCGCGAACTTCGGCTCGAGCAGGGCTTTCGGATCGAAGAGCAGGACGGCATGTACCGGTTGCTCGAGGCGGACCCGGATACAGACGCTGCACGACGCTGGCACAGTTCGAGCGCAATTCGGCGCGGTGGCGGCACTGCACGCGATCGAGTCCTCACCTTGCTGTCCGATCCGATCGGGGGTGTATTTCGCGGTAGCGAGTTGTCATATGTCGCGGGTGGCCGTGACGCCTTGCCGTTGGTGCGCGAGCTGCGTGACGGCGAGGGGCTACCGATCGACTCGGCCTTGGACTGCCGCGACCTGCACGGGGATCAGTTCCGACTGCTCTCGCTGGACCTTGCTGACCGGCGCGACAGTCTCCAAGGCCTGTTCCCCGAGTCGGTGCGAGCACAGGTCTTTCGGCGTGACGATTACACCTGTTGGCGCTGCCACCGCGACAGGGTCGCAGCAGACCACGGCGAGGTCTTCTATCTGCAGGTTCATTACCTGCACGCCCCCACCGAGGATCTCGAACAGCTGCCGATTGCGCAGCTGCAGGACCTGGCGGCCTTGGCAACGTACTGCCGCCGATGTCTGCGCGAGGCGCAGACGGCGGACCGACGTGCCAAACGGCGCGGCCAGGCGTCGTCGGCCACGGAGGGCTGACCCCCGCACCCACACGAGAACACTCTGGGCAGCCGTCAGCTGGGAGTAATGCTCTCACTCCGAACAGCGTCGATGACGGGGGCGAAGTAGCCGGGCGTGTCCTCGTCACCGACGAGCAGAACCCGGTCCAGCAGGACATTGGACCGTTCGCAGGACGTCTCAGCCACCAGAGCGCATCCGTGACAACCTGCGAGGTTGAGGCTGCCGAGCCCCTGCCCGTGACTCTCGCGGCAGATCGGATCCGCCGAGCACCAGGAAGCATCTTCCAGAGCTGCAAGGATCGTCTCGGCCAGCCGAGGCGGTTGGCCCTGTCGGACCAAGCCGCCGAGGGTGCCCTCGGCGTCCCCCGCGGCGGTATAGATCAGCACTCCGGCCTCCTGATCCGTGCCTGCGTACACCCGTTCACGCAGGGAAGCTGAGGAGTAGCCGGAACTGAACGCCATCTGGCGCATCAACAGGTGGGCGAAGGTGTGCAGCAGGACGAGTCGGGGAGTGACCGGGTCGAATCGCGAGCCGATCAGGCTGTCACGTCGACGTCGTTCGAGCCGTTGGGCGCGTCGTTGTACAGCCTCGTCCCCCTCCCAGTCCTGAAGGCCGGTCTGGCGCAAGGCTAGGAAGACGCCTTCACCGAACGATTCGACAGCGGGCAGCCAGCGAGCCCGTGCACGGGAACCGAGATCGACGTCGACAAGGTCGGCTTGCTGGTCGTAGCGGCGGAATCCGTGCAGCGCACGAACTTCGCGAAGTCGATGTACCAGTACGACGTGGGCGACCTTTTCCGCGAGACGGCGGTGGGCGTCTCGGTTGTCATCATCGGCGAGTCTCGTGGCCGAGATGATGAAGTTCGGAGTGCCGGTCGTCTCATCCTGGCGCTCGAACGCTTGGCGGAAGGCGTCCCATTCAGCGGTCAGCAGCCCGGTCCGTGCTTCTTGCTCAGGTTCTCCGGTGTCGTGCCACTCTCCGGCGAGTCGACGGATCAGGTCCGGACTCACCGACAGGTCTTCTGCGATGAGGTCGATGAGGACCGCGGCGCGCGGCCCGGTCGGTGCTGTGCGTACATCTTCGAAGTTGCGGTGACTGCGGATCTCACCCTCGACGTCGCGCACCGCGGTACTGGGTTCCGGAATGTCGAGAGCAGTGGTCGTCTCAGTGAGAGTGACGTTCGTTGCGCCGCGTTGCAGAACTTCGACGCGCTCGTCGCACTGCTGACCGCTGTCACGCTGCCAAGGCTGTCTACCGCTGCAACGCACACCGATACGTTTGAGGCTGTCACGGACGGTCAGGTCTCCGAGATCGCGCTGGGCGGAGCACGTGGTACACCGCACGAGCAAGTTGCTCAGTCCGTCGGTTCCGCTCTGGCGGGTCTCGAACAGGAGGTTCGGCGCCTTGCAGCGACGTTGGCCGTCGCTCGTGGCTTCAGAATGCGCCCACCGATCCCAACGCACGTCCATCGCGTGGCCGCGACGGGTGCACACGGCGATGAAGCGCATCGGAACCAGGCCTCCCCCACAGTGGGCGCAGGCCGGTGGCTCACCGGTTTCCTCGCTTGCGCGCAGCAACCGCATGCGCCGGCAGTCCTGACAGAAGAGCCACCGCGGGAAGCGTTGGTAGGGCAGGCCAGGCGTGTTGGGGGAAGGGTAGGACGGCACGCTCGGTGGCGAGCGCAGCTCGCTGACACCGAGAGCGAGCTCAAGGCGGCGGATGACGACGCGTTCGGTGCGCTCGTAGGGCCACTCGCTGATGTCAGCTCCCATGAGCGATTCGCCAAGTACATCCAGGACACTGCCCACGCCGAACGGAGAGACGGTTTGGCTGAGTCGCATCTTTCTCATGAAAGACTCTCTCCGATGGCGAGTACCCGAACCTGTCGATCAACCGAGCGCATCGAGTTCATCGTGTCCCAGCCCTCCTTCTTCTCGCCGTAGTCGCGAAGCAGGGCTGGGACGTCCTTGTCGGAGGAGGAGTAGCGCAGCTTCGTGCCGGACCGCTCGGCAGTCCGCGCACGGTGCTCCCACTCGCCAGCCAAGCGGCTCAGGTCAGCGTCGGCATCGACGGCCTCGTCTGGGTCAGCACGTGCGACCCAGTCGCGTAACGCGTCCAACGCAGCACCGATTCGAGCATCGTCAACGGAGAATGAGCCTGCGTCATCGTTGCCCCGTAGGCCGCATGCGTGGCGGACCAGCAGGGTCAGCGCAGCATGCAACGACCGACGTCGAGAAGCCAGTGACCACGGTGTGACACTGGTGGGTTCGACGAATCGGTAAAGGGCCTCGTGGTACGCCCGGAAGCCCTCGTAGTGGGAGCGGTCACGGGGCTTGCCCGCTCGCAGGAGTGTGACCACCAGTCCCGGAACGTCAGCACGCCCCACGCGACTGGTCGCTTGGATGTACTCCGAGGTTGTCTTCGGCTGCCCGTTCATCAGCATCAGGCCCAGCCGGCTGATGTCGATGCCTACGCTGAGCATGTTGGTGGTGGCGACGAGATCAACGGCGTCATCGTGCTCCACGCCGCGCTCGAGACGTTCGAGGATAACCGGCAGCTGACTGGCAGAGACATTACTCGTCAGCTCGACGATGCCGTCGCGCCGCAGAGCCCGGACCTCACCGGCCCCACGGCGGGCCTGCAGCATGCTATCGACGTCGTCGCGGGCGATCGTCACGGTTCGACCCAGTTCACGCAGGCTGTTGTGGTATGCCACAAGGGTCCAGTAGTCGTCCAGCGCGGGGCCGCTCAGCGTAAGCTCCTTCGGCGCTTGAAGCAGCGCAACCGCAGCCAGGACCGTGGCGAACGCTTGCGTGTGCGCCTGGGGCATCACACCCAGGTACATGCGTCCGGCTGCTCGAAAGTCGGTCACGGCAAAGAAGCTGTCGTCAGCATCCAACCCGCTCGGCGGGAACAGGCCGACAGGGGCGGCGTACAGATTTCGAACCTGGTGATCTGCGGCGCGAATTGTCGCGGTGGACGCGACGATCTTGGGTCGGTGACCCTCCCATCCGACCAGGGACTGAACGGCCGCCTCGTAGAGCGCCACCGTGGTGCCGAGTGGGCCCGAAAGCAGGTGCAGTTCGTCTTGGATCACGAGGCTTGGCGGGTCATAGGGGACGTTGTTCTGCCCGAACAGGGAGCCGGCATCGCGCAACCATGGCAAGCGGGCGAGCTTGTCGACAGTGGCAACCAACAGCGACGGCGGTGTAGCAAAGATCTGCTCGTCGACGACGTCGACCGGCAGCAGATCGTGGAAGTCGCAGTCTTCGTGAGGACAGAACAGCTCGAAGCTGTGGGCAGTCGAGCGAACGCCGTAGGCACCCGGATCATTGACCCGGCGGCGGGGCAGCAGCGCGGTGCCGCACCACGGGCACACCTGGATCTGGAACGGGCTGTCAGGATTCTGGGACCGCCGCATGAGGGTGACCTGCTTATGCGCACGGTCGTAGCTGTTCGGTGTTGTCTCGCCGCCAACCCACAGACCGATTGAGAACGCCGGTGTCCCCTTCAGACGGGGTTCGGTCTCACGAAGTCGTTCCAGAGCGCAGATCAGCGTGGCGGATCGCTGGAACTGTTGCGTAGTCAGCAGTCGGAGGGTGTACCGAGTCAGAACCGCGGTCCCGCCGCCTCGCAGTCCACGGGTGAGACGCCTGCGGACCATCTCGAATGCGGCCAAGGCGAGGTAAGCCTCCGTCTTGCCGCCACCGGTGGGGAACCACAGAAGATCGACGAGACCCCTGTCGCGATGCGCTGCGTCGCCGGTCGAAGCCAGGGCGAGAAGCTGGAAGCCCAGCTGAAATGGACGCCAGCGCGGTTCGACAAGCGGTCGTTCAGGGCGCGGGGTCAGCGCTACCCCGCGGCGGCCGGGGTTGCGTCGCACATGGGCACTTTGCAGCATCTGTTCGCGCATGGCGGCGTTGGCGATCCGGAAAGCGGCACGAACCGTGTCGTCGCGCCCGAGCAGATCTGCGGCCTCGGCCATGCGCTCGGCTGCCGTTTGCATGCGTTCGAGCAGTCGTGTCCCGGCCGGTCCGTGCTCCGGCGAGGCCGACGACAGCGCCAAGAACTCGCGCTCCCGCTCATGGATCCATTCTTGGTAGATGCAGA
The DNA here is from genome assembly GCF_054456675.1 of Jatrophihabitans sp. YIM 134969. Taxonomy (NCBI): domain Bacteria; kingdom Bacillati; phylum Actinomycetota; class Actinomycetes; order Jatrophihabitantales; family Jatrophihabitantaceae; genus Jatrophihabitans; species Jatrophihabitans sp. YIM 134969. Next base: position 119,724 of record NZ_JBTJEQ010000001.1, read on the forward strand.
CGAACTCCAGCAATTCTCGCCGAAGCACCTCCGGCGGCAGATCTTCGTCGGCCAGGCGGGCCAGCTCGAAGACGGGCAGGTCGAGGTCGTCACGAGCCTTCACTGCGGGCACGACTGTGGCGGGCAACATTTGAGTCGACACCGCACGGACGGCGCCGTCGTCGTCGACAGCCCAGTCGACCGAGCAACCGTGGCCAGCCGCATAGGCGCGGTGATCGCGGTACAGCAGACGAAGTTCCTGGTCCTCCGGGTCGTCGGTCAGGTCTCGGCTGGTCGGGTAGGGAAGCACTGTCCCGCCACCTACAAGGCACCTGAGCCGGACCTGGAACAGGCAGTCTTCAGTAGGCGGCGGCGACTCGGCGTCGTCGTGCTCGGCGGTGTTCTCGACCGCGACAGTGACCAACCATTTGCGACCGACGCGACGCCAGACCGAGGAAAGCCGCGCCCGCTTGCCGAAAAGGTCGTGGACTAACGGGCCGTCCGGCGGAGCAGCCAAGACGAGGTCATCGGCACTCAGCGGAGTGCGGGACCAGTCCTTGGTGGACTGATCTCGAATGTAGGCCGCAGTGCTGACCGAGCAAGTCACGGTATTTCCGTCGTGAAGGAACGATACGGCTGCGGAGGCCGGGTACCAAGCGTTGGTCAGCTCGACCTGTTCGTCGAGTTCATCGTCGTGTCCCTCCTCGCCGAGCACGTCGCCGTCGAGTTGCTCCGAGGCGCGCCCTCGGGGGTAGAGGGTCCCGACGAGGTAGGCGCGGTCGGGTCGGTCAGCCATCGTTTCGTGCTCACCGTCGGCCGGGCCGAGGTACTGGCTACGGAGGTAGGCAACGACGTCGTCGCGGACTCCCCGATGATCGACTGTTCTCGTGTGGGCGTTGGTCATGGCCGCGTCACTCCCGTCCTTGGCTCTGGTGGAGCGGCGAGCTGGTCCCATGCGGTCTGATTGACGGCCACCCACAGGCTGATCCGCGCACGGGTCATCGCGACATACAGTCGCGCTCGTGCCGTTGGGGAGCGGGTATCGGCGACATCGATGACGCAGACGTGCGTGGCTTCGAGGCCCTTGATGCCGGCGGCGGTGACCAGCTGTGCGGCGCCGTGTTCGGCCACGCCGGTGGGCATTCCGGCACCTGCGTCTGCGGGTGCCTTCAGCGCTCCCTTCCGGAAAGCGGCACTCAAAGTGGCGGCACTCTCGGCGATACTGTCGCGCAACGTGACAACGGCAATCTGCCCGGCCGGCACGTCCTCGCTCCGCAGTTCTCGCAGTCGTGCATCGAGCTCTCGCGCGGCCGTCTGATCATCTGGGCAGAGGCGATACTCAACCGGTGGTCCTTCTCCGGCGCGGGCGACCCCCAGATCGGCCCCAGTCGTCAGTTGCGTCTGGGTCACGACCGTCGAAGTGTTGCGACAGTTGAACGGAAGGTCCATCACAGTGGCGGCGGTCGCCAGGTCATCGAACACGGCGCGGTCGAAGTGTCCCTCGACGTGCGCCTGATTGTTGACGTCGCAGAAGAGGCGCCATCGCCCTTGCTCCCATCCTCCCACGACCAGCGCGTCCAGCCGGGCATAGGAGTCCAGGTCCATCAAATCCTGTGCCTCGTCGACGACGAGCACGTCGACGGGGTCCAAAAACCCGATCTCGTCGAACGGGAGGCAACGGGCTCCGCTGTCCGCAAGAGCTACGGTGATCAAGCTCGCCAACGGCCTGGAACGGCACGTAACGAGCACCTGACTGCCTTCAGCGCTCGCGCGACGCGCCGTCTCGACGGCGAGAAGGGTCTTACCCGACCCGGCGCCGCCGGTGCAGACAATGCGGGGATTGCGTTCGGCTGCGAGGAGGAGCTCGTACTGCCGGTCTGCGAAGCGGATGTAGTCCTCCTCCAGGCTCTGAGCGCGCGCTCCCAGCGAGGGGACGCGATCGAAGTCCGGCCGGAGTGTTCTGACCAGGTCGCCGTAGGCACGCCCTGAGGGGGCGCGGTGGCTCTTGTCGAGCCAGTAACGGCGGGCGTTGGCGAGGGTGCGAGTGAGCCCGGTGACCGTCATGGCTCTGGGTCCGGCGTGAAGCTGCGGGTCCCATTCCAGATCGGCGGCCAGGTCCTGATCAGGGGTGACCACGAGGTATCCGAAGGCGACGTCCAGAGCCGGCAGTTGCCGGGTGAGGCGGTCGCGCAGGGCGAACATGGCGCTGCGTGCCTGCTCGAACGGCCCCTCGCGCTTGCTGTTCGAGCGCCCGTATCGGTCGGTGAACGTCCACACCCCGTCGCCGCGACTCAGACGACCACCCTTGACCTCGATCACGAGGACGGCGTCGTCGTATACGACCAAGAAGTCAATCTCGGACATGGCTTTGTACTCGTGACGTGGGAGGTGAACCGAGTATAAGGCACACTCGGGACGACGGTCGTCGACCTGCGCGAGAAGCTGGGCCACCCGCTTCTCCGCTCGGCTCGACACATGTCCGAGCTGATCCACCGGAGGAATGAGTCTCACCGCAGCTCACCACCCTTGCTGTCCCACAGGTAATCGAATTCCTTGTAGGCCAGCTTGTCGCCGAACTGGCCAAAGGTGTCGGCGACGTTGACGACTAAACACTCATCCTTGCCTCCGTTGAGTCGTCCGCGCAAACCGCGCCCCACCATCTGGATGTACGCGTTGGGACTGAAGGTCGGACGCGCGATGTAAAGGGCACGCACAGCGGGCGCGTCGAAGCCCTGTGTCAGGACATTGCAATTGGTCAGCACTCGCAACTCGCCCCGCCGGAACGCCTCGATGTTGTGGCGTCGGTCGTAGATGCGGGTAGCACCGCTGATCGAGGCCGCCGCAATACCGCGAACTCGAAGGAGTGCTGCGAGAACCTGAGCGGACAACACGGAAGCAGTGAAGACCAGAACGGGCCAGTCCTCCGGCAGGTTGGTGATGTCCTCCAATAGGCGTCTAGAACGCTGCTCGTCGCGGCCGATACGTTCCAGGACGGCCTGGGGCAACGCACCGAAGGTGTTGACCTGGCGGACCTCGTCGGCCGCGAGCTCGACTGCGGTCCCATCCAGGACGCGGTGCTCGACTCGCGCCAACACACCACGACGCTGAAGCTCGCCGTACGGATCCTCGCCGAGGACGTCGAGCTGACGGTGGCCGAAGCGGGCGGCCAAGCGACGGTTCGCTTCCTCACCGGTGCCCTTGAACGGGGTCGCGGTAAGGCCGAGCAGGGGCCGCTCGGTCTCACGTGCAGCGAGCCCGAGCCACCGCAACGTCGCGTCGATTCCCGCGCCGGTAGCTGTATGCGCCTCGTCGATGATCACTGCGCTGGCCGAGCGCAGCCAGTTGTACTCGGGACGGTCGCGACACTTGTCGAGTTTTGCGTCGGTCGCTACGACCACGGTGGGGGCGTCATCACTGTCCGCAACTTCGTTGCTGCTCCAAAGCCGGCACAAGCGTAGGGGCCTGTCGCCGAACTCGCGCCAGACCACGCTCCACGTCTGAACAGCCTGCTCACAGAGCTCCTCAGACTGGGCGATCCAGAGCAGAGGACTGCCGAGCCCGTCCTCGACGAACGCCTTACAGAGCGCCTCGACCGTCACTCGGGTCTTGCCAGCACCGGTCGGTAGGAACAGCAACGCGCGCGACGGCACCGCCGAAGGTAAGACGATTTCCCGGATCTGCTGCGCCAGTTCCATCTGGTAGTCGTGCAAGTCGTCAAGCCGCGGCGGGCCCAATACGGTCACGTCGGAGTCCAAGGAGCCTCCCCGCACACCGGCGAATTCGCGAGGCATCCCGAGGGATCGGACAAAGGCGACGGCCGGGGCCGAGCCCGCCCACCGGTCAGGGACCGGGAAGCCAGCGTCCTCCAGCGGTCGGCGTAGTTCGGTCAGCACGCTGTACCCGTGGACGTGCAGAAGCAGCTCGGCGACCTGGTGCGGTCCGGTGTCCTCGCCGAGCAGCCGTACGGACTCGAGCAGCCCAGCAGGAAGTGCCGATTCAAGAACTGCGGCGGGCAGTAGCGTGAGTAGCTTCTCAGCCACCGAAGCAGCCAGTCGGCACTGCGCAATGCGTTGTTTGACCTGCGCATCCTGCGCATCCTCGAGGACCCGCTGTAGAGCCGTTGCCGTCAACGGAAGGGCCAAGTCCTCGGCGAGACGTTCGAGCAGCTCCTCGTCAGTGAGGGTGTTCAGGTAGTAGACCGTGTTTCCGCTGCGTAGGTAGTCGGCCGCCTCGAACTGCGTTCCATCAGGGCCGGTGATCTGCCGGGCCAGGTCGCTACACAGCACGAGTTCGTAGTTGTCCAGCCGCCCCTCCGACAGCACTCGCAGTCCACGGAAACGGTCGAGCAGCACCACCGGCTCGCTCGGGGTCTCGCTCAGGATCTCGACACGAAGAACCGTCGAGGCCAGTCGACATCCCCATGCGGTCGACAGCAACTCGGCGTCGCTCTCAGATCGGACTGCTACGTGCGACAAGGCTCGCGCGGATAGCGCGTCGACCTCGTCCTCGGTCAGTGCGACCAGCAGATCTGCCGCGTCGACCATTCCGGCGTCACCGCCAGCGGCCGGCACTCGAGCCGGTGCCTCGTTTTCGGGCAGTCGCGTCGCAGCAGACAACAACAACTCGCCTAGAAGCCAGGGGTCTGCTTCGGCGGTGGGGCGTGTCAAGAACTCTCGCCACAGGTCAAGCGGCATCGCTTCGATGGAAGCAACCGTCGTGAGCTTAGTCGCGGCCGCGTTCAGTGCCACCGGAAGCAGTGGCGTATACCGGCTCAGATCGGGATGCAGGCACTGGGCTGGCGATCTCGGCCCCCAGGGGGAGGTAAGAAGACCGTAGCGTTGCGCCGCCCACAGATGGGGCGCGGGAACGTCGCGCTCCGTTCCGATCGGCTTTCGCAGGTTCATCAATCGCCAACGCTCGAAGCCAGCGACAGACAGAAGCTCACTGGTCCAGATCTCGGCGGCAGTCAAGTCGCCAGTGTCGACGAACCGACGAAGGACGTGCAGCGGTCCGACAGGTGCCCGTTCACGAAACTCGAGCGCAGCGGCGGGCGGGCGCCCCCGTGGGGGGAGTTCCCGCAGATAGGCATCCCGTTGTATCCGCTGGTACTCCAGGAAGGTGAGATCGTGGGCCAACGCAGTTGATTCGAGTGGCCGCGCCGAAACACCTAACGCCTTCAAAAGGCCGAGGTGCATCTCGTGCCGCTCGACATCGATGGCCAGAGACTCATCGACCGGTTCGACAATCCCCGGCACCACGGCAGTGCCGATGTCGTGCCACTGCCCGTCGGCGCACTTGACTCGCAGAGGGGCGCCAGCCGCGACGTGCTTTACAAGAATCTCCTCAGCGTCGCGGTTGGTCACCTCGTCGACCAGCTCCCAAAAGCTCTCCCACGAAGAGGCGCCCCACTGTCGGGCGGTGAGTACGGCCAAGCGGGCCAGTTCCTCGCGGGGGTCGACGTCACGGAACCCGAGTGTGATCAGCCGCTGGAGAACGTCCCCTCGTTCGAGCAGAGTGGGTCGCAGGAGCTGAAGCCCTGCGATGCTGGACAAGACATTGCCGCGGAGGAACAGTTCGTCGGTGGCGGCCAGCCGGTGCAAACGACCAGTGCTGTCCGGCAGGATCCGAGCCAACAGTAGGAGCCGCCGGGCCACATCGTTCTTGACCGTGAACACAATCTGCAACGCGGCTTCGACCTTCAGGTCGATACCGTCGCCAGCAATCCGCTCCAACCACTCCGCTGGACTGACCTCACGATCGGTGGTCTGTTCGTCCTCGAGTCGCATTAGGGTCTTCAGTCGCGCCCGACGGTCCCGGCCGCGGTAGCAGACCCAGTGTGGAGAGTCGACCGGCCTGCCCGGAGTGGCATCCCATCGACCGTAGGCCTCCAGCTCGAGCTCCACATCCGATTGCAGGTAGTACAGCTCATCAGTCCTGCGGAGCGTGCCGTCGGCGTCGGGGATACAAGGGAGGCGCCGCGCCTTTACTGGGATGGTTGCCGCGAGGTAGCGGTCCGAGTCATTCGGTGCCTCCCGCCCACGTGCGGGCAGGAAATCGAAGTGGCGTGCGGGATCGTCGGGGGTCACCAGCCGGTGCATGTTTTCCACCACCAGGTCACCGACGACGTCGAGCAGCTCCGTGTTGAACTGCCCGTCGAGCAATGTCGTACGGTCGTCGCTGATCCGCCAAGGCGCATTGTGGATGCCGCGGGTCGACGTGGTGTCCTGCAGCGGGAAGTAGGCCCAGAACCGGCCGAGCGGGCCCGGGTCGTCGACCGGAACGGCAGAAGAGACCAGCACCTCGTCTCGACGCAGCGCCTCCCCGACCTCGGCCAGCGCGTCCTCGCTGGGTCGGTGGGTCCGCTCGAGGACCAGCCAGTCGGCGTCCGGTCGGCCGCCTCCGGTCACGGTGGCGAGGTCGTCTTGCATCGTGCAGCGGTACTCGACAGTCAGAGGGGCCGTCGCCGCAAGTTCGACTCCGATATGGAGGGTGTCCACGTTGCGCGCGAATAGCAGGAACTCCCGCGGGAAGTCGAACAGCTCCTTCGCCAACGCCTCAGGGACGTTCGCCAGCGGTAGCCGAACGACTGTCGTCGCCCATACAGCCAGCTCGGCCAGCACCGGGTCAGTTGCGAACTCTGCGTCTGGGTTTACGACGACCGGAGTGCGCAATACGGGGAAGGCCTCGGCGTCGGGGGCGATGTCCGCCAACTCTTCGCGAGCGCGTGCCGCGTCAAAGCCGAAGCTCACCGAGCGGCTGAAGATCGTCGGCGATGACGAGATGCCCAGTACGGACTTGAAGCCGAGACCGAACCGCCCGGCTTCTTTCCCGCGCTTGCCACTGATGTAAGCATGTGCTACGGCATCGACCCCACTCCGCGTGAATGGCCTGCCTTCATTGGCGCAGTAGAGCGCCGACTCGGTCAGGCGCAGTTCCACCCGGCCCGGCGTACCAGAGATAAGCAGAGCGTCCGCGGCGTTCTGGACGAGCTCGAGTACCTGACGCTTGGCGTAGCCACCTGTGCGGAAACTGTCCTCCTGTTTGCCGTGCTCGTCCACCAGCACCGGGTCGGCACGATAGGCGTTCAGGACGTTGCTACGGAGCTCGGCGACGCGTGCGAGCAGGTCTGGGTCCGATCCCGACCACCGCGGTGCAGGCTGAGTCAACGTCTTACCAGCCCGTCTCTGATGTGAGCGTCTTGACAGTGGGCTGACGAAGCGTTCACGGCCGGAGAATACAGACGTGCTGCGTAAATTCCAGTTGGACTGAGGTAAGTCGGCGCGCCGAAGCGTGGAACTGGCCGGCCCATCTCCACCCGCGCTGCTGGCCCATCGGCGGTTGAGACGCGAGGTGGCGGGAACTGCCGCGGAGTGGCCCGGCGAGGCCAACTGCACCCCGGGGGGTGAGGCGTGCCTATGAAGACGAGTGACCCTAGGGTTCGAACGTGCAGGCGAAGCCGCGTCACCCCGGGACCAATCGAGCTACCTGGGTCGCGATGGGCAACCGAGACGACCGGCACCCGCTGGAGCTGGCCAATGCGGCGTACTCCGGCCCCCCGTGGAATGGACCATCCATGCAGCAGCTCGCGCGGGCGAGGACGTGTTCTTCTACGTCACAGGTCTCAAGCAGATCCTTGCGCATGGCACCACACAGGACGACGCCACAGACAGCGGCAATGAACGCTGGGGGCGGTGGACCACGCGTATCGAGAACGTTTCCTTGGTTCAGCCGTTCGACCTGCGCACGCTTCGTGCCGACTTCCCCGACTGGGGGTGGGCTCGGACCTGACGCCATCACGCCCGCGTGCCCGACGACATCGCAGACATCTTGCTCCACAGCATCGGCATGGATCACGAGAACCAGTCCGAGGGCGCTGTCGAGAACGTCATCACTGAACGCAAGATCCTGGCGCGCAGTCGTAACCGCGGGCTCCGTGACAGCTGCGTTGATGCATCAGGCGGTATGTGTGCAGGATGTGGATACGACTACGCCCTCGTCGCCGCCAACAGCTGGCGCAGCCTCCTACAAGCACACCACCGGACACCACTGCACCTTTCGGATCGCAGACAGCTGAACAAGTCCAAGGACTTGACCGCGTTCTGCCCAACTTGTCACGTCATGGCCCACCTGCGGCCATCAAGGCCCTACACCGCCCACGACATCGCCGCCCGTAACGGGGGCAAGACCCTCACGCCCTGAGCTCGTTGCATCCGGCTGCGCCCAGGGGTGCGGGGCGGGCGGTGGGAGATCTGTCGAGAACCGACGGCCGGTGGACGATGGGTCGACGTAACCGTCGGGTTATGAGATCGGTGCACACTACGGCCGCAAGCTTCTCGCCGGTCTGAAGTAGGTCGACCAGCTCAAGGACATTGGCTCTTTCCTCGAGATCAACGACTCGACGGCTGAGCCGGGTGTGGACGGCGGGCGACAGGGCGGCCTTGAGCCGGTACAAACGGGTGCGCGGTGCTGGCCTCGCGCCGGCCCTCCGCCCGCCGGTGAGGGTCGTGCACGATCACGTCTCACGAGCTACGAGGACGCCCGCGGAACTCCAGTCGCTGAACCTTGTCCGAAAGTGTCGGCGTCACGGCGGTCGCGCGCGCTCTGACGGGAGGCTGGCGGCCGAGGCCTACCGCGAGGAATGAGAATGTACGGCCATTGAATCCCCGGTCAACCGCGCGAGACGATCGCGGAGGCGCGCGCACTCCTCCGACGCCTGACGGTACTGCGCCGAAAGCCGTTCGTTCCGGTCCCTCTCCTGAGCCAGCGCCGCCTCGACGTGATCCAGCCGGGCGAGCACAGCTGTCAGGTCCGCACAAGTTCGGATGTTGTGTCCCGCTTGCCGGCACCCACTACAAAGGTGCAGGCGTTTGTGAGCGTCACCCGCGTCCACCTGCCGCTGTGCGCTTTCAGCCTCGTCTGCAAACCAGCGAACCGGGTTTAAATAGTCGTACCAGGACACGTGCTACCCCCGTCGCTCGCAGACGTTGCGTCTACCCGAAGCATCCAGGTTTCGACGCCCTGTGTCTACGCGGGGCGCATCGTCGTCGCGATCCGACCGTGGAGGGGCTTGAAGTGCGCGGCCGGTACGTCCCTGCGTTCGGCGCCTCCTCGCCCGGCCCTACGGTCGCCACGTCTAAGCCGACTAGAGAGGGCCGAGGGCTCGGCTCGTCCGAGCGCCCCCCTCGGTGCACGCGGGATGACCACTCGGACGTGCCGGAGGCGAGCGATGCAGTCCTCACCCGGACGCTGCGCAGAGCGGATCGCCAGACATCCCCGCGGTCGTCGCCGCACTCCACTACTTGAGCTCGACGACCACGTACGACGGCCGTCCGGTGTCGGGGTGAGTCCCAGCGAGCACGACGTCGGCCCGCTGCGAGGTGAGCGGGAGCTGGTACTCCAGCAAGACCTCGCCGTTCCCGAGCCCGGCCTCCCGCAGGTCTTCGGCAAGAACCGGCAGGCTCCGGTCCCACGAGCGGCGCTCGCTCGGCGACGGTCGCCGCCCGCCCTCGAACAGCAGCTGCTCGGCCAACCGCTCGACCACCGATTCCGTCTGACCGGCGCGCGGCAGTGACGCGGCGGTGTAGCGGAGCGGCATGGACGTCCCCGGGCAGCACGAAGAGAACTCGTGCGGGTGGGGACCTGGTTGCCCGGCACGGACCGGGCGGTCCGTCGGGCCGCGTCGGTCACCCTAAAGGGCCTGAGAGGATCTCGCAGGTGGGCGACACGGACGACGTCATCGCGCGGTTCCGGCGGTTCAGCGCAGACCGCGACTGGAGCCAGTTCCACGACCCGAAATCGCTTCTGCTGGCGCTCGTGGGGGAGGTCGGCGAGCTGGCCGAGCTGTTCCAGTGGCTGCCAGCCGACCGAGCGAAGGAGCTCGCCGCGGCCGACCCGCTGCACACCCGGGTCGGCGAGGAGATCGGCGACGTCCTCGTGTACCTGCTGGCCCTCGCCGACAGCCTGGGCATCGACGCGACCGCCGCGGCGATCGCCAAGATCGACGCCGCCGAGGGCCGCTTCCCCGCCGCAGATTTTACGGGCCGCGCGCCCGACAAGACCTGACGGCTCGGGCCGTCAGCGCGGCCGGGTCTGCCGGTCGAGCAGCTCCAGGTTCGCGTTCTTCGCGTCGAGATCGAACGCCTCGGGGTCGAAGGCGCCACCGAGCCACTCGAGCAGGTCGCCGTGCTCGTCGTCCGCGGGGTCGGCCAACACCATCAGCAGCTCCTCGTAGCCGCCAGGTCCGCCGCAGTCCTCGGGCGGGCAGGCGCGAGCACCGGCGACCACCCGCGGCACCGACGACCCGATGCCGAGCGCGCCGAGCTCGACGTCGTGAGTCCAGCCGTCGCCGAAGTCGTACTCCCAGGTGAGGCGCGGCGTGACACGGCGGAGGTCGGCGAGGGTGACGGCGTCCTCCTCGCCGAGTGGACCGTCGAAGTCCTCGACGTCGCCGTAGAGCGTGCCGCCCACGTCGAACATGTGCAGGTGGTAGCCCTGCCACCCCATCGCGGTGAGCAGCACCTCGTGCGTCTTCGCGAGCGTCAGCGACGACGGCACGACCAGCCGCCGCCACACGGGTGGTTCGACGTCACGCAGCGTGACCGTCAGTTCCAGGGTCTGCCCGGCCGCGGGCGCCGGTGCGCGACGGGGCGGTGCCTCACGGCCGATCAGCGCCGCCCGCGCCAGGGCGACGGCACCTGGGGACGGCGGCGGCGGCTCGTGGTTCCAGGATTCCGACACCAGCCGGAGACGGCGGAACAGCTCGGTGGTGTCGCGGGCGGCCCGCTGCGCGTCGAACGGCGTGAGCGGCTCGTACGACCCCATCCACCAGCCCAGCACCGCCATGGCGTCGGCGAGCTCGGCTCCGTTGATAGCCCGGCCCGCCGCCGTCATCAGCAGCGCCACCGTGCCCGCGTGCCGTTCGGAGTCGACCCGGCCGTCGGGCAGCTTCGAGGCGAGGTGCCACCACAACCCGGTCGGATCGGTGACGAACCCTCGGCCGACACGGGTCGGCAGCAGCTGGCCGCGGTACTTGCGGACCAGGCCGTACCGGGTCGCCGACTCGCGCAGCAGCATCGCCGGGATCGCCAGGTTCTCCCGGTTGCCCTTTCCCCAGAACCTGTCCGACTCCCCCAGCGCATCCATCATCTCGACGACGAGCGCCGGCGGCAGCCACCCGGCTTGACTGAGCTTCACGCCGCCGCCGATGCGTTCGAGGAACCACCGGTACGGCTCGACGACGGCTGCGGCGTCGTCGCCCGGTGTGGCCGGTTCATCGAGACGGGCGTCGTCGAGCAGACGCAGCCAGGTGGTGGACCGCGTCGCGCGGAGGCGGTCCACGACCTGCTCGACGGTCGGATCCACAGGTCCGATCCCACCACGCAACGGAAACTGTCGGACCCCAGGTCCACGCTCCCCGCATGCCGAACCCGTCGCAGCACGAGCAGGTCGAGACCGAGCTGATGAAGCGGGCGGTCGCGTTCATGTTCGGTCCGCCCGTCGGCGACCCGGTGGCGCCGCTCCTCGCCGTGCCGGAGGACATCCTGCGTCTTGCCGTCGCCCGGGTCACGCCGCGCGCCGTCGCCGCTGCAGTCGAGTCGGGCTGGCGGCCCTCCGATCTCGACCAGCTCCGCTCCCGTCGCCTCACCGGCCACGCCGCGTTGTGCCTGCTCGACGTGCTGGGCGAGGTGACGGCGGCGGACGGGCGGTTGCGTACCAACCCGGGGTGGAGCGCCGAGCTGCGGGCGGTCATGACGGCGGTGCCGGCCGGCGCGCCGCGTCCACGGCTCGCCGACCCCGCGGACACACGGTGGGCCATCGCGCACATCGTCGAGACGGCCCTACACGTGCTCGGCGCACTGTCCCTCCTGCCGCGGCTGCCCAAGGCGGCGCCCGTGACGGTCGACGAGGCCGGCGGAGCCGAGGCGGCGATGCTGGTCAAAGTGCGGGCGTTGCTGGTCAAAGCGGAGCGGACCGAGTTCCCGCACGAGGCCGAGACCTACGCCGCGAAGGCCCAGTCGTTGATGGCGCGACACAGCATCGACGCGGCGATGCTCAGCGCGGACGGGCAGGCGCCGACTTCCGGAACGGCCTTGCACCGGATCTGGCTCGACGCCCCGTACGTGCGCGCGAAGTTCTCCATCGTCTCCGCAGTCGCGCGGGCCAACCGGTGCGAGGCCCTGCTGAAGCCCGGGTTCGACTTCGCCTCGGTGGTCGGCATGCGTGACGACGTCCGGGCCACCGTCATGCTCGCGACGTCGCTGCAACTGCAGGCCGCACGTGGTGTCGCCCGGGTACGTCCGGACGACGGCGCGTGGTCGTCGTCGGTGAAGACGTACCGCCGGTCCTTCCTCCTCGCGTTCGCCGACCGGATCGGGGAGCGTCTGCGCGAGGTGCGGACCGAGGCGGAGGCGTCGGCGGACCAGGACCGGTTGTTGCCGGTGCTGGTCGACCGGAAGGCAGCCGTCGACCGTGCCGTAGCGGAGGCGTTCCCCCTCATGAAGACGTTGCGTTCCACGGCCGCACTCGACCCCGCCGGGTGGGCCGCCGGCCGCGCCGCCGCCGACCTTGCCCGGCTCGGTGCGGCAACACCGTTGCCGAGGCGGTCATGACCAGGGGACGAGCTCGACGTGATCAGCGCGGCGACCACGTCGAGCCGCCGCTGCTCGGCAGCACCACCGCGCCGATATCCTCCGCGCGGCACAGGTCGAGCGGGTGGGGATCGGAAGTCGCCACCCGATCGCCCGACCGGCGCGCGGCCGCTGCGACCACGCAGTCGGCCAGGCTGACCGCGCGACGGGTGCGGTGGTGATGCCGCGCGCGCAGACGGCCGGCGTCGAGACCCAGCCCGCTGTCGACGGCGAGGGCGTCGAGAAGTCCGAGCTCGGCGAGGTCGAGCGCCAGCTCGTCAGTGTCTACTGCCCTTCCACCCTCCTCATCGACGATCTCGGCTTCACTGGGCAGTCCGAGTCGAGGGTGAAGTCGACCGGCGCGGAGCTGCGAACGCTGGGTGTGCGGTACAACGACCACCGGATCCGAAACACGCAGGACCTGGGTAACGCCCTGCGCTAGTACTCTGGCCCCATGACGCGGGAGGCTGCACGCAGCTTGGCGCTCAACGCTGCCGTCGCGCGCCGACTGCAAGCTGATCCCGACGCGGTGCTCTCGAAGATGGACGCCAACCTCGCGCAGGGTCTGAACCGCCACGTGCGAGGCCAGGCGGCCCTCATGCTGGGTGAGTGGCTCACGCTGCGGAATGGCCCCCAGCCAGTCGATGCGCTCGTTGAGGCGTTGACGTCTCCGTCGGAGTTGGCGATCGAGATGCGCCAGAACTCGCCCTTCGCCGGTGTGCTCACCATGCAGGAGCGGGCTGATGCGTACGCCGAGGCTCTTCTGTAGTGACGCGGGAGGAGCTAGCCCACATCCTCCGCGCCTCGGCGACGATCGCCGATGATCCAGACATCTTGGTCATCGGCAGTCAGTCGATCCTGGGCTCGTTCGACGAGCACGAGCTTCCTGACGCCGCGGTGGCCTCTGCCGAGGCCGACATCGCCTTTCTGAACGACCCGACCCTTTCCAAGTCCGACAAGGTTGACCTCTTCATCGGGGAGGACTCCTCCTTTCACGAGTCTTTCGCGATCTACGGCCAGGGCGTCGACCTCACGACAGCGACCTTGCCGGAAGGCTGGCAAGAGCGGTTGGTGAACTTCGAGCTGGCCTCGGCGGAGCCCAGCCGTGCCCGCTGCCTCGAGCCTCACGACCTGGTCGTGTCCAAGCTGGTCGCCGGCCGAGCCAAGGACCTCACGTTCGCCTGGGCCCTCATCGAGGCGGGGCTGGTCTCTACCACGACGCTGGAGGCGCGGGCGAAGACTCTCGACGCAGGCTTGGCCCGTGATCGCGCGCTCGAAACGATTCGCAACTACGCCGGCAAGATCAAGCCTCCGCGCGTCAATCCTTAGCCTTCGGCCTGCATGTCGGCGATGGCCTTGTTCAGGTTGCTCACGGCCGCCGAGAGCGCCAAGTACCGCGGGTTGGTGTTGGCCTTGGGCTCGCATGTCCCCTCTCGGATGCGCCGGATGTCGTCGACCATGGCGTGAAGCTTGGCGATCTCGGTGTCGTAGGTGGTCACGTGGCGAGCCTGCACCGCCGGGGGTCACGGCGGTAGTGCGGTCCAGTAGTGCAGTGACCGCTTGTCGCGTGACGCTGCCGCTACACGAAGATTCGCAACTGACGTCGCTGATCGTCCCCGCGCTCAAGGGCACGGCGATCGGCGCCGGTCACTGGCGGTGGTTGGAGCCGCACGTGAGCGTTACTACGAGACATACGCTCAACGTGAGCGAAGACAACCGACATCACGGCCGAGCGGTGAACTGTCGACACCACGGCCAACTCGACCTAGCCGATCAACGAGGCGACCGCCAGGACCGCGGTGAAGCTGTGGACGGCCGTCCACAGCTGACGATCCGTCCTTGAAACCCGGCGCCGACCACGACCAGGGTCGTCATCGTGCCTGCCGTCCTCGACGTCGATCCTGACGTCTACGCCTCGGCCGGGAAGGCGTTCCTCGCCGTCAACGACGCCGTGTGCGATGCCGTGACCGCACTGGCCACCGCGGTCAACGGCGCGGGCGGGATGGCGGGCGTCGACAGCACCGGCGCCGCATGGGCGCGCGACTACGACGCCGCCGCGGACGCTCTCCTGCGCGCCGACGCGACCGTGGTCGAGGCGCTCGGTGTCGTGGGTGACCGCCTCGTGGCCAGCGCCACCAACCACGACGACGCCGAGGCCGCCTCGACTCCAGCCGCGTCGAGCACTGCCGGCCCTCCCGCCTACCCCAGCACACCGGTGACCAGGCGCGGGGTCAGCGTCGTGGTGTCGACCCCACCGAGCGCCGACGGCACACCGGTGGACCCGCCGCCGGGATGGTTCCTCGTCGCGCACGCGCTGGCGGTCGTGTGGCCCGCGGGCCACCCGGACCAGCTGCGCGAGGTCGCCAACGGCTGGCTCTCGGCCCACTTCCGGTTGACCGACGAGGCCGACCGGCTCTCCCGTCCGATCGCGGACCTGTCCGGTCAGAAGTCGCCGGAGATTCCCTACGCGCTGCAGCTGTGTTCGAACCTGCAGAACACCCTGCGCACCCTGGCCGGCGAGCACCAACTGCTCGCGCAAGCGTGCGGCGGGTACGCGAGCGCGATCCAGCAGATGCACGGCGACGTGATCACCGAACTGGTCGAACTGCTCGCCACCGAGGCGGTCATCGAGGCCGCCGGTGCCCTCGCAGCAGGCCCGACCGCCGGGCTGGCGGAGATCCCGACGCAGACCGTCGCCGGCGGCCGGGTGGCGATCGCCGTCGTCCGGATCAGTCGGTACATCTCGCGGCTCGCCGAAGAGGTCGTGACCTTCGAGAACCTGCTCGCGGGTGTGAGCGAGCGGGTGATAAGCGTCCTCGCCTCGCTGCAAAAGGTCACCGAACAGCGGGAGCTGCTGCAAGCCGTGACCGATCTGGTCGACGCCGGCGTCCCACCCCTCGACCTCCAGGCCAACGACCGGGACAACCCCTCTGCACATGTCATCAGGCGGCATGTCGCGAAGCCCGACACTTACCTGACCGGACGCACCGACCAGCCGATCGCGTCGACCTTCACGTCGATGGCCGCGGCCACGGTGGCCATCTCGGGTGTGATCGCGGGCCACCTGGCAGAGATCCAGGCGTGGCTCCGCGGTCACAAAGCGGAGCTCCGCCTGACCGGCCCGTTGCCGGCAGGTGCCGGCCGCTCGTATCTGCGAGACTCGAAGCGTTTCATCGTTCCCCTCAACCTGCGTGTCACTCTTCGCCGCAACTCGCAGGGTTGGTTCGTCTTCACCGCCTTCCCGGAGCCCTAGATGCCAGTCGTGACCGGATTCCAGATCCTCACCAGCGCGTACCTCGGGCAGGACTGGACCCTGTACGGGGCCACCTCTGAGGAAGCCATCGCCGCCTTCCTCCGAGACGAGGATCAAGATGACGTCACAGCGTCGATCGGTGGTTTCGAGGACCTACTGGCTGCGGAGTTGACCGAGGACGAGTACTACCAACGATGGATCTTCGCCCTGCACTCCGGCTACGACCCCCGCGACGACGGCTACACCTTCCGCGACTGGTTCGCCCACGCACTCGAGCTGCTCCGTCGCGGGGCCGCGCGCGGGCCGGGCGGTGCAGCGCCGGAACCGAGCTGAAGGCGGGCGGCGCTCGATCAAAGCGTCCGCCGCATGATCAGCCGCGGCCGCTTCGAGGCCAGCGCATCGGTCTGGCCGACGACCTCGAACCCCGCCTTCTCGAACATCTGCCGCGTGCCGACGAACGCCATCGTGGTGTCGATCCGGCCGCCTTCGGCGTCGACCGGGTAGGCCTCGACGGCCGGGGCGCCGCGGGACGCCGCCCAGGCCACGGCGCCCTCGATGAGCGGGGTCGTGTAGCCGCGCTTGCGGCGTCCGCCCCGGATGACGACGCAGATGACGCTCAAGACGGCGACGTCGTCGAGGGGGCGGATGAGCTTGGACTTCGCCAGGCGCGGGTTCTCGGCGCGGGGGCCGATGCTGCACCAGCCGACCGCCGTGCCGTCGACGTAGCCGACCACGCCCGGCGGGTTGCGGCGCCGGCCCAGTGCCCGGGCCACCTCCTCGCGACTGCCGTGGCCCAACTCCTCGATCTCCGGCGCGTTGAGCCGGTGCGACAGGCACCAGCAATGGGTGGCGCGGCGGTTCGGGTTGATCACGTCGGCGAAGTCCTCGAACCGCGACGGCGTCACGGGGTGCGTCTCGAAGTCCACCCCGGCATCACACCCCACGGCTCCGACAACCTAACGCATCAACGCAGATGTACGAGAGAGCTTCACTGTGTAAGGACCTCGTTCGATCACCGAACAGCCCTGTCACGTGACCATTTCGTGTGCAACGATCCAGAGAGGTCACACTTCGGTCACGTTCGCGGGCTTTGTCCGGTCTGTGGTCGGGGTGACCCGCTCTCAAGGGGGGGAGCGGAGGCCGGAGGGGATCGGCCGCGTGTTGACACCTGCGCTGCGCTCGAGAGGCTCGGACGTCGGATCCGACGTGCCCTTCGTCGGGCGGGAGGCCGAGCTCGCCGCACTCCGGGAGCAGGTCGACCGGCCCGACGTCGAGGTCGTCGAGCTGGTCGGCGAGCCCGGGGTGGGCAAGAGCCGCCTCGCCCACCAACTGCTGCACCTGGTCGGCCCAGGCGCCGACGTCGTGCTCGTCGACGATGCCCACCGGCTCGACGCTGCCGAGCGAGCGGCCCGGATCGAGGCGGCACGCGCGCCCGGCCGCACCGTCCTGGTCACCGACCGCCGCGCCGGCAGCGGAGTCGACGCCACCCACCTGGTGCGCCCACTCCCGGTTCCCACCGACTACTCCCTGCTCGACGTCGACGCCGCGCTGCGGGTGCCGGCGGTCGCCCTGCTGGTTGCGGCCCGGCGCACCGTGCAACCGTCGTTCGAGCTCGACGCCGAGACCCTGCCCGAGGCCGCGGCACTGTGCGCCCACTTCCGCGGTGTGCCGCGCGACCTGCGGGTGGCCAGCGCCCTGCTCACCACCGTCGACGCCGACCTCGCCACCTCGCCCGACGCCACCCGCTCCCCCACCGTGACGGCCCTGCTCACGCAGTCGCGCGTCGAGCACGGCCTGGCCGACACCGCCGAGGTCGCGACCGCGATGTCACCCGACGCGCGAGCGGTGCTCAGCACGGCAGCGCTCGGCGTCGACGGCATCGGCCGGCAGGCCCTCGCCCGGGTCACCGGCCTGTCCGTCCTCCGGCTCGACCGCGCCACGGCCGAGCTCGTCGACCTCGGTCTGCTGGTCGCGAGCGAGCAGAGCTCGGCCGGGCCGGGCGGGTTGGTGCGCGCCCGCTTCCACGTCCCGGTGACGGCGCTGCCCGTGGCCGCCGCGGTCACGTCACCCGAGGACGACGACCACCTGGCAGACCGTTGCACGCTGCACCACCTCGACGTCGTCACCCGCGCACTGGCCTTGCTCGACAGCCGCAAGCAGGCCACCGGGTTCGCACTGCTGCACGCCGAGCACGCCAACATCACAGCGGCGCTCGCCCGCGCCCGCGACCTCGACCCCACCCGAGCCGTCGACGCCGTTCTCGGCCTGCGTACCTACTGGCGCGCCCTCGGGCTGGTCTTCGATGTGCAGGAGCAGGTCGAGGCGCTCACCGAGGTCGAGCACGCCCTCGACCCCGAACACGCCGTCCGCCTCGGCTTGGCCCTCGCCGACGCCGAGGCCCGGCTCGGGGAACCCGAACTCGCCGCGCACTCCCTCGAACGCGGCCGCCGGCTCGCCACCGACGCACAGCAACCCGACGTGCTCGTCACCGAGGGCGTGCTGGCCCTGACGGCGCCGGGCTCCAGGGACGAGGCCGTGTTGCTAAGGGGTGCCGACGCGTTGCGGGCCGCCGGCCGCCCGGCCGAAGCCGACCGCGCCGTCCTCATGGCCGCGTTGCACTGCCTGTTCGACGGCCGCCCGGCCGACGGCGCGGCGCTGTGCCGCACGGTGCTGCCCGACGCCCGCCGCCGCGGCGACCACCTGTCCTCCGGCGCCGCGCTGCTGCGCCTGGCCGGGTGCCACGCCGCGATCGACGACGCCGTCAGCGCCGACGAGTACTGGTCGCGGGCGATGGTGCACCTGCGGCAGCTCGGGTTCGCCGTGACCCTCGGGCAGATCGCCGAGATCGTCGGCAGTTGCGTGCAGTCCAACAGCCGCGCACGGGGGCTCCGGGTCACCGAACTGCTGGGCGCGATGGTCGACGAGCGGCAGACGATGCCGACCGGGCACGACGAGCCGGCGTTCGTGGTGGCGGGGTTCGAACGGCGGATGTCGCAGGTGCTCGGCCCGGTCGACTTCGCCGCGGCGTGGACCCGCGGCCGGGCCACGACCCCCGAGGCTCTGCTGGCCGCGGTGGCCCGCGACGCCGTGGCGAGCGGCACCACCGTGACGGTCGAGCCGGTGGTCCTGAACGAAGTGGTCGCCGAGACCCAGACCGAACCGTTGCCCACGGCACCGGTCGCGGCCCTCGACGACCGGTTCGCGTGCTGGTCCGACCTCACCCCACGCGAGACCGAGGTCGCGCTGCTCGTGGCGGACGGCCTCTCGAACCGGCAGGCCGCGCGCCGGCTGGCCATCTCGGAGTGGACGGTGGTCAACCACATGCGCGGTGTGCTCGGCAAACTCGGCCTGCGGTCCCGGGTCCAGCTCGCACGTTGGGTCGCCGAACGCGAAGCGGCTCACGCCCAGACGGCGGCGGGCACGGGCTTGTCACCCGTGCCCGCCACTGACCTGGCGTGATCCCTCAGCGTGCGGTCACCAGCTCCAGGACCACGACCACGAGACGGACAGCGAGAGCGAGACGGACAGCGACACCGAGGTGTCGGGGTGCTCGACGGCCTGCGGGCCGCGCTCCTGCACGATCGCGCTCGGGCTGGCGTACGCGGCGTAGCCGTTCATGAGGTCTTCGGACATGTCAGGACTCCTCTACGGGGACGGGACGGGACGGACGGGGGCGATCAGAACGAGAACGAGAACGACCAGGACACCGAGAGCGACAACGAGATCGACACCGAGATCGAGGTGTCGGGGTGCTCGACCGCCTGCGGGCCGCGCTCCTGCACGATCGCGCTCGGGCTGGCGTACGCGGCGTAACCGTTCATGAGGTCTTCGGACATGGTGCTCACTCCTTGCGGTGGTGGCCGGTCGATCGACGCGGCATCCGGTGTGACGACCGGTCGGGGCCCGGCGCCGCGTCGGACCTGGTGTCCTGACGCCTGCACAGCTGACCGCACCCACCCGGGCCGCCGACATGACCAGACCTTGCTGACAGGGCACAGAACTCCTGTCAGACAGGGTCTTGCGGGTGCCGCGCGCCGCCCGGTCTCCCTAGCGTCGAGGCCATGACAGCCACCCGAGCACCGGAGCGTGACGTCCTCACGGCCACGGCCGACCTCGTGACCGCCGCCCTCGCACGCCTCGGGCTCGACGGATTCCTCGTCGATCCCGACCGTGTCAAGGGCGGACGCAACGACAACGTCGTGGGCGCCGTGACCGACGGCCGTACCGTGTTCGTGAAACGGTTGCAGGGCGCAACGGAAGACGCCGGCGCCCGGTTCGCCCGCCTCGACGCCTTCCAGCAGCTCATCGCCGGTCTCGCCTCCGAACACCTGGTCACACCGCAGTTCCTCGGTGCCGACCCCGGGTCGCACGTCCTCGCCTACGCCTGCCTGCCCGACGCCGTCCCCGGCAACGAGCTCGCCGAGGACGGCCGGTTCGACGTCGCGTTGTGCCGCCGGGCCGGCCGCGCCGTGGCCGCCCTGCACACCCTGGACGCACCCGTCGGCGAGGAGACGTCGACACGCTCGGGGTCCCGGCTCGCCGACAGCCTGCAGGCCCTCACGGTCGAGGCGTACGTGAACAGCAGCGGCGCCGAACTCGAGGCCTGGGCGCTGCTCCAGCACGACCGCCAGCTGCTCGAGGGCCTTCAGGTGCTCGCCACGGCGTCCGCCGCGGCGCCGCGGGTGCCGTGCCACGGCGACCTGCGCCTCGACCAGTTCCTGCTGCAGGACGACGTCCTCTACCTCACCGACTGGGAGGAGTACCGCCTCGCCGACGCGGCGCACGACGTCGGTGGGTTCGTCGGGGAGTTCCTCCGCACCGCGGTCTCCCGCATGTTCGTCGACGTCGAGGCCGACGACACCACGCCACCCGGCGAGGTGCACGCGGCGTTGATGCGCCGCGGCGACGCCGAACTGGCCTCCGTCCGCCCGCACATCGGCGCGTTCTGGGCGGGGTACCGCGAGGTGCGCGGTGACGTCACGCCGGTCGACCCCGGCTTCACCGACCGCGTGGTCGCGTTCGCGGGCTGGCACCTGTTCGACCGGTTGCTGGCCGGCTGCATGCTCAGCGCCAAGCTCACCCACGTCGAACGCGGGACCGCGGGCGTAGGACGCAACGCGCTCCTGACCCCGGCGAAGTTCGCCGCCACCATCGGCCTGGTCGACGTCGACGCCGCCGCGGACGACACGGGGGCGGTCCGATGAGCACCCACCTGACCCCGGAGATCAGCGCCCGGCTCGATGCGCTCGTCGTCGCCGAGGACGGCACGAGCATCCGAGTGAGCGAGGACCGCACGGTCGAGAGCGAGACGCCGAAGCAGTTGCGGGGCGCCCTCGCCACCGCGCTCTACGAGGAGTGGCACGCCGGCATCAGCCCCGAGGCCTCGGCCCGTCGGCGGCGTTCACCCCGCCGCGACCACGACCTGGAAGCGTTGCTGGCCGCAACAGTTCCACACGACACCGCCGAGGTCGAGGTGACGGTCGGTCCGCGCGGCGCTGGGCCCGACGGCGAGTGCGTGGTGGTCGAGCTGCACCGCGTCCGCGTCCGGGTCCCCCTGGCCGGCGAGCTCGGTGAACGGCTGCGCCACGCCACCCCCGGCGACGCCGTGACCCTCCCGTTCGGTTCCGTACGGCCGTCGCTGTCACCGGGGTTCCTGCTGGTGAACGGTTCGACCGGCGGGCCCGGCCAGGGCGAGATCCTCCGGCTCTACCTGCACGTCCCCACCGCCGCGCTCGCGCCGGGGGTGTGGGGCGCCACCCTCGCCGCGCTCGAGGACGCCCGCGTGCCGTACCGCGCCAAGGTCTTGTCACGGCGGGAGTCCTACCCGCGTCGCGACGCCGTCGTGGTCTACCTCGGCGAGCGGGCCTGGCCGGTGCTGCCGGACGTCATCGCCGCGGCCACCGACCTCGACGCGCTCGCGGCGGACACCTCGGCGCTGGCCCACAGGGTCGCGCCGGGCGTGGCGATGGCGTGGGATCCGCGCGACGGCCGTCCCGGGTGGGACCGGATGAGCTTCGGGCAGCACCGCGGCGCGGTGGTGGCCGAAGCGGTCGTCGGCGTCATCGAGAAGGGCGGACCGGGCGACCCCGCGGCGGTGCGGGCCGCCGTGGCGGCGAGCCTCGTCGCGGCCTCGGTCGACCCGGCCGCGCCCTACCGCAACACCGACTCCCCAGCGCTGCCGTCGTCGGTCGCGACCCCCGACTCGTCGCCGCTGCTCGCGGCGGTGGCGTCGTGACCGCGCGGCCGACACTCTCGGTGCTCTACCCGCTGCAGCCCACCCACGGCCGGGAGATGGTGCCGTTCGCGCAGTTGGTGCGCGACAGCAGCGCGCGCCGGCTCTGGACCGGTCAGTCGCTGCACGTGGAGAGCCACGCCGCGTTCGCGTACCTCGCGGGCGCGGGCTACGAGATCCCGGTGGGGATCGCCGTGGGTCTCGCCGCCCTGCGGCACCCGTACGACGCCGCGTTGCAGGCCCGCTCGCTCGCCGCCCTCACCGGGCAGCCCGCCACCATCGGCTACGGCGCTGCGGATCCGTACTTCGTGGCCAGCCTGCACGGTGCGCCGTGGCCCGGCCCCGCGCGGGTGGTCGAGGAGTTCGTCACCGTCACCCGCGCGTTGCTGGCGGGTGGTCCGGTGCAGTTCCACGGACGCCACTTCCAGGTCGACGCCAAGCTGCCACCGATGGCCCACCCGCCGGTCGAGATCGGAGCGGGCGTGCTGCGCCCGGCCATGGCGCGCGCGGCCGGACGGGTCGCCGACGCCGCCATCACCTGGTTGACGCCGCCGGACTACCTGCGTGACACCGTCGCCCCGGTCATCGCGGGCGCGGCGTCCGAGCGTGAGGGCGGACCCCGCCTGGTCGCCGTCGTGCACGTCGCGGTCGACCGGCCCGGGCGGCACGCGATGCTGCTGGCCCAGCACGGCGCCTTCAACCACCTGCGCGCACCGCACTACACCGACATGCTCCGGCGCGCCGGACTCGACGTCGACGCCTCCGACCCGATCGCGGGCGCCCGCGAACTGGTCGAGCAGGGCGTGTTCGTCTACGGCAAGCCCGGCGACATCACCGCCGAACTCCAGCGGTACGCCGCGGCGGGCGTCGACGAGGTCGTGCTCAACACCACCGCCGTGGCCGCGGTGCACGGCATGGACGCCGCCGCCGAGGACCTGCACGACATCCTCGCCGAGGTCTGAGGAGACCACGATGACCAGCCACACCCTCGCGGCCCGGCCGAGCGTCTCCGCCGGTGCCGGTGCCAAGTCCGTCCTCAAGGTCCACCCCGGGCAGGTGGCGTTCTCCATCGTCCTGGCCCTGGTCGCCGCGGCCACCTCGTTGCTCAACCCGCTCGTGGTCCGCGACCTCGTCGCTGCACTGGGCAACGGTTCGTCGCTGGTGCTGCCGCTGATCCTGCTCGCCGTGCTCGTCCTCGGCGGGGCGGCCTGCTCGGCCTGGTCGTCGTTCCTGCTCGGGCGGGTGGGTGAGCAGGGGATCCGACGCTTGCGCACCGGCATCGCCGCGCACATCCTGCGCCTGCCGCTGACGACGATCCGCACCGCCGGCACCGGGGAACTCGTCGCCCGGGTCACCAACGACGCCGCGCAACTGCGGTCGGTCATCGACGTCGGCGTGACGACCCTGCCGGTCTCGGTCGTCGTCGTCGCCGTCTCCCTGGTCGTGATGGGCTTGCTGGACTGGGTGCTACTGCTCATCGTCATCGGCACGTTCGTCGTGGCCGGCGTGGCCATCGCCGTGTTCGTCCGCGGGGTCCGGCGCGGCGCCACCGGCCAGCAGGTCGCGGTGGGCCGGTTGGCCGCCACCCTCACCTCCGCCCTCGGGTCGGTCTCGACCATCAAGGCCTACCGCGCCGAGGACCGCGCCACCGACGCCGTCGACGCCGACGCGGGTGCCGCGGCCCTCGCCTCGATCTCGGCCGACCGGTCCCAGGCCTGCATCTCGCCGTTCATGGGGTTGGGTCAGCAGATCGCCATCATCGGCGTGATCGCCGGCAGTGGCGCACGGCTGGCCTCGGGGGCCCTGTCGGCGCCGAACTTCGTCGCGTTCCTCATGTACCTGTTCCAGCTCATCGCGCCGTTGACCGTGCTGGCCTCGGGGGTGGCCCGGGTACAGGTCGGGCTGTCGGCTCTGGGCCGAATCCGGCAGGTGCTGTCGCTGCCACGGGAGGACGCCGGGGCGGCCTCGGATCCGGCGACGCTCCGATCGTTGCACCCGGCACCGGTGCTGAGCCTGCGCGGTGTCGACGCGGCGTACGACGACCAGCAGGTCCTCGACGGGGTCGACCTCGACGTCGCCGCGCGCGGGATGACCGCGCTGGTCGGGCCTTCCGGCGCGGGCAAAACCACCGTGCTCGCGCTGGCCGAACGGTTCGTCGAGCCGACGGCCGGGAGTGTGCTGCTGCACGGGCACGACGTGACGGCCTGGCCGTTGGGTTCGGTGCGCCGCCGCATCGCCCTGGTGGACCAGCAGTGCACCCTGCTCGAGGACACCGTGCGGGCCAACCTCTGCCTCGGCCGGGAACGACGGGCCGACGACGGCGAGGTGTGGGCGGCACTCGACGACGTCGGCATGCGGGCGGTCGTCGAGCAGCTGCCCCTCGGCCTCGACACCGTGGTCGGCGGGGCGGTCGACCTCTCCGGCGGCCAACGGCAACGGCTGGCCCTGGCCCGGGCGCTGCTCTCTGACGCCGACCTGTTGCTGCTCGACGAACCCACCTCGCAGCTCGACGGCCTCAACGAACGTCGTCTGGTCGGCGTGCTCGAACGACTCGCGCGCGAACGGGCCGTGCTCGTGGTGGCCCACCGGCTCTCGACCGTGCGCGACGCCGACCACATCGTCGTCCTCGACGCCGGCCGGGCGGTCGGAGCGGGCGACCACACGTCGCTGCTGGCGAGCTGCCCCGCGTACACCGCGTTGGTCGAGGGTCAGGCCGACCGCGGGGCGGGCGGCGCGCACCGGTTGCGGGTGACCGGCTGATGCCGGCGCGGGTCGCGGTGCCGTGGGCGGCGGTGACGCCGGTGCTCGTGGTGCTCGGCCTCGCCCTGGTGTTCTGCCTGGTCGACCTGGCCCGGCGACCGGTCACCCGGAACCTGCCGCGGTGGATCTGGGTCGTGCTGTGCTTCGCGTTCTTGCCGTGGGGCATGGTCGGCTACCTGGTGTTCGGCCGCGGCGAACGACGTTCTGTTCCTACCGAGCCGTCGGCACCCACGGCTGCGGAACCCCTCCTCCCGCCGCCCCTGGCCACGTCGGCCGCCCCGGGCGCGCCCGCGGTGCGCACCCATGCACTGGTGTGCGAGTTCGCGGGCGGGGTCGGGGTGCACGGCGTCGACCTCGAGGTCCCGGCGCGCGGGGTGTACGGGCTGGTCGGCCCCAACGGCGCCGGCAAGAGCACGCTGCTGGCGATGGTCACCGGCCTGCGCCGGGCCGACTCCGGCCGGGTCGAACTGGGTGTCCCCCGTGAACGGATCAGCGTCTGCCCGGACGTGGCCGAGTTCGAACCGTGGCTGACGGCCACCGAGACGGTCGCGCTCTCCCGGCAGCTGGTGTGCGGCGACGGCGACGCTCCCCGCGCGGCGCGGATCGTGCGTGAGGTGTTGCACCGCACCGGCCTGGACGCCGCGGCCGGGCGGCGGGTGGGCACGTTCTCGCGGGGCATGACGCAACGGTTGGGCATCGCGGCCGCGATGGTCGTCGAGCCGGCGGTGCTGGTGGTCGACGAGCCGACCAGCGCGCTCGACCCGACCGGTCGCGCCGAGGTGCTGACGCTGCTCGCGGAGATCGGCACGTCGGCCGCGGTGGTCTTCAGCAGCCACATCCTCGCCGACGTCGAACGCATCGCACCCCGCGTCGGTGTGCTGGTCGACGGCCGGCTCCTCTACCAGGGACGCACCGACGAGTTGGTGGCCCGCCACGTCCGGCCGGTGTGGCGGGTGCGGGTGCACGGAGACGTCGACGTCCTCGCCGACCGGTTGCGGCGCGCGGCGTGGGTGACGTCGGTCGAGACCATCGGACCGGGGCACCTGCTGGTCGCGACCACCGACACCGACAGCGGCGGCCGCCAGCTGGCGCGCTCGGTCGCCGACAGCGGCCTGGCCGTGGTCGAGATCGCCGCGGTCGACGCCGACCTCGAGACCGCCTTCCGGGCGTTGACGTCGGCCCCGCCCGCACCTCCGGTTGCACTGAGCAACGGTCCGGCCGGTTCGACGAGGGAGATCGCATGACCGCGCTGGCCCCGCCTCGGCCGATGACGGTGTGGCGGGTGGAACGGCTGCGGTGGTGGCGCTCGCACCGGTGGGTGGCGGTGGGCGTGGCGTTCGTGGTGTGCGGCGTCGCGGGCCCGCTGCTCGCGCGGTACGCGGGCGACCTGTTCGCCGGCGCGGCCGGCCGTGGGGTCCAGGTCATCACCCCCACCCCCGTCCCCGCCGACGGCATCGCCGGATACGCCCGCAGCGCGTTGCAGATCGGCGCACTGGTCACGGTGATCGCCGCGGCGTCCGGCCTGTGTGTCGACGCGCGTCCGGCACTCGCGGTGTTCTACCGAACCCGCACCCGCCGGGCGGCCGACCTCGTGCTCCCCCGCGTCGTGACGGCCGGTGTCGCCGCCGTGCTCGGTTACGTCGTCGGCTTGGGGGTGGCCTGGTACGAGACCGTCGTCCTGATCGGTGCTCTTGATGCCGGCCGCACCCTGATCGGGACCGGTTGTGCCCTGCTGTACCTGCTGTTCCTGCTCGCAGTGACGGCCGTCGGCGCCGCCGCCGGGGCGGGTACGGCGGTCGCGGCGGGCGGCGGCGTGGTCGTTCTGCTCCTGCTCCCCGTCCTGGGCACGGTGTCGGCGCTGGCGCCGTGGCTCCCGAGCCGGCTCACCACCGCGACGGACGACGTGTTGCAAGGTGCATCGATCGGCGACCTCACCCGCAGTGTGGTGGTCACAGCCGCCGTCACGGCCGCACTGGTCGTGGTGGCGGTGCTGCTCTCCGGACGCCGTCAGCCGATTGAGAACGATCGTTCTTGACCGCTCGTTCCCATTGATCTACGGTGGACACATGGCACGGCAACGAGGGTTCGACGAGGCCGACGCGGTGGCCACGGCCGCCCGGTTGTTCACCGAGCGCGGCTACGAAGGAACGTCGATCGACGACCTCGTGACCGGTCTCGGCGTGCACCGCGGCTCGCTGTACCGGGTGTTCGGCAGCAAGCTCGCGCTGTTCCACCGGGCCCTGCGCACCCACGTCGAAGCCGAGTTGCTGCCGTGGATCGCGACCCTGCCGGGCTCCGAGCGCGGCCCACTGGTCGAGGGCGCGCGACCGGGCACCCCGGACGTCGACCTCGGCCTGTTGCTCGTCGCCGCGGTCGAACGCGCACCCACCGACCCCGTGGCCGCCGCCGAGGTCGACCGGGTGTTCACCGCCCTGACCGGTGCTCTGCACACGGACCCGCCGGCCGACGGCGCCGTCGCCGACGGTCTTGCCGCCGCCCTGGTCGGACTGCACCTTCGGTCACGGGCCGGCGCCCCGGGTGACGTCGTGGGGCGCGCGGCGGCGGCGCTGTCCGAACGCGTCGGGATCTGACCTGTTCCATCCGGCACCACCGAGTCGAAGTGAGGCACGAGGACATGGCGAAGGTGCGCATCGAAGGCACTGACCTGGTCGTCGAGGTCGAGGGCATGGACAAGCTCTGGGCGTTGAAGAGCACGCTCACCATCCCGCTGCGGCACGTCCGCGGCGCGACCCCCGACCCCGGCGTGACCCGCGAGTCGAAGGGCTTCCGCTCCCCCGGCGCGCACATCCCGCGCGTGGTCGCCGCCGGGACCTTCCGGCAGGACGGCGAGAAGGTGTTCTGGGACGTCCGCGACCCGCAGAAGGCCGTCGTCATCGCCTTGCGCGACGAGGACTACGCCCGCCTGGTCGTCGAGGTCGACGACCCCCGCGCCACAGCGGAACTCGTCGCGTCCGCCGTGGGTTCGTCGCGGGAGTAGAGCCGTCCCTCCTGGGCCTTGACGGTGGCGACCAGTACGAAGCTCATGGTCACGAGCATCGCCCACGCCCCGATCTTCGACGCGTGCACGACGTGCCACACGTCCTCCTGGTCGGGGTAGCGCCAGGCCCCCAGGTACGTGGCGATGTTCTCGGCCAGCCAGAGGAACACACCGATCAGGCCGAACGCCAGCACGAGCGGCATCGTGTAGCGGGCGTCGCCGACGGTGAACCGCACGCCGCACCGTCGCAGCGCCACGAGCGCTGCGACGGCGAGGGGCAGGCGGAGGTCGACGATCCAGTGGTGGGTGAAGAAGTTGGCGTAGATGCACACTGCAACGATCGTGGTGAGGACGGCCGGGTAGTGGGTCACCCGGAGCTCGAGGCGGCGCCACGACTGGCAGATGTAGGACCCCACCGCCGCGTACATGAAACCCGAGAACAGCGGGACGCCCGCCACCTTGGTCACGGCGTCGCCGGGGTACGACCACGACCCGACGTGCACCTTGAACAGCTCGAGCCCCAACCCGAGCAGGTGGAACCCGCACACCACGAGCACCTCGCGCCAGGTCTCGACCCGCGCCACCCACAACCCGAGCGCGACCACGACGCACCAGATCAGCAGGGCGTCGTACCGGGCGATCGGCAGCGGCACGAGGTACGCCGCGAGCAGCCCGGCGAACACCGCGACGGCGAACACGCACGACGCCGCCTGCTGCCACCCGAACCGCACCAGCTGGGTGGCGAGCCGGCTGGTGCCGCGGGCGAACGTCGTCGCCAGTGCCGGAGCCGTCACGGACGCTGACCCAACCCGAACCGCACTGAGACGCCCCGGGGTCCCGCTCAGGAGACTCCCACCGTCCGCCTGAACCGGCCGACCGCGCATACGCTGCGGCCGTGTCCCACCTCCCCGATCGCATCCGCTTCGGCGCGGCCTACTACCACGAGTACCAGCCGACCCCGCGGCTCGAGCGGGACCTCGACCTCATGGCGGCGGCGTCCTTCTCGGTCATCCGGGTCGGGGAATCGGTCTGGTCGACGTGGGAGCCGGACAACGGCGTCTTCGACCTCGAGTGGCTCGCGCCGGTGCTCGACGGCGCCCACGCCCGCGGCATCGACGTCGTCCTCGGCACCCCGACCTACGCCGCCCCGCCGTGGCTCGCCCGGCTGTACCCCGAGATCAACGTCGAGCGCTCGGCCGGCCACCGGATGGGCTGGGGTGCGCGGCAGGAGATCGACTACACCCACCCGGCGTTCCTCTTCCACGCCGAGCGGGTCAACCGCCGTATCCTCGCGCGGTACGCGGACCACCCGGCCGTGGTCGGGTTCCAGGTTGACAACGAGCCCGGCAACGAGATCATCGCCAACCCGCAGGTCTTCCAGCGCTTCGTCGACCACCTCCGCCACGAGTACGGCACGGTCGAGGCGCTCAACGAACGCTGGGGACTCACCTACTGGTCGCACCGGCTCGCCACCTGGGCCGACCTCTGGACGCCCGACGGCAACGCCCAGCCCCAGTACGAACTGGCGTGGCGACGGTTCCAGGCCGCGCTGACGACCGACTTCATCGGCTGGCAGGCCGACATCGTGCGGGAGTACGCGCGCGACCACCAGTTCGTCACCACCTGCATCGCCTACGAACGCCCCGCCGTCGACGACGTCGCGGTGTCCGAGCGCCTCGACGTCACCAGCGGCAACCTGTACTTCCGCATGCAGGACCACCTCTCGCTGCCGGACACCGCGGTGACGCCGCAGACGTGGTTCGGCACCGGCACCTGGGCACTGTTCGAGTCGGCCGACCGGATGTGGGCCTCGAAGCAGGCACCGTTCCTCGTCACCGAGACCGACGCGCAGAGCATCGTTTTCTCGTGGTCGTTCGAGACCGGGTACGACGGCCAGTGGCGGCAGGCCGCGTGGGCGATGGTCGCCCGCGGCGCGCGGATGATCGAGTACTGGCACTGGCACACGCTGCACTTCGGCGCCGAGACGTACTGGGGCGGCGTGCTCCCCCACAGCCTCGAGCCCGGCCGGGTGTACGAGCAGGTCGCAGCCCTGGGCCGCGACCTCGCCGCGGCCGGTGACGCGTTCGAGGGCGCCGTGCCCGACGCCGACGTCGCGTTGCTGTACTCGACCGAGACGTCGTGGATGTCGGCGAAGACGCCCTTCCTCGGTGACGGCGCCTCCGGGCCTGACCATCGGGCGTACCGCACCGTGGTCGACGCGTTCTACCGCGCCGCGTCCGACGCCGGCCTGCAGACCCGCATCGTCCACGCCGGCCAGCTGTTCGACCGCGACCCGGCCGCCGTCGCCGCCGAGACGCCGGTGCTCGTCGCCGCGGCCTACCTGCTCGCCACCGACGACGACCTCCGCTGGCTCGAGCGCTACGCCGCCGCGGGCGGTCACCTGGTGCTCGGCATCCGCACCGGCTACGAGGACAACCTCGCTCGGGCCCGGACGGAGCGCAAGCCCGCGTTCCTCGACGTCGCCGCCGGCGTGCACTACGACGAGTACAGCACGCTGTCGACATCGTTGCAGGTGACAACGGTTTCCTCCGAGCTCAGCCTTCCGGTCGACGCTGCGGCCACCGGCTGGGTCGACGGCCTGACCATCGACGACGCCACTCCGCTGGTCCGCTACGTCCACCCGCACTTCGGCCGCTGGCCCGCCGTGACCACCCGACTCCACGGCGACGGCCGGGTCACCTACGTCGGCACGGTGCCGAACCCCGATCTCGGCCGGGCGCTGCTGGAGTGGTTCGGCCGCGACCTCGACCGCACCTGGTCACGCCAGGCGCCGAGTCAGACGGTGCGCACCAGCACGACACCCACTGGCGGGCGGCTGGTCGTGGTGCACAACTGGTCGTTCGAACCCAGCACCTTCACGCTTCCCGCCGCCGCGGCCGACGTGCTCGGACCCGCTCGGTTCGAGGAGGACGACACTCTCGAGCTCGGGGCCTGGGACGTACGGGTGCTGCGAGTCGACTGACCTCAGGCGTCGAGGATTGTCAGCACATGTCCGAACCACTGCCGGTACGTCATACCGACTGTTTCCGGAAGGAAGTTCGATCGATACTGCTCGCCCCAAATTCGGTCCAGTTCTGCCTCGTCGGCGTCACCCGCGAGAAGTCCCTTGATTTGGTCTGCTGTCCTCTCGACAACAGAGCGTGGGTGATCGGACACGAATCTGCGAACGACCTCGTCAGGCGTGCCGTCAAGGTCGTAGTCCTGGTTGAAGTAGGCGCGGGCAAGCTTGGGAAGTCCCGGCTCTGACGAACTCATCTCTCATGGCTCCAGGAATGACGTGACGACGATGAACCCAGTAGGCGTTCGCCTCAGGAGAGAGAACACTCCTGACGGTGGCTCGTACGTGGCAGTGACCCTGTTGTACACGCGCCCTGTGACCCCGGCGGGTAACGGGGTGGTGATCTCCAACGTCTCCGGGTCGTCCGGCAGGCGTCCAGCGAGCCAGTCCTGGATCAGCTTCGCGTTGTCCGCAAGGTTGTCGCCGGTTGCCAACTCGGCCGTCGCGAGGTCGGGAAAGGTTGATGCAAAGCGCGTCGTCCTGTTCTCGAGGTACTCGTCGCTCTTGCCGACGTGCCGCTCGATCGTGTGACCACCGGCCAACTCCATCGCGGTCAGGTCGACATTCGGGACGTCGTCCTCGCTGAGGGCGGCGACGCTCGCGGCCGCCAGACTGAAGGCCGCCTTCGCCAGGGTGGTGACCAAGGCCTGCAGCTGCTTGATCAGAGCGCGGATCTGGCACAGCACGTTCAGCAGGCGGCCTGCGGCCTCGGAGATCAGCTCGGTGAGGGTGTCGAAGACGTCCTTCAGCGAGTTGACGAGCTTCTCGATCTTGTCCTTGAGGTCGTCGCCGGTGATCGCGGCGGCGAGGACGCCGTAGCCGGAGCAGGCGAGGTCGCCGACGTCGGAGACGAGGTCGGTGAGCTGGGCGTGGGCCTGCTCGAGGTGGCCGGCGAGCGTGGCGCAGGCCGTCCCGAGTTGCTCGAAGGCGGTGGCGAGGGAGCGGACCGCGAGTTGGATCTCGGTGCACCGGGCGACCGCGGTGGCGACCTCGGGCGACTGCTGAGCGGACAGGTCGCCGATCGGCGCCGACAGTCGGTCAGCGGCATCCTGCAACGATCCCGCGGCGGTCGCCCACCCGGCACCGACCTCGCGCAACCGGCCGGGGTCGCCACCGGGCCAGTCGAACGGGATCAGGGCGGAGAGGACCGTCCACACCAGCGGCGGCGACGACGATCCACCGGCCGCGGGCGGCGGTGCGGCCGGGATGACGCTGCCGGCCGACGGCACGGCGGGGGTGCCGCTGTAGACCGGCGCGCCCGGGACGGAGGCCTGCTCGGCCCCCTCGTGGTTCTGACCGCTGGTGACGAGCAGGATCCCGTACTCACCGAGCCGGTCGGCGAGGACCGCTCCGGCTTCGAGGGCCTGTCGCGCGCCCTGGTCGTACACGGTGGCCCAGGCCGTCGCGCTCGCGTCGGAGCCCGCCATCCCGCCGCCGGCACCGGCCGAGGTGGCGGCGGACGCCACGACGTCGCACACGGTGTCGTTGGCGGCCAGGAAGGTTCGGCCCGCCGTCACGAAGACGTCGCTGTCGAGATCGAGGACGGGTGCGGACACCGGTCACACCCGCCCCGTGCGCTCGACGTCTGCCGCCTGCGTCGCCATGCCTCGACCGTCCCAGACCGACGCGAGCACCGACAAGGACGGAACGCTTCTGTGGACGGCGATCCACAGAGGCAGTTCGGGGGTTGCGCGCCGCTCGGACAGCGGCTACGCCGCGGCGAGATCTGCGAGCGTCGTCAGGGCTTGCCGGGCTTGGTCTTCTCGGGCTTGCCGCCGCCCGGCCCCTTGCCGCCGCCCGGTCCGCCGCCGTTGCCCGGTCCGGCCGGCGTGGTGGGGGTCTCGGCCACGGTCGGGGTGCTGCTCGTCGGTGCCGCACTGGTGGTGGGTGCCGTGCTGGTGGCAGCCGTTGTCGAAGCGGGGGTCGTCGGGGCCGAGCTCGTCGCGCCCGTCGACGCGGTGGTCGCTGCCGGGGTACCACCCGAGGGCGCGGTGTCGTCCGGCGAGCCACCGAGGGCGACCGCGAGGACGACAGCCACGGCGGCGAGCCCGAGCGCGAGCAACCCCGCGAGGAGCAGACGGGAGTGTCGCCGCCGGTCATCACCCGCGCCGGTCAGCGGCACGATCTCGGTCGGCGTCGTCGGCACGGGTGGGACCGGCGCCCCGGGGAGACCCGCCCCGGGCAGGACGCGGGTCGAGCTCGGACCACGCTCCGCCGGGGACAGCACGCGGGTCGACGACGGATCGCGACCCGCCGCCGGCAGCACGGTGGTGGTGCCCGACGCCGGTCCGTCGACGACGTCGGTGCTCGCGGCCACGGCGGTGAGCACCTCCCGCACGCGGGCGGCGGTCGGGCGGGCCTCCGGCTCGGCCGCGGTCATCGCACGCAGCAACGGGGTCCAGGTTGGTCCGAGATCGTCGGGAACCGTCGGCGGGGCGGTCAGGCGGGCGACGGCGATCTCGATCGGCGTGCCTGACCACCCGGGTGAGCGGCCGAGGCTCTCGAGCAGGACCAGGCCGAGGGCGTAGACGTCGGCCGCCGGCGTGACGGGCTTGCCGGTCACCTGTTCCGGCGAGAGGTACGCCGCGGTGCCGATCGTGGTGCCGGTGCGGGTGAGCCGCTCGCCGCCGGTGTGCTGGGCGATACCGAAATCGGCGAGCTTCACCGTCGGCGCGTCGTCGTGCTGGCGGTTCGGCAGCAGCAGGTTGGCGGGCTTGACGTCGCGGTGGACGATGCCGCGACCGTGGATGTACGCCAGGCCCGCGGCGATCTGCGCGCCGAGCGCAGCCGCCTCGGACCGGTCGAGCGGACCGCGCCGCAACCGGTCGGCGAGGGTCTCGCCGTCGACGAGTTCCATCACGAGGAAGCTGCGGTCGCCGTCGGTCCCGGCGTCGTGCACAGTCACGAGCCCGGGGTGGTCGAGCGCGGCGAGCGTGTGCATCTCGCCGGCCGCGCGGCGGGCCTCGGCGTCGTCGTGGGACTCGAAGAGCTTCACCGCGACGCGGCGCCGCAGCACCTCGTCGTGGGCCTCCCAGACCTCGGCCATCCCGCCCCGACCGAGAGGACGGACGGCGCGGTACCGGCCGCCGATCGTCGTCCCCGTCGCAGTCACCGACCCATCGTGCCCACGAGGACCGCCGCCCTCCCCCGGACCAGCGGGTTGGGACGATGCCCACGGAGGCGTAACGAACGCACGTGGCTGCGCCGGGGGCCGTTCCCCGTCACCCGGACGTGGGCTGGGCACATCGCGGCGACCCGACGATCGCGGTCACCACCCGGACCACCTGGTCGAGCGGCTGGTGCTCCCACACCCGCACGACCACCCAGTCCCGCTGCCGCAGTTCGACGTCGTGCCGCCGGTCACGGTCGACGTTGGCCAGCAGCTTGGTCCGCCACCACGCCGCGTTCGCCGTGGGGAAGTGGCAGTGCAGCGGGCACACGTGCCAGAAGCAGCCGTCGACGAAGACGACCACCTTGCGCCGGGAGA
Source organism: Jatrophihabitans sp. YIM 134969 (assembly GCF_054456675.1). Classification (NCBI taxonomy): domain Bacteria; kingdom Bacillati; phylum Actinomycetota; class Actinomycetes; order Jatrophihabitantales; family Jatrophihabitantaceae; genus Jatrophihabitans; species Jatrophihabitans sp. YIM 134969. The sequence continues at coordinate 154,138 of NZ_JBTJEQ010000001.1, forward strand.
ACACGATGTCGCCGCGGCAGCGCAGACCGCGTTCGGGAACGACGTCCACCCGGAAGCGGTAGCCGAGTCCGTGCAGCTCGCGGCGGACCAGCAGCTCCGGCTTCGTGTCGCGGCGACCCTGGCGCTGCAACCGCTGGCCGACGGCGTCGCTCGACGGACGCGGCATCAGGACCCGGTCCGTGCCGACCGGCGCGCGGTGGAGCCGACGAGGGGACTTGAACCCCTAACCGCCCGATTACAAGATGCCCTCAGAGGGTCCGTGGACGTACGTAGGGCCCGTCTTTGCTGGAGTTCGTACGCCGGTGGTCGACCCCGTACGGTGACGTACTGAGACCAGGACTGAGACCGCGGAGACCAGCATCCGTTCCAACGCCTCGTCTTCAGCTCGAGGCACCGAATCGACTAAACCTTGATTCAGCAGGCCCCGCCGCAAGCCCGGAGGACCTGGGCGCACCCGTCGCCCCTCGACCGGACCAACGGGTCGTCACAGCGTGAACACGGGGCTCATCCCGTTGAGGTGACGCGTCGAGGTGGCAGGCGCGGAACACGTTCCTGCGGGCGCACTCGCCAGTCGGGCCTATCGAGCGTTGGGCGGGCACGCCGAGGCCGGCGGCTCGGGACCGCCCAAGGCAGCGATCCTTCGAGCCACCCCCTCAATCAGAGGCGGGCGCGTCCTCGGCCGCCGCCTCCGACTGAGGGGCCGGGGCCGAGGGGTGGTGCGAGGTCGCGGCCGCGAACGCCTTCTCGACCAAGTCCAGACCCTCGGTCAGCAGGTCCTCGCCGATGACCAGCGGGGGCAGAAAGCGCAGCACGTTGCCGTAGGTGCCGGCCGTCAGCACGATGGCACCCTCGCGGGCGCACGCCGTGGCGACGGCGGCGGTGAGCGCAGCGTTCGGGGTCTTGGCCACCGTGTCGGAGACCAGCTCGACCGCGATCATGGCGCCACGCCCGCGGATGTCACCAATGGCCGGGAACCGCTCCTGCATCGCCCGCAACCGGGTCAGCATGAGCTCCTCGATGCGACGGGCGGCCGCCGGCAGGTCCTCGGTCTCCATCGTGGCGATGGCGCCAAGCGCCGCGGCGCACGCGACCGGGTTGCCACTGTAGGTCCCGCCCAGCCCGCCGACGTGCACGCTGTCCATCAGCTCGGCCCGGCCGGTTACCGCCGCGAGCGGCAGTCCGCCGGCGATGCCCTTGGCCGTCGTGATCAGGTCGGGCTCAAGCCCCTCGAATTCGGAGGCGAACCAATCGCCCGTGCGGCAGAAGCCGGTCTGGATCTCGTCGGCGATGAACACGATGCCGTGCTCGTTGCACCACGCGGCGATCTTGGCGAGGAAGCCTGGAGCGGGGACGACGAAGCCGCCTTCGCCCTGGATCGGTTCGACGATGACGGCCGCGATCCGGTCCTCGCCGATCTGCGCGTGGATCTGGGCGACCGCGGTGTCGAACGCCTCCTGCGCGACCACGGCCGGGTCCGACGATCCCGGCCAGCGGTAGGGGTAGGCCATCGGTACCCGGTAGATCTCGCCGGCGAACGGGCCGAAGCCGTCCTTGTAGGGCATGTTCTTCGCGGTGAGGGCCATCGTGAGGTTGGTGCGGCCGTGGTAGGCGTGGTCGAAGGCCACCACGGCGTCACGGCCGGTGGCCCGTCTGGCGATCTTGATGGCGTTCTCGACCGCCTCGGCGCCGGAGTTGAACAGCGCCGACTTCTTCGCGAACGAGCCCGGGGTCAGGCGGGCGAGCGCCTCGCAGACCTCGACGTATCCCGAATACGGCGTGACGGTGAAACAGGTGTGGGTGAAGGCCCGCACTTGGTCGGTGACCGCCGCGACCACGGCCGGCGCGGCGTTGCCGACCGAAGTGACGGCGATGCCGGAACCGAGGTCGATGAACTGGTTGCCGTCGATGTCGACCACGATCCCGCCGCCGGCGGTCGCGGCGTAGACCGGCATCGCGCTGCCGACACCCGCAGCCACTGCCGCTTGTCGCCGACGATGCAACTCGACCGACCGCGGCCCGGGGACCGCCGACACCAACAACCGCTTCTGGACCACGTCGCTCATGCGCGCAGGCTAACCGGAGTACGCAGACACCGCCGCCTCGGCTCACCCGCTCGAACCGGCCTTGTCACTATCCGCAGAAAGGACGTAGCGATACTCCGTACCTGCACATAGGCGGTTGTGCACATCGCAACAAGACTGCCCCTTCTAGCGCCGGGACGTCACCGCCCAGTAGCACGTCGGCTAGCTGAAAGACACCTACCATCACCGTGAACGGGGACCGATGACCGACACCAACCCACACCAGCGAGGGACGCTCCGCAACGGAGCCTCGGGCGTCGTCGGTCTCACTGCGGCGGCCGCCGGAGGAGTGTCACCCGAGTACTCGGTCATCGTCGTCGGTTCGGTTGTCGCGGCTATCGCGGGCGGAGCAACACCCGCGGCATTTCCCATTTCAGGTATCGGCATCGTGGCCTTCGGCATTGTCATGGCCAGCCTCTCCCGACACGTCGCCGCAGCTGGCGGTCTCTACAGCTTCGCCCGCGTCGCCCTGGGCCGCGACGTTGGCTACCTGAGTGGCTGGTTCTACCTAGGCATCGCCCTCGTCGCCACGCCAGCCACATTCATCGCCGCCGCGTTGGTTCGTCTCCCCGCCTGACAGGCAAACGCACCGACCAACTCAGAGCACCTGGAGCCCTTGTGTCCAACCACCACGCAGCCGTCGCCCGACGCCGCAGCCCGTGGCTCTCGCACGCACTCGGACTCGAACACACAATCGCGTCCAGTTCGCTCCACGGCCGCACATCGGCAGACGTGTGCATCGTCGGCGGCGGCTACACCGGACTGTGGACGGCACTCGAACTGAAGATGCGCCGACCCGACCTTGACGTCTGCGTTGTCGAAGCGCAATTGTGCGGGAGCGGCGCCAGCGGAACCAACGCCGGGCTGTTGATGAACTTGTGGCCAAAGTTCGACTCCCTCCAAACCATAGCTGGCCGCGAAGGAGCGACCTGGTTAGCCCAGCAGTCAAGCGTCGCCGTCGAAGACATCGTCGACTTCTGTGCTGAGCACCAGATCAACGCAGACATCCAACGCGCCGGGTGGTTGTGGGCCTCCACCGCCCCCGCACAGGACGATGCATGGAAGTCGACAACGGAGCTCGTGGCCGAACTGCCGAACTCCCCGTTCCAACTTCTCAGTTCCGATGAAGCTCAAGCTCTCGGCGGTCCCGCCGTACGCGGAGGCGTCCTCGACCCCACATCCGCGACGCTGCAACCAGCGTTGTTAGCACGCGGTCTGCGACGGGTCGCAATGGACACGTTTAACGTGCGAATCTACGAGAACACCCCCATGCGAGCGATGGAACACCACGGTCGACGAACAACCGTGATGACACCCACCGGTCGAGTCGATGCGGGAGCCGTCGTCCTGGCAATCAACGCCTGGATGAGCGCCTACCCCGAAGTTCGGCGTAGCATGTTGACCAGCGCGAGCGACAACGCGATCACACGTCCACTGCCCGACGACCTGCTAGCAAGTACCGGCAGCACCGGCTTGGGCGTCGCCGACTCCACCCGAATGCTCAACTACTGGCGTACCACAGCCGACGGCCGAATGATGTTTGGCAAGGGCGGGGTCGGCCTTGGCTACCGACAGCGCGGCGCGTCATCCATGTTCGGGCAGGTCCCCCACGAAGAACTCATCCGGCGGGAGTTCAACAGACTGCTACCGGCGCTCGCCAACGAAGCATTCGTCGCAACCTGGCGAGCGCCAGTCGAATACACACTCACTTCCCTGCCCTACTTCCAAAAACTGGCCAACAATGACCGGGTGTGGTTCGGCACCGGGTACTCAGGGGACGGGGTCGGGCCAAGCCGCATGGGCGGACGAATTCTCGCCAGCCTAGTACTGGGTGAAGACGACCTGTGGTCGCGTTGTGCGTTGACCGCACCGCCCCGCGGACACCTACCGCCGGAACCGTTCCGCTACCTCGGCGGTCAACTCGTCAAGCAAGCCATCATGAGGAAAGAGAAACGCGAGAACTTGAACCGCCGACCCGGCCGCATGTCCGACGCCCTCAGCCGTCTCGACCCCACCACATGGGTGTAACCCCGACGGCAACCCAGGGCGACAGTGACCCCGCGTTGACAGATTGTGCCCAATGGCGCCCGTTGTCGCTTCAGCGCAACGGCACGCGGGCCGCGGCTGCCTAGCGTCTGGTCAACGGCCCGCCCACCAGCCAGGCAAGACATCGAGATTGAGCGACCAACGCGAACGCATACAACGCTTGCGTCGTCGGAGCCGGGTCAGGGAGGCGCACGCCTCAGCACCACGCCGGCAACGTCCCGTGCACTCACGCACATCCGAACGGCCCACCCCGCCCCACCAGGAACTACACCACCGTCCGGCCATCCGACTGTCCTGCCGCCGCAGCGACCCACCCTTCAAGGAAGCAAATCATGACCTCCCTTCCCGGCATCGACGTCGACGTCCCCACCGGTGTGCTCATCGGCGGGACCTGGGGCCCGGGTGGGGGTGGCACGTTCGACGTGCTGAACCCCTCGACCGGTGAGGTGCTGGTGGCGGTCGCCGACAGCGACACCGCGGACGCCGACCGCGCGGTGGAGGCCGCGACCGCGGCCGCGCCGGGCTGGGCCGCCACGGCACCCCGGGAGCGGTCGCTGGTGCTGCGGCGGGCGTTCGTGCTCATGCACGAGCACGCGGACGACCTCGCGCGGCTGATGAGCACCGAGATGGGCAAGTCGCTCACCGACGCCAAGGGCGAGGTCACCTACGCCGCCGAGTTCTTCCGCTGGTACAGCGAGGAGGCCGTGCGCATCGGTGGCGAGGCGCGGATGGCGCCCTCGGGCGCGAACCGGATCGTCACGTTCAAGAAGCCGGTCGGGGTGTCGCTGCTGCTCACGCCCTGGAACTTCCCGGCGGCCATGGCCACCCGCAAGCTCGGCCCGGCCCTGGCCGCGGGCTGCACCACCATCCTCAAGCCCGCGGAGGACACCCCGCTGACGGTGCTGCTGCTCGCGCAGCTGCTGGCCGAGGCCGGTGCGCCCGACGGTGTCGTCAACGTCCTGCCGGTCGCGAAGCCCGGCCCGCTCGTCGAGCACCTGCTGGCCGACCGCCGCGTGCGCAAGGTGTCGTTCACCGGCTCGACCGCCGTCGGCGCGCTGCTGCTCGGCCAGGCGGCCAGGAACATCACGTCGGCCTCGATGGAACTGGGTGGCAACGCCCCGTTCGTGGTCTGCGACGACGCCGACCTCGACGCCGCGGTCGACGGCGCCATGTTGGCCAAGATGCGCAACGGGGGCGAGGCCTGCACGGCCGCCAACCGTTTCCTGGTGCACCGGTCGGTCGCCGAGGAGTTCACCGGCAAGCTGGCCGAACGGATGGCCGCGTTGAAGGTGGGCCCGGGGATCGAGGAGGACACCCAGGTCGGGCCGATGATCTCGCCCAAAGCGGTTGCCGGGATTGCCGACAAGGTCGACCGCACGGTGGCCGCGGGCGCAACGGTGCTCGTGCGGGGCGAGGTGCCCGAGGGCGGCGGGTTCTTCTACCCGCCCACCGTGCTCGCCGACGTCCCGGCCGACTCCGCGGCGGCGACCGAGGAGGTCTTCGGCCCGGTGGTGGCCGTCATCCCGGTCGACTCCGACGAGCAGGCGGTCGCGCTCGCCAACGACACCGAGATGGGCCTGATCGGCTATGTCTACACCCGTGACCTCGCCCGCGGGTTGCGATTGTCCGAGGCGTTGGAGGTCGGCATGGTCGGGTTGAACCGCGGGCTGGTGTCCGACCCCTCGGCCCCGTTCGGGGGCGTGAAGCAGTCTGGGTTGGGCCGTGAGGGCGGGTTCGATGGCGTCGAGGAGTACCTGGAGACCATGTACGTTGCCACTGAGTGGTGAGACCGCAATCAGCACATGGTTCTAGACAAGCCCCCTGGCCTCAGCCTGCCGGTCCGTGCGCGTCGTGCAGTTGTCAGCGTCGCGGGTGACGGTAACGCTGCTACTCACCTGTCGCAGGCGGTCGCAACCCATGCCGCAATGCCTACGTCAAACCGACCTGCCTACGGTGGCAGGACCGGCAGGCCGGCGCGAACCGGATACAAGCCCACTGCCGTAGCGAGTCACGCGACGCCACCCTCACACGCTGACACGACGACCTTCCCCGACTCTCAGCGCCGCGCTCGCTCACCGACGACGCGAGCTGGTCTCCAACCGCGTAGGGAGCTGATGAGGGCTAGCTCGGACTCATGGGTCAAATCGGATGTGTGGATTGGGCGTTCGACGAGGACGCCCTCGTCGATGAGTCGCTGGCGTTCGACGCCGGGCAGACAACCCGATGCCAGGGGTGGGGTGCACCATTGCCGACCGAGACGCACCGCAACGTTCGCCCGGGTGGCCTCCAGGAGGTACCCGTTGACATCGACAAGTAGAACGTCAGCGGCGCTGGGGTGGCGGGCCGCGGCCGCCTCGTACACGTCGCGCCGGGTTGTCTTGTGGCGGGTCCAAACATCGGGCACCGTCACGTGGTTGTCCAACACCACGTCAAGGACCTGATTACCGTCAACGACGGTCAGGGCGGCATCTTCGATCACGACGCGGCCGGATCTAGCGAGCATGAGCCGCACCCGACGGGCTCCGTTCTGCTCGAAGGCACCAGCGACGAGTTCGAGTTCGTGGTGGATACGCTGGCGAGCGGCCGTGATGCCGAAGTGCCCCGCCGACGAAACGAGTCGGTCCAAATGACGGTCAAGGTTGCGGAGGCCATGTTCCGGCGTGAACCGCATCGTCTCCAACAGAGCCACACCGGCGGTGAGCGGCCGGTCGAGGATCGTGGCCTTGGTCATCACCTCGTCCCACTCCCCAGCCGGTTCTGAACTCCAAGTGATACCTCCACCCGAGCCAAAAACAGCCGCCCGCTCGAGCCGGTGCACGGCTACGGTCCGGATCGGGACCGAGAACCGTGCCCTAAACGTTGAACCCGGCGGAGCAACCACGCCGACCGCACCGCAGTACACCCCGCGCGGGGAGTCCTCCAGACCGGCGATGACGTTCATCGCCGCAACCTTGGGAGCCCCGGTCACGGATCCGCACGGGAACAACGCATCGAACACATCGAGCAATGTGGTTGACTCGTGAGGTTGCGCCACGATGGTCGACGTCAACTGCCACACAGTGGGGTATTGCTCGGCCTGCAACAGCGCCTTGACCTGCACAGAGCCAGGCTGGGCTAACCTTGAAAGATCGTTACGTAGCAAGTCGACGATCATGACGTTCTCGGCGCGTTCTTTCTCGCTGGTGAGCAGCCCGGCACGGACGCGTTCATCTTCAGCGTCGGTCACACCTCGCGGCGCAGTTCCCTTCATCGGACGCGCTGTGATGCCGGTGTCGTCCCAACGGAAGAACAGTTCTGGACTGGCACTGATCACGACGGGCCCGGAGCAGGGGTCGACCCCCGTGTCAGCAGGCAGGGTCGGAGCTGATCCAATGTCGAGATACGCGTTGTAGGCACCGCCTTGAGCCGCGGCGAGCTCGGAGTAGAAGTGCAGGAGGTCATGGATGTTGCGGCAACGAAAACGGGTAGTCAGGTTCACCTGATACACCACGCCTGCTTCGATGGCCGTACGGACTGCCTCGACTCGCTGCTCGAAAGAGCTGGCGTTCCAATCGGCCGTCCACTTGGTGGTCTCCGACGAAGCGGTCGCCTCGTTTCGGCCTATTGGCGCGATAGCTACTTCACGTGATGGCTCGGCGCCGAGCGCGAAGCGGACCAGCGGGGTGGAGTCAGCCTGGCGAGAGTGCACCCGCAGAGCCGAGTCGAACGCCGGAGCCGCCTCGTAAGTGACGTATCCCCAGCCCCACGCCCCCGCTTGGCTCGCCTGGTCGACTTCGGAGAGGACGTCGCGGACTTCGTCGAGGCTGTAGGCGCTGACTACGCGGTCCGGGACTCCGAACACCAGGGCCGTACCCGCCGCTACGTCGTCGAATCGTGCGCTGACGCTGTCCACCAGCGGATCCTACTGAGATGGTGCCGAACGGTCGGCTCGGAGCTGACAATTCGTGCTCGCCGAAGTGGCATCGGACGTGACCCTAGGATCCGTGGGCTGCTCTTGTAAGCGCGTCGTAGGTCAGCAGCGGAGCCCATGGCCGGTTTTGGGCCTGGCCGCGCTGTCGTTCCCATTCCGCGATGCGGTCCCATCCGGTGAGGTCAACGACGCCGGGATGACGTTCTCGGACAAGCTCGACCAGGTCACGCTGGCCGTCTGGTCGCGGTCTGAGACGACCGGCCTCAAGGTCGGCAAGCAGCGAGGCGACAGTCTCGGCCGAGTCGACTCGGTTGGTTCCGATTGTTCCGCTTGGACCACGTTTGGCCCAGCCGGTGCAGTACAGCCCCGGCATCGGACGACCTGTCGCAGGGTCTAGAACGCGGCCGGCGTCGTTAGGGATGATTCCTGTCGACTCGTCGAACGGCAGGCCAGAGACGGGCCGCCCGCGAAAGCCGACGGCTCGAACTACGAGTTGCGTATCGATCCGTTCCGTGGTCCCGTCGGGCCGCGTGAACACCACCCCGTCGAGCGCTTCTTCGCCGGTGAACGACGTCGGCACCAGCCGGTAGCGAAGGACGATCCGCCGTGTACCCGCGCCTGCGCGATGCGATGCCGCCTCGACCAGAGCCTGGCGACGTTCAAATGACGCAGGTGGGAGGGTTTGGGCGTGGGCTGCTTCCTGCGGGTCCAAGAGCACTTCGGCGGGATCCGCGGTGAGCTCCACGTCTGGAAGAGTGGACAGTGCGAGCAGCTCCGAAGTGCTGTAGGCGGCGTGGACTGGACCTCTCCGCCCGACGATGAGCACCTCTCTAATGCTGCTTTTGTGGAGCGCGGCAAGAGCAACCTCGGACATCGTGCTCGACTCGTAGGCGGATGCCGGTTGGGCCAACACTCGAGCGACGTCGAGGGCGACGTTGCCGTTCCCAATGACCACTGCGGTACGGCCTGCGAGGTTGAACCGGTCCATAGCGAAGTCGGGATGGCCGTTGTACCACCGAACGAACCGGCCAGCGTCGATAACACCGTCGAGGTGTTCACCGGGGATACCGAGCCTGCGTTCACCGTCAGCACCGCCGGCCCAGACCACGGCGTGGTGCTGGTCGGTCATCTCCTGTAGGGAGATGTCACGACCGACCTCGACGTTGAAAAGAGATCTCACGTTGGGGCGGTGCAGAACTCGCTCCAACCGCCTCATGATCCACTTTGTCGACGGGTGGTCGGGAGCGACACCCGACCGGATCAGTCCGAACGGCGTCGGTGTCCGTTCGACGATCGTGACGGACACTCCGACCATCTCGCTGAGTTCCGTAGCGGCATACAGCGCCGACGGTCCAGCGCCGACGACCGCCACGCGCAATTCCGGTTGTTCTGCGGTTAGGGACCGACGGGTGACCGGCAGGTGGGCCACTTCGCGTAACGGGTTCTCCGCGAAGTACTCAGCGTTGACTGCGGTGAAGTCTTTCAGTGACGAGGGGAGCTTGTCTTCGGGGAAGATGGCGTCGACGGGGCAAGCGTTGGCGCAAGCGCCGCAGTCGATGCAGGTCCCCGGATCGATGTACAGCTGTTCTGTTCTGACGAAGCCCGGGTCACCCGGACGTGGCCGGATGCACTGGACTGGGCAGACCGGCACGCAGGAAGCGTCGTCACAACAACGTTGCGTGATCACGAAGGCCAAGGTCCCGGTCCCTTCTCTCATGGTGAGGGTGCTCGCGAGGGTCAATCCCCAGCGTGCCGCAGTGCGTTCAGATGCAAGCCTTTACCCAGAGGCGGAAAACAGAGGGACATGTTGCGCGCAGAGTCCCGGCACCGCCACCATTTGGTCAGGGTGTTCGGACCTCGTCACCGACTTTGATCTGTCCGGGCTCGGTGACTTCGGCATACATGCCGAACAGGACCCCGGGTGCCCATGGGCTGGGGGTGGGCCCGCGGACGTGCCGGATACGTCGTTGGACCTGCAATCCTCGGTCCCCGTCTCGCGGCCTGTTCTCGATCGCTAGACAACGGGGTACCGGACTGTGGAGTCGTAACCCGCAGCTTCCGACATAGAGCTCCCGGTCGGCCCAGGTGTCCTCGACGAACGGCTCGGTCCCCACATCCAGCGTCAGGTTCAATCGGAATCGCCGAGAGTCCAAGGACCGACCGTCCGTTTCGCGGCCGAGTGCTGCCAGTGAGGCTGTCGACTGTAAAGTCACTGGGTGCACGTCGTGGCCGCCGCCCGGTTCGGCGCACCGCACCAACCGCAGCCAGCGTCCGCTGAGCACTGAGAGTAGGTCGTCCCAGGGTCCTGGGGCCCACCATCCGTCGACCGTTCGCTCATCGAGCTGGAACGGACGGCGCGGGCCGTGGTTCCGGACCGGCGCTTCGCAGTGCTGGCCCTGGGCGTTGCTGAACGACAACCGATTGTTGGTTGGGTCGTATTTCGACGACCACGACAAGAAGATGGGGTCTTTGGGCACCGAGTACACCAACTCGTCGACATCCACCAGGAAGAACTCGCGGTTACCTGCAATGCCCGAGATCGTGATGTCGACCGTCTGAACGTTTTGGAGGGCGAAGCCTTTGACTGCCGACACCTGCAACCGGTGAACTGATCCCAGCTTGTTCGCCTGGGCGTGGCTCACCGTCGTCCCAGTTCTTGGTCGTGGTGGATCGGTCCGTTCCTGCGGCGAAGCGGTTGCCCGGACCCGCCCCACCGCAGGGCCACGATCTCGGCCGCGACGGAGATCGCGGTCTCCTCCGGCGTGCGCGCGCCGATGTCGAGACCGATGGGGGCGTGCAGGCGTCCGAGCTCGTCGTCGGTGAGCCCGAGCTCCCGCAACCGCGCGGCACGGTCGTCGCCGGTGCGCCGTGAACCCATCGCCCCGACGTACGCGACGTCCATCCGCAACGCGATCTCCAGCAGCGGCACGTCGAACTTCGGGTCGTGGGTGAGCACGCACAGCGCGGTGCGGGGGTCGGTGTCGGTGCCGGCGAGGTAGCGGTGCGGCCACTCCACGACGACCTCGTCGGCGTCGGGAAACCGGCGGGCCGTGGCGAACGTCGGCCGGGCGTCGCACACCGTCACCCGGTAGCCCAGGAAGCTGCCGGCCCGGGCGACGGCGGCCGCGAAGTCGATCGCGCCGAACACGATCATGCGCGGCTTCGGGGCGTAGCTGGCGACGAACACCGCGATGTCGTCGAGGCGGCGTTCGCCCTGCTCGCCGTAGCGGACGACGCCGGTGCTGCCCTGCGCGAGCATGCCGCGGACGTCGTCGCGCACGGCGTCGTCGAGCCGGTCGTGGCCGAGGCTGCCCTCGACCCGGTCGGCCCGCACCACCATGCGGGCGCCGGCGTGCGGGCCCTCGATGAGGGTCGCGACCGCGACCGGCGCGCCCGCCTCGACGTCGTCGACCACCCCGCCGAACTCCGGGAAGGCCGTCTTCGACACCGGTTCAACGAACAGGTCGATGATCCCGCCGCAGGTCAGCCCGACGCTGAACGCGTCGTCGTCGCTCACGCCGTAGCGCTGCAGGGCGGGCGCGCCGGACTCGCGCACCTGCCCCGCGAGGTCGTAGACCGCGCCCTCGACGCACCCGCCGGACACGCTGCCGACCGCGGTGCCGTCGGGGCCTACCAGCATCGAGGCGCCCGGCTGGCGCGGGGCGGACTTCCAGGTCCGGACGACGGTGCCGACCCCGACGGTCACGCCCTCGTCCCACCACCGACGCAGATCCGCGAGCAGTTCACGCATGACCGATCACCTCGGCTACCTCGGCCAACGCGGCCACCGTGTGCCCCGCCACCAAGTCGTCGATGTAGGGCAGGGCGGCGACCATCCCGCCGGTCAGCGGTGCAAACCCGTCCTTACCGCGGTGTGGATGCACCCACAACACCCGGTGCGTCAACCGCGCCAAGCGCTGCATCTGTTCGCCGAGCAAGCTGGCGTCCCCACGCTCCCAACCATCTGAGAACACCACCACGACTGCACGTCGGGCGGTCCCCCGCTGACCCCACAGTTCGAGAAACGCCTGCATGGACTCACCGATCCGGGTACCGCCCGACCAGTCCGGAATGACCTCGGCCGCTGTTTGCAACGCCATCAGCGGATCCCGGAGCCGCATCGCACGCGTGACTCGTGTGAGCCGCGTGCCGATGGTGAAGACTTCGACGTTCGCTGGGTTCGCCCGCACCGCAGCGTGGGCGAACCGCAGAACGGAGTCGGAATAGGGCGTCATCGATCCGCTCACGTCCAGCAGGAGAACGAGCCGCCGCCTTTTCACCCGACGCTGTGCGTGTGCCAGTCGCGCTGGCTCGCCGCCTGCTCGCAACATGGCCCGGACTGTCTGCTGCCGGTGAATCCGCCCGTGACCGCCTACCTGCCGGCGCATAGTGCGGCGCGGCGACGTTCGCGGCTGCAACGCAGCGATCTGACGACTCACGTTCTCACGGTCGGCAGCGTCGATCTCGGCGAGGTCACGATGTCGGAGTACCTCTGCATCGTCCGCGGAAGTCAACAACGGCGTGTCGTCCTGCGGCGACTCGGAGTCTGCGGTCTCAGACCCATCGGCGCTAAGCGGCACCGTTCGCAGCGTGCTCACCGCGGCCGTCTCAGGAGCCTCCAACTCCCGATCGAGGAAGTGCATCTGGAACACGACGTCGTACCGAGGCATGTCCTCTGGGTCGGCCACCAGGGTCAATCGGCCCGCCCAATACACCTCGTCGATGTTCAACGCATTGAGGTGCGACAAGGCTTCAAGTGCCAACGTCACCCGAGTGGTGTCAGCGCCCACGCCCGCCCTGCGGAGAGCGTCGGCGAACGACAGCATCCCCAGCGGAACACTCATGGCCTCGGCGGGCTCGGCACTCACCACCGGTCACCGTCCCTCGGCGGGTCCGGCCGCCGAAGACGTCCTCGACTCTCGGCATGCTTCAGGCAACACGTCGCGGACCACACGCGCCTGATCCTCGCGGTACTTAACAGCCGTCCCGAGAGTCGCTACTGCCGACTCAAGGTCAAACTGGTCGGCGCCGATCAGATATAGCGCATGCACCCAATCGATGGTCTCAGCGACTCCAGGCGGTTTCTGAAGATCTGCTCGGCGGAGCACCTGGGCCGCCGCCACCACCTGCCCGACGAGCGACGCGTCGACCTGAGGAAGCCGCCGAGTTACGATCGCGGTCTCGCGGTCGAGCGCGGGGTGCGCGACCCAGTGGTACAGGCAACGGCGTTTCAGCGCGTCGTGAACCTCGCGGGTGCGGTTAGAGGTGACGACCACCAGGGGCGGCACCTCGGCGCGGATCGTGCCAAGTTCGGGGACGGTCACCGCGTGGTCGGCAAGGACTTCTAACAGGAAAGCTTCGAACTCGTCGTCAGCCCGGTCGATCTCGTCGATCAACAGCACCGACGGCGCGGTCTCCAGTGCTTGCAGGATCGGCCGAGCTAGGAGGAACCGCCGGTCGTACAGTTCCCCCTCCGCTACTACGGAATCACCGTCGGTTTCCGATGCACGCAGGTGTAAAACTTGCCGCGGGAAGTCCCAGTCGTAGAGGGCCTGACTGGCGTCGATGCCCTCGTAGCACTGCAAACGCACGAGCGTTGCATCGGTGACTTGGGCCAGGGCGGTCGCGAGCGCGGTCTTCCCAACGCCCGGGTCGCCTTCCAGGAACAGGGGCCGGCGCATCATCATTGCAAGGTATGCGGCGGTCGCGACGCCGGCGTCAGCGAGATAGCCGACCCTGTCGAGTGCGTCTGCTAGAGCCGATGGTGTGGAGAAGTCCGGGACTGGTCGAATGGTTCGCGTCAGCATTTCAGGCGTCAATTGGGCCGGCTGAATCAGCGTCCGACCGCCAACAGCAATCCGCGGGAGCGCCCCACGCGACCGCAAACGCCACGACGGCGTCAACCTGACCGGTGTGAGGCTTCGCTGGGGCCTTGTCGACCGGGGGCCGTCCTGCGACGGCGCCGCTCAGGCGACGACGCCACCATCGCGGGCCACGCGACAACTCCGGCCGGGCACCCACTGGGGGCTGATCAGGTTCGCTCATTGACAACCCTCGAAGCGTGGCGCCGTCTGCAAACCGCGGCCGACGCTCATCGGCCACCGACTGATGCGCTGGGTGAATCCTCTGTTCCACGACGTGCTACGCCGATCTGCTCAGCTGCTCGAAGGCCGGAACGTACCGCGCCCTCCATCAATCCGGTGAAATCCGCGTCTGCGTACTCGCCCGCGAAGTAGACCGCGCCGACTGGCTTGGCTAGTGCGTCGGTGTCTGCGTCCTGGGCGTTCGCGCCGCGAGCGGAGTAGGCGCCTCCAGCGAACGGGTCATCAGCCCAGGTGGTCAGCAGAGGCGCGGTGTCGGCGAAGCGCAGGTCGGACCTGAGCGATTTGACTGCGTCGGTCCAGCCAACCGCCGCCCCTTCGTCGAGGTAGGCGGTCAGCGCCGCAGCGCTTCCCATGAAGCAGTTCAGCACGGGGGCCGCTGCGCCGGACGCGTCTCGTGCTGTCCAGGTCCAGAACCGTCCCCGGGTCGACATCACCGAAGAGGTGTCCGGTGTGCCGGCTAGGGGAAGGTGCAGCTTGGCGGCGTGGCCCTGTACGACCCGCTCAAGGGCCTCCCGTTTCCAGGCCGGCAGGTGCATGTCGAAGGTCGATCGATTTCGCAGCACTGCCAGCGGTAACGCGACGACGACCGCGTCCACGGTCAGTGAACTGGTTGTGGTGGACACGGTTACGCCGAATTCGTGCTGAATGACGCGGCGCGCCGGGTCGCCGAGGTGCACGATATTGCCCAGTCGGTGCGCCATCGCTTGCGGTAGACGTTGATTTCCGCCCGCGACCCGCCAGCTCGGCAGCGGTTCCAGCGATGCGATGTGCCGCAACGCGGTGGCGCTGACGTCTGTGGCCGGTGCGGCGGTGGAGATCTCAATCCGGGCTCGGAGAGCATCGACTGCGACGTCGTCATCAAGGTAGCGGAGCACGTCGTCGGCGGAGGCCGCGTCGGAGAGGGTCTCGGCGATCTGCATTGCACGACGGCCGAGGTCTGTGACCTGCGAGGTCTCTACGTTAGGCATGTCGCCGACGTCTCGCACGTAGTAGCTCATGCCAGTGTCCACCAGGTCGGCGTCAACGTCTGTGAGCATCTGACGGAACGCGTCGTAACCCTGGAGGACGAACTCGGCACCACGCTCGACGGTTACCGTTCTGTCGCCCGTCGCGATCTGCTCCGACCAGACCCGGCCGCCAACTCGGTTCCGCCCTTCGAGAATGATGACGTCGCAACCATGCTGGGACAGCTGGGTGGCGGCGGCTAGGCCGGCCAGTCCGGCTCCAAGGACCGCCACCCGCGGGTGGGTAGGCAACCAGCTCATGCGCGCACCAGCGGCGGCTGCGTCGAGCATCGGGGTACGGCGAGCGAAAAAATCACTGACCGACCACCTCTCGTTGTGAACTTCATGTCTGGCGGTTGTACTCCTGCTGACGGTCGTACCTACGGTAGGCGGCGCTTCCCCGGTCGTCTTTTGACAAATCAGTAGAAATCTGCGGCCGCTGTCGTGCCAACGCAACAGTGCCGATCAGCGATGGCACCTGCGACGCCCTGAGGTACGCGCACTTCCAGAGCCAACTTGGCAGTCGACCGGAACGGGTCACTCGGTCAACCGGCGCTCGGCGGCCTCGACGACGTTGGTCAGCAACATCGCTCGCGTCATCGGCCCCACCCCACCTGTCGCCTTGGTCCACCGGCCGGCGACCTCCTCGACGTCAGGGTGCACGTCACCGAGCACGCCCTCGACCGTGCGGGTCAGACCCACCGATAGGACGGTCGCTCCTGGTCTCACCCAGTACGGCTTGACCAGATGAGCAACACCAGCCGCAGCGATGACCACATCGGCCACCCGAGTGTGGGCTGCGACATCGAGCGTCGCTTCGTGACACAAAGTGACGGTCGCGTGCTCGGTCCGACGGGTGAGCATGAGGCCCAGCGGCCGACCCACTGTTGTCCCGCAGCCGATGACACAAAACTGAGCGCCCTTGATGGGCACGTCGTTACGGCGCAGCAACTCCAGAATGCCCCGGGGAGTGCACGGCTCAGTGCCGTCCTCACCCAGGACGAGTAGACCCAGGTTGGTCGGGTGCAGGCCGTCTGCGTCCTTCCTCGGGTCGATCGCTTGCAGGACCGTTCTCATGTTGATATGGGCGGGCAGCGGAAGCTGCACGATGAAGCCCGAGCAGTGAACGTCCGCGTTCAGGGTCGCGACGGCATTGAGGACCTCGGCCTGTGTGGCATCGGCCGGCAGCTCGGTGCGGAACGATTCGATCCCGACCTCGGCACAGTCTCGGTGCTTACCGGCGACGTACGATCTCGACCCGGCGTCGTCGCCAACCAAGATGGTTCCCAAGCCCGGACGGTGCCCGGCATCGGCCAGTCGCTCCACCCGGTTCCGGAGCTCTGCACGGATCTGTTGGGCAGCAAGGTTGCCGTCGAGCAGCAGCGCTTTTGGCCTCACGACACGCCGCTGCCTTCCTCTGCCATCGGGTCGACCTATCAACGGGTCAGGTCAGACCGGCACGCGATGTCGGCGACCTTCGCCTCGATCATCGCGGCGGCCTACCCCACCCGGGAACTGAGCATCTGTACGAACGACCGCTCGCGGTATGTACAAGAGCTCAGTTGATGGGCGTTGGGCAGCCTTGGACTGTGGCAGGACACCAGGGAGGTGCCATGAACGTGAACATGCCCGCGAGGGCCCGCGTCGTCATCGTCGGTGGCGGCGTCATCGGAGCCGCTACCGCATATCACCTCGCATGTCGAGGGTGGACCGACGTCGTCCTACTCGAAAAGAACACCCTCACATCGGGCACCACCTGGCACGCGGCCGGCCTGATCACCCAGGCACGCGGCACCGACGGAACCCGCCAGGTCGTGCGACGAAGCCTGGAAGTCTTTCGCACGCTCGAACAGGACACGGGCTTCTCGACGGGGTTCGTCGAAACAGGAACACTCAACATCGCCGCCTCCCCCGAACGTATGTCGGAGCTGCTCCATCAAGCAAGCGCAGTCCGCAGCAGCAACGTCGAAGCCCACATCCTCGACGTCGACGAGACCCTGGAACGTCACCCCTTGCTCAACCCAGACGGGCTTCACGGCAGTCTGTTCTTTCCGCGTGACGGTCGCGGCAGCGCCACCGACACCACCATCTCCCTGGCACGAGGCGCCACCTCCCGCGGCGCCAAGGTCATCGAAGGCGTCTCCGCCCTGGACGTTCTAGTTGACAACGGCCGGGTCACCGGCATCCGAACCGACCGAGGCGACATCGAGGCCGAGTACGTCGTCAACGCCACCGGTATGTGGGGACGTGAGTTCGGCGCAAAGGCCGGCGTCGACGTCCCTCTCCAAGCCCTCGCGCACTACTACATCGTCACCGAGGCAATTCCCGGACTCCAGCGCAACCTGCCCACGGTCAAGAGCGGCGACGAGTACTCCTACGTCAAGGACGAAGCTGGCGCGCTGATGGTCGGGTTCTTCGAACCAGGCAGCTACCCGTGGGCCTCCGACGGAATCCCGGACAACAAGGGATTCGTGAGGCTCCGCGAGGACTGGGATCACCTCGGTCCCTTCTACGAACGCATCGTCCACCGGATGCCGATCCTCGAAGACGCCGGAGTCCGCTTGCACTTCTGCGGCCCCGAGAGCTTCACCCCAGACGGTCAATACCACCTCGGCGAAGCCCCCAACCTCCGCAACTACTTCGTCGCAGCCGGCTTCAACTCCGTCGGGTTCCTGTCCGGACCGGGCGCGGGATCAGTCCTCGCCGACTGGATTGTCGACGGCAAGAGCCCCATCGACCTGCCCGAGACCAACCTCGGCCGTGTCCAACGGCACGAGACCAACCGACGGTTCCTCGAAAAGCGAGTCGTCGAGTCTCTGGACCTCTCCTACGAGGTGCATTGGCCGTTTCAACAGCGCACCAGCGCACGCCCTTTGCGGGTCAGTCCGCTGTACGAACGCACTCAGGCGGCAGGCGCCGTGTTCGGGGAGCTGGCCGGGTGGGAACGCGCCAACTGGTACGCGCCCGACGGGACACCGAAGGAGTACCGCTACTCCTTCGGCGCCCAGAACTGGTTCGAGCACTCCGCGGCTGAGCACCGGGCGATCCGGGAACAGGTCGGTGCCATCGACACCTCCTCATTCGGGAAGCTGCTCGTGCAGGGCCGCGACGCTCTGCTGGTCCTCCAACGTGTCAGCACCAACAACGTCGATGTCGACGCCGGCAAGATCGTTTACACGCAGTGGCTCAACGTGCATGGCGGTATCGAAGCCGACGTCACCATCACACGCCTCGCTGAGGACCGATTCCTGGTCTTGTCCGGACCGGCAACCGTCAACCACGATCTCGCCCACCTCCAGCGCGCGATCACCGACCAGGACTTCTGCACCGTCACCGACGTCACCGGCACGATGGCGATGCTCGCAGTCATGGGACCCAACTCACGGACGCTGCTCCAGCCGCTCACCGACGTTGACCTCTCAACGGAGTCGTTTCCGTTCGGCACCTCCCGTGAAATCGATCTCGGTCTGGGCTATGTCCGCGCGACACGCGTCACCTATGTCGGAGAACTCGGATGGGAACTGCTGATCCCGACCGAGATCGCGCGGCACATCTGGGACACCCTGTTCGCCGGCGGCAACGAGCCCCTGCGGCCAGTCGGCTACCACGCCATGAACTCGCTGCGTCTCGAGAAGGGCTATCGTAGCTGGGGCCACGACATCTCCGGCGCAGACAACCCCTTGCAGGCGGGACTCAGCTTCACCGTCAAGTGGGACAAGCCAGGTGGGTTTGTCGGCCGCGAAGCTCTCCTCGCCGCGAAAGAAGCGGGCGTGTCACGCAGGCTGACCCAGTTCTGCATGACCGACCCGAGTGTGCACCTCACCCACGACGAGCCCATCTACCGCGACGGGGAACTCGTCGGCCGGGTCGCATCCGCCCAGTACGGCCACACCGTCGGCGGCGCCGTCGCCTTGGGTTGGGTTGCCGCGCCGGGACCCGAGGAGCGGTCCTGGTTCGAGACCGGCGACTACACGGTCGAGGTTGCAGGTCAGCGGATGACGGCGTCGGCGTCGCTCCGCCCCCTGTATGACCCCAAGTCCGAAAGGCCCAAGAGTTGAGCAACAACATTGTGCTGACCTTGTCCTGCGTCGACCGACCAGGCATCGTCGCCACCGTGGCCGGGTTCCTCGCCGACCGCGGCTTCACCATCCGCGACAGCCAGCAATTCGGCGATGATGACACTGCGCTGTTCTTCATGCGAGTCCGCGCCGCAATCGATGACGACTACGACCTCGACCGGCTCCGCAACGAATTCAAGCCGTGCGCAGACCAGTTCGAGATGCAGTGGCACATCGGATCGACAACGGCACCGCACCGTTTGTTGGTCATGGTCTCCCGACAGGACCACTGCCTCAACGATCTTCTTCACCGTGCGCGCACCGGGGCGCTACCTGCGGAGATCACCGCGGTGGTTTCCAACCACCCTGACCTGCGCGAGCTGGTCGAGTGGCACGGCGTCCCGTTCCACCACGTCCCGGTGACTGCCGACACCAAAGCCGCAGCCGAGGACGAGATCCGCCGTCTCATCGGCGAGTACGACATTCATACTGTGGTGCTTGCCCGCTACATGCAGATCTTGTCGGACCGTCTCTGCGCTGACCTCCACGGCCGCGCCATCAACATCCATCACAGCCTGCTTCCCAGTTTCAAGGGTGCACGGCCGTACTTCCAGGCGCATGCCCGCGGTGTGAAGGTCATCGGCGCTACCGCCCACTACGTCACGGCCGACCTCGACGAAGGCCCGATCATCGACCAAGATTTCACGCGTGTCGACCACAGCATGTCGGCGACCGACCTGACCGCCGTCGGCCGTGACCTCGAGGCGCTGGCCCTCGCCCGAGCAGTCACTGCCCACGCGGAACGACGTGTCCTGATCGCGGGCACCAAGACTGTGGTCTTTCGATAACCCAGCGCGTCGTCGCGCGGTATCCGACTCTTCAGCTGCCGGCTTGGCCCGACGCGGCAGCCCCGGTGTCCAACATCTGCTGTGTCCTCATCGCGAGGTACAGGTCAGTCTGGTCCGGCAAACTGCGCAGGTCACGGCCGGTGAGCTCCTCAACGCGACGGATCCGGTAGGTGAGCGTCTGACGGTGGACACCGAGACGGTCAGCCGCCAACTTCCACGATCGGTTGCAGTCGAAGAACACCCGCAGTGACGTCAACAGTTGCGAACCGTGCTGCTCGTCGTACTCTTCGATCGGGCCTAACACCCGGGCGATGACGGCCCGTCCTTCCTCCACAGTCTTGGGCATGAACGCCGGTGACTGTTCTCCATAGACGACGAACCCTTGGCCGTCCGACCGCGCCGCCTCCATGGCCCACCGCGCCTGGCGCACCGCGTCGCCGACGCCCCTCAACTGGTGAACCGGCTGGCTGAGTCCTGCCACGAGCGGAGACCCACGATCGAAGCTGATGATGTCTCGGTTGGCGTACGCCTCGGGTAGGAGAGCCAGAAGGTGGTCGTCGCGGCAGGAGGCCAGGTGCGGCAGGTCAGCTGCCCCCAGCCTCGACTGCAGTTCGTCCAGGCGGAACGGGTTCGCTCCCTGGACTGACAGGACACGCCACGGACGATGGCGCATGCCCATCGCGGCAAGACCTGCCTCGGCTGTCTCGAAGTCGACCGAGCCGTCAACCAGTTGTTCTAACAGCCGTGCGCCGGCCTGTGTGCGGCGCAGCGACAGTGCAGAACGCCGCTCAACTTCGAGGTGGGCCACCGTGGCGAGATGTTGGAGTACTACCAGGTCCACCGGAGCGCCACGCGGCGTCGACGCGGCGAGTAGCACCCCTCGCTCGCCGGTACCTAACGGGAGAGCAAGCATGTCGACATCGGCGCCGGTGACTCGAACGAACGTTGGCATTGGTCGGCGGGCGGCGCTGAGGGCGGCGGTGACAGCCTCTCGGGCGGGCTGCGCGAGACGTTCTGTGTCCGGCGCTAACGGTTCGGCAGTGATGGGATCTACGACGTGTAGTTGCGTGCCGGTCTCTCGTGCGAGGTCGTCGAGGAGCGGACCGCCCCGGAAAGATGCCTGGTGTGCTTGGCGCAGAACGTCGTAGATGCGGATGATCTTGCGGATCCTGGCACCGGACTCCTGGGTGTTCCGGTCGGCTACCGCTCGGGCAACGGTGACGAACGGCAGCGCGTACGCAGTCTCGAGCACGGGAAAGGAGAGGGCATCAGCGGCGTCAACGGCCTCGTCGCTGAGCGCAGGCGCGTGCATGCCCTCAGCCAATGCCAGACCTGAGAGCGCCGACCGGTCCAGCGACCGGATGAAGTGGACTTGCTCGTCGGGTCCGGCGGGGAAGTTCAGCCCGTCAGACAGCAGCAGGTCACCTGTTCCCAGCCAGTTCCAGGGGTCTTCGAGTTCGCACGTGTGCGCCCACAGCACGGCGCGTTGCCCGCCGCAGCGACCTGCGAGGAAGCGGGTTCGGAGGTCAGTTGAGGCGACCAGTTCAGCGACCGTCATGCTCACTTGGTCTCACCTCCGCCGTTGTGGTAGCGGCGACGTCCAGGGTTGGGCGCCGGCGGCCTTCCTGCCTGAATGGTTGCTAGGCAGGAAGGCCAGCACGTGGGCCGGTCTGTGCAAGCGGGGTAGGTCAGGCTGGCAGACGAACTTCGCCGGATCCGCCTGCGTCGCGGATGGCCTTCTGCTCTTCCCCGAACTCTTCGTTGCGGTCGTGTCGGGTACGGGTGACGGCGCGGATGATAATACCGGCGAGGATCCAGCCGATCGCACTGATGACTGCGATGTTGAAGGGGCTGGCGGGGAAGGGGAAGAATTGTGCCTTGATGGAGATGCCGATCAATGCGACGACCAGGAGCGGCGCGACGTATCGCACCAGAACACCGGCTTTCGTCCGGTGTCCGATGACTGCAGCAGCGATGGCGACGATCGGGTAGATGAGCGCGATCAGCACGGCGTCGACCTCGTACATCCAGCTGAACGCGGTCAGGCCACCGGTTGCAGAGCCGCCTTGCCACAGCCAACCCGCCAGGAAGCCGATTGCGGACAACACACCCAGGGCTATGAGAGCCACATAGGGGGTCTGAAACTTGTGGTGGGTCAGTGCAAAGGCGCGCGGCAGGTGCCGGTCGCGTCCCCACTCGAAGATCAGACGGGCGACGTAGTTGGAGAACGCGAGCCCTGCGGTGATCCCTGCGACTGCAACCACTGCGAGGAGGAAGTACCCGAATCCGGAAGCGACGTACTTGTCGGCGAGGGTCTGCACTACCCCGGCGCCGAGAAGCCCCCACTGGGACGTGCCGTCCGTGCCGAGGCCGGAGGTGAACGCCAGCGACGTGAACAGGTAGAACACGACGATGCCTGCGATGGTGATCATCACGGCCTTAGGCACGGTTCGGTGCGGGTCGCGTGCCTCCTCGGCCATGAACACCGCACCTTCCGAGCCGGCTAGCGAGGTCACGGCAAGGCCGACAGCGAGGAGGAGGTTCGACACTGAGGTGCCGTGGAGGTTGAACGGTGACAGCGCTGACCACACGATGCCGTTGGCGCCGCCCTGCGCAAGGACTGCGATGTCGAGAATGAGGATCGAGACGATCCCGACGGCGGTCAAGGTCAGGAGGAGTCGGACAGAGACGGTGACGCCGCGGTAAGCCGCGAACAGCGTGAGGGGGGTGATGATGATCGCCCACCACACCCAGTTGGAGGACAGCCACGTGACGCCTGGTGCGACCGCGGCGAAGAAGTTCTGCATCAAGAACGCGGCGGAGATGAACGTGGCCGGGGCGACCACGACGGCGATGCCGAGGTAGAGCCACCCGGTGATGTACCCGACGTCGCGTCCGAGGGCCATGCGGGCGAAGCTGTACAGCCCGCCGGCGGCGGCCACGTGCCGCGACAGGCTAGCCATGACGACACCGAAGCCGAGAAGTCCGATGCCGGCGATCAGGAAGGCCGCCGGCGTTGCGCCGCCGGCGATGCCCGCCACCACCGAGCCGACGACCAGGATCGAGTACTCGGGCGCGACCCCGCCTGCGGCGACGGCGGTGAGACCCACGATTCCGAGCGCGCCGGTGCGGAGGTTAGGTTCTGGGTCGTGCTCCGTGGTCGTCATGTGCGACTCCAGTCAGTCGAGGTGTGGCCCGGCGGCCCGGCCGCGGGCCCGCGGCGGGTGTGATGGACGCGACGGGGGTGTGGCGAAGTCTGCGGGGCCCGCGACACACCGACTAGTGAGGTCAAGGACAATCGATGTCGACTTTTAGTGGTTGCCGACAATGACACGGCGGACCAGTCCAGGTGGAGCAGTCCGCCGTGGCCATCACCGATGCCTCAACGCACGGCTGCGCCAGTTCGTCGACTCAGCGGAGTCGCGCACGTCGCCTGTCTCGGCTCAGAAAGGGTGACTCGGTTCGAATCGCTCAAGACGGCCGAACGGTGCAATCTGACACGTACTGATGCGGCTCGTCAGGACCGCAGCGCAGCGAGCACTTGTTCCGATGTCACGGGCAGGCTGTGCAAGACCACACCGGTGTGCGCCAACGCGTCATTGACGGCGTTCAACACTGCGGCAGGCGCGGCGATGAGCCCGGACTCCCCCATGCCCTTGATGCCGCCGGGCGTGTGCGACGACGGCGTTTCAAGGTGGTGGATCTTGAACGGAGGTGAGAAGTCCATGCTCGGCATGTGGTAATCGAGCAACGTCGTCGTCAGAAGCTGGCCAGCGTCGTCGTACACCAACTTTTCGAGCAGCGCCGCCCCGATCCCCTGGACCACGCCGCCGCGGATTTGTCCTTCGACGATGTCGGGATTGATGACTGTGCCGCAATCCTCCACCGAGAAGACCTGCTCGACCGACACAAACCCGGTGTCGGGGTCGATCTCGACAATCATGGCGTGTCCCCCGTTGCTGAAGATGGGACGTGCCGGGTCGTAGGCAGACGTGACTTCCAGTGTCGGGTCGAAGTCGTCGGGCCACGCGCTCTGGTCGAAGTAGACCGCGGTCGCGAGGTCGACGATCGACACCGATGCGCCGGGTACACCGCGAACGGATGCGTTGCCATCGGCCAGCTCGATATCGGCTGGGTCCGCCTCGAGCATGTTGGCTGCCAGTTGGACCAGCTTCGTGCGGATGCCGTCGCTCGCCCGGAGCACGGCTCCGCCGGCGACGACCGCACCACGGCTACCGACGGTGCCGCTGCCCCACCCATAGGAGGTCGACTCTGCGGCGCGAACGGTGATCGACTCGACGGGGATACCGAGCGTGTCGGCTACGACCTGGGCCATGGTCGTGCGGTGGCCTTGCCCCTGAGTGGTCAGACCGATGGTGACAGTGGCGGTGCCGTTGGGTTCCATCCGCACCGTGGCGGTGTCGTGGTAGACGTCGCCCATCCCGTGCGCTTTCGCCATGGCTGTGCTCTCGCCGCTGCTCTCTACGAAAACACTCAGACCAAGCCCGATCAGTCGGCCTTCGGACCGCAGCGTCTCCTGCCGCTTCCGGAAGCTGTCGTAGTCGACCATCGATTCAAGGGTGTCGACGGTCTCACGCCAACTGCCCTCCTCGTACACGATCCCCTGCGGGTTCGTCCACGGGAACTCCCTCACCACGTTGCGGCGTCGGATCTCGAACGGCGACAGCCCGAACTCGCGGGCGGCGTCGTCCATGAGGCATTCCCGGGCAACGGTTCCTGCCATGTATCCAACACCGCGGTAGGCGCCGATGGGGCACTTGTTGGTGGCGGCGGCTTGATAGGTCAGGTCCGCGACCGGGATGTCATATACACCGGTGGGGGTGACCATCGCAGTGCACCACGGTTCGAC
Organism: Jatrophihabitans sp. YIM 134969; assembly: GCF_054456675.1. Lineage (NCBI taxonomy): Bacteria > Bacillati > Actinomycetota > Actinomycetes > Jatrophihabitantales > Jatrophihabitantaceae > Jatrophihabitans > Jatrophihabitans sp. YIM 134969. The sequence goes on from NZ_JBTJEQ010000001.1 coordinate 179,059, forward strand.
CGCCATTGACCACGGCGGCTGGTGGTAGGCGCCGCCGTCGCCTGTCGCGACTATCCGGACTCCCGTCGCCCTGGCGTCGGCATCGAACGCGTACGCGATGTCGATGAATTGCTCGTGCGCGTGCGTCGCGGTCATGAGGTTCTCGCGTCGGTCCTCGATCCACTTGACCGGGGCGTCGAGCTCCCGCGCGAGCAGCGGCAGGATCAGCTCCTCGGGGAACAGGTGGGCTTTCTGCCCGAACCCGCCGCCGGTATCTGGGGTCAGCACCTCGCAAGAGTTCTCCGGGAACCCCAGGTAGGCGGTCAGGCAGTATTTGACGTAGTGCGGCATCTGCGAACAGGTCCAGAGTCGCAGCGCCTGCGTGGTCCAGTCGTACTGCGCGATGACGCCACGGGTCTCCATGGGCGCGGCCGACAGTCGGCCGGTGTGGAAAGTGGCCTCAACGACGCGGTCTGCGGCGTCGAACGCGCCGGGGGCGTCGCCCAAGACCTTGGAACCTTGCAGGGCGATGTTGTCCGGCAACCCGTCGTTGGCTACTGGACCGCCCACGATGGCGGTACGCGGGTCCAGGACCGGTTCGAGGGTGTCGTACTCGACGTCGACGAGGTCGCAACCGTCCTCGGCCACGTAGCGGTTCTCGGCGACGACGACCGCCACCGGCTCACCCACGTATCGCACAACCTCGCGGGCCAGCAATGGCATGATGATCGGGACGCAACCGTCGATGGCCAGTTCACCGACGACGCCCTCGCAGAACTTGGCGACGTCGTCGCCGGTCCACACCGCCACAACACCGTCGAGGGCCAGCGCGGCTTCGGTGTCGATCGCCACCACTCGGGCATGTGCGGCGGGGCTGCGGACGAAGCAGGCGTGCAACACACCGGGCAGGACCACGTCTGCGGTGTACTGCCCGCGCCCTGTCAAGAGCTTGGGGTCTTCACCACGGGGGATTCGCGATCCGATGCTGCGGGCTGCGACCTTCGGTGATTGTGTGTGGGCGAAGCTCACGACTGTCCTTCCGCGACCTCGACGACGGCATCGATGATGGGGGCGTAACCGGTGCACCGGCAGTAGTGACCAGACAAGGTGTCCACCACGTCTTGTCGTGATGGTTTCCCCTGTTCCAGCAGCGCCGTGGAACTCATGAGGAACCCGGCCGTGCAGAACCCGCACTGCAGCGCGTGATGCTTCTGGAAGCTTTTTTGGAGCGGGGTCATTTCCCGCCCGTCCGCCAAGCTCTCGACGGTGCGGATGTCGCGTCCGTCGGCCTGAGCGGCGAGCATCAGGCAGGCGCGGGCTAATTCGTTGTCGACGAGCACGGTGCACGAGCCGCACACGCCGTGCTCGCAGCCCAGTTTGGTTCCGGTGAGGGTGAGCTCTTCACGCAAGAAGTCGGCCAACGACATGCGTGCCATGACGGTTCGGCGGTATCGCCGACCGTTCACGGCCGTGTCGACGGCAATTTGCTCAGCAGGCTTCGTCATGCCGAAGTCAACCTTTCCCCGGCGGCTTCGAGCGCCTTCCGGAACAACGTTGCGGTGATGTCACGTCGGTAGTCGGCGGATCCGTGAATGTCAGATGTGAAGGTGAGTTCGTCTGCCATCGCTGTGATGGCGGCATTGCAGTCCGCAGGCGACCGGGACTCCATGGCGGCCTCGGCTGCGGGTGCGCGGCTGACGCTGCCCGTTGCGCCTGCGACCGCCAGGCGGACGTTGGTGAACGCTCCGTCTTTGACCTGCCAGCTCATCGCCAGGATCGACAGGCCGTAGTCGCCGTGGCGGCGTTGGTGTTCGCCGACCCAGATGTTGCGGTCGGCGACAGGTAGCACCACGGCGGTGATGACCTCGTCGGCGTCCAATGACGTCATGAACGGTCCTTGGAACAGGTCGTCGGCAGCGATGGACCGGGTGCCGCTTGGGCCGGCCACTTCCGCGCGCCCGTCGAGGGCGAGCATCACTGCCGGCCATTCGGCGGCGGCGTCGGCGTGCGCGATTGCACCGCCGATCGTTCCGCGAGTCCGGATCTGGGGGTGCGCGATCAGGGAGGCTGCTTGCGCGATTGCCGGGGCGGCGGCACGGACGGTGGAGGAGTGTTCGATCGCCTTGTGGGTGACCATCGAGCCGAGGTGGAGCGAGCCGTCGACGAGGTCGATGTCGCGGAGCCCGGGGATCTTGCAGATGTCGACAAGTGTGGACGGTGCGGCCAGGCGTAGCGCCAACAGCGGCATCAGGCTCTGGCCGCCGGCCAGGATTTTTGCGTCCTCGTCCTCCGCCAGTAGACCGTATGCCTCCTCGATGCTGTCGGGCGCAGCGTAGGCAAATACTGGTGCTTTCACGGGAGGCATCCCCTCTGGGTGACGTTGAACAGGCGCCCGCTGACGCGGCGGTTGGCCAACCATAAGGTCCGGCCAACCTGACGCTCCCTACGGATAACCACCACGAACGCCGGAACCTTGGTTCAAACCGGAGGGCGCCGCCCGTCCCTCGACCTGCCCCTGTCCGCCCTCGACTGGTCAGGCGGCTACACGGTGACGCCCTGCCTGGTTCGACTTCTTGGCCTTCTGGTCAGTACCCGAGGGGCTTCCATGCCCCGACGATTCGTCAGAATCGGCGGTTGGCCAGGACGGGGAAGCTCATACGGGCGGCCTGCACGGCGTCAAGGGCGATGTCAGCTCTCAGGACCTCTTCACCGTCGCCGGCCTCGGCAACGACGTGACCCAGCGGGTCGACGATCATGCTGTGGCCGCCCATGGCGGCGCCTGCGTGCGTGCCCGCGGTGTTGCAGGCGATGACGAAGACCTGGTTCTCCACCGCGCGGGCCTGAGCGAGCAGGCGCCAGTGGCTCAGGCGCGCCAGTGGCCAAGCGGCGGCCACGATTACGAGGCTCACCCCGTTGACGGTCAGCATTCGGAACATCTCGGGGAAGCGCAGGTCATAGCAGGTTGCCAGGCCGGTGATGACAACGTCATCTGCGAGGTGCAGCGCTGGCGTCACGAGCTGATGTCCGGCGCTCAACAGCCGGGGTTCACCTTCATCGAAACCGAAACGGTGAATCTTTCGGTACGTAGCGTTAACTTCACCGGCCCGGTCGACGACCACTGCCGTGTTGAACAAGGCGCCGGTCACAGGGTCCCGCTCGATGATCGAACCAGCGTGCAGCACCACCTCGGCGTCGCGCGCAGCCCGCCGCATTGCTTCAACCGTCGCCCCGTCTACACCCTCGGCTTCGGCCTGCCAACTCTGGTAGGAGAACCCCCCGTGCGCCCACAACTCGGGCAGCACGACCAAGTCGGCGCCTCGCTGCTCGCGCACAAGGTCACCGACGCGTTCGACCCGCTCACCAAGCGATTCCGAGTCGCCGTAGGAGACCTGGACGATCCGCACATCCACAGTCGCGAGGGAAACAGCGCTCACCTCTTCCGCTGCCCGAACAGGTAGCCCACCAGGGCTGCGATGACAACGAACGAGATCGGTACCGGCTTGGTCAACCGGCCGACCACCACGCTGCGGACCAGCGGCATGACGCTCAGCGCGTTGTCGTCGTCAGACGCTGGCGCGGCAGCGGCGACCCCGTGAGACGGGCTCGACCCGGCGGGCGAGGGCTCCGTGCGTTCCGTGGCGGGAACCGTCGTGAGCCGCGTCGCCGCCGGCTCCGCACTGTCGGCGGCCGGGGCGTCGTCGGACGGGTTCGCAGCTGCGCCCTGGCCGGGTTCTTCCTGCAACATTGCCTCGAGCCGGTTCACGAACGTCTTGAGCAGTGCCGAGCTGACGTCCGTGATGACGCCTCGCCCGAACTGCGCGATCTTGCCTGACAACGTGAGCTCGGTGATCACCGAGACGTGTGTGACGTTGCCCTGTGCAGACAGTGACGCTGTAACCAGCGCCTGGGCGTCGCCACCGCCGCGTGCCTCGCGTCCCTTCGCCGACAAAACAGCGCGGTACTGCCCCTCATCCAGTTCAACCCAGCGAGCGGTGCCTTTGTAATTGCTGGTGATCGGGCCGACCTTGATCTTCGCTTGCCCCTGAAAGTCGTCGCCGTCGCGTCCCGTGATCGAGGCTCCGGGAAGGCAGGGGCCGACGCGCTCCAAGTCGGTCAAGACCCGCCAGGCCTCATCGATCGGGACGGACACGTCGAACTCGTTGGTCAGCTGCATGACAAGGTCCTTTGTGTGGGCGGAGAGGTGGGGTGTTACAAGGCGGTCGCGGCCGGCAGACCGAACCGGTTGGCCGGGTCGCCAGGTGCGAACGGCCCGCCGTGCTGCAACACGTCGGCCATGCGACGGACCTTGGCGAGATAGGCACGGCCGACTGACAGCTGCTGCGCTTCCCAACGGTCCAGCGTCACATCCAGGTCGGCGTCCGACCCGCTCAACGCTTCGACCAGGGTCCACGCGTCGGCGGCTGCCTTGGCGCCGCCTGCAGCCGCATGCGGGCGGGGGGTCACCGCGGCGTCGCCGATCAGCACGCACCGGCCGACGCGCATGCGGGGCACGTCAGTGTCGGCGATGATGGTGACAAACGGGTCCGGAGCAGCGAGCAGCAGCTCGGTGAACGCGTCGGACAGTCGACTCTGCGCCCGGCCGCGGAACTCGTCGAGCAGATCAGCACGGAGTTGGTGGTGGTGCACCGACGTGGGTCGGCGTACTCCGTCTCGGTCGGTCATGACGTCGTCGAGCTCTGAGCCGTCCGCGACGTTCCAGTACCACTGGTAATTCAAAGCCCGCCGGATGCCCCCGTCGGCGTCCACGACCGGGATTGGGTAGGCGATGAGGTGCCCATCGTTGAGCAGACCGTAGGTGAAGCTGTCATCGAAAACCTCACGCGTCGACACCGACAGCGCTTCGGGCTCGCTCAGACCCCGCCAGGTCACGTAACCGGCGTATTCGGTTTCGACGCCTAGCAGCAGCGACCTGCCTGTGGACGCGCCACCGTCGGCCAGGACAACGAGGTCTGCGCGGGCGGTACTGCCTTCGCGAAAGCTGAGTTCGACCTCGTCGTCTGTTTGGTTGATCCGCTCCAGGGTGTGCCCGAAGTGATAGCGGTCCAGACCGAAGTGTTCGAGCAGGCCACGGTAGAGCGCGTTGTAGGACGTGAACCGCCAGGCATCGTCGGTGGCACCGAGAAGTTCTCCGGTGGCTGCGTCTCTGTACTTCATCGCCGAGGACGGGACGCTGATCTCGTCGAGGGTGGTCGCAGTCCTCTCAAGTAGAAACCGGACAAGTTGCGGCTGGACAACGATGCCGGTGCCTCGCCCGGACAGGGGACCTGCGGACCGTTCGTAGACGTCGACCTGGTAGCCCGCGTCACGGAACAACCCCGCGGCCGTCATCCCCCCGATCGAGCCGCCGACGATCGCGACCCGGGTCTGCGCGGGGTCGTGGCTTCGAGGAGCGCTCACGAGGCCTGGCGCAACGGCATCGCCATCGGACGCAGCGGGGCGCCGCTGGCGCCGCGCAGTCGGATGGGGGCTGCGATGAAGCAGCTCTCGGTGACCTTGTCGCGAGCCAGCGATTCGAGGTCGAGGAGTTCGATCATGGGTACGCCGGCCTCGGCAAGGAAGTGACAGTGTCCCGGAAGCCAGTTGTCGACGTGCTCCGAAGGTCCGACCTCGACGCATTCTTGGTCGGCGCCGATCGCGGCGATGTTTTGCTTGGTCAACCAGCGGGCCGCGTCCAGGCCAAGTCCGGGAGGGTTGCCCAAGACCTTGCTCCCGTCGGGCCAGTACGCCATGCGGCCGGTCCGCACCAACGCCACATCTCCGGTGGTCAAGCTCGTGCCGGCCTGTTCGAGGCAGTTCTGCAGGTCCTCGACGGTGATGGCGTAGGACGGGTCCAGGCACTCGACGTTCTTGAGTCCGGCGACGTCTAGGAGTACGCCGCGGGTGACGATCGGCGGGATCTGTTCGGCGCCGCCGCGAGTCCAGTGCCGGCTGCCCAGGTGCTGTTCGGGCTTGAACCCGTTGTAGATCGCGCCGTCGACCCCGAAGTGGTTGAGGGCGTCGATGTGGGTGCCGGTGTGGGTGTACATGAACACAACGTCCCCGGAGTAGCAGACGTGCCCGTTGACTCCTGCGCCGGCGCCGTTCAGGTTGTCGACGGCGGTTCCGGCTGGGGTGTGGCTCATGAACAGCTGGTAGGCCGGGTCACCCGCGGCTTGGAAGCTGGGCATGCCGACGAAGTAGTCGACACTGAGGTCGTACACCCGTGACCCGTCGGCGCGTGCGAGCACTTCGGCCGCGCGGGCTGGTTCCAGGAAGTTGAGGGCGCCGAGCTGGTCGTCTGGTCCCCAGGGACTGGACGCAACCTGAATGTCGGCGCGCGGCTGAGTCGCTGTCACTGGTCCACCCGTTCGAAGTCGACGACGGCGCGGGCTGCGAGCTTGGGCAGCAGCTTGGCGACTACCTCGGCGTGGAACGGGTCGACGGAGTACTCCTCCAGCCCGTCCCAGTCGGCGAAGTCGTTGATGAGGGCGCCGTCCCACGGGGTTCCGTTGTCGCCGGGGTCGCCGGTGTGAGCACCGAGTTCCCAGCTGCGGATGCTCGGCATGTCCTTGAGGGTGTTCAGCAGGGCGACGACCTCTGCGGGGTCGTTTCCTTCGGCGACTTGCCACATGAAGATGTGCCGGATCATCCTGTTCCTCCTGGTTTTAGGCCCTGGGTTTTGACGGTTACAGCAGTCTGCGAGTCGCCGGGGCGGCGTTGTACTGCATCCGTCGTACAAGAGGGTCGGGAGTTGTCCAGAACGCGCAAGTGACGAGGTTGGGGTGGGGTCAGGCTGAGCGTGGCGCGTCTGAGGCCGGGGTCAGTGCTTCGGTCGCAGCTTTGCGCGGGACGACCTCGCGGACGGCATCGACGATCTGCTGGTAGCCGGTGCAGCGGCAGAGGTTGCCGGAGATGGCTTCACGGATGTCGTCGTCGTCCATTGGCTCGCCAGCGTCGACGACTGGTTGCAGCGTCATCAAGAAGCCGGGGGTGCAGTACCCGCACTGCAAACCGTGGCACCGGTTGAACGCCTGCTGGAGGGGGTTCAGTTCGCCGTCGCCGGCGAGGCTCTCGACGGTGCTGAGACTGTGGCCGTCGGCTTGCACGGCGAGCATGACGCAGGACCGCACCGGTTGACCGTCGAACAGGATGGTGCATGCTCCGCAGACGCCGTGTTCGCATCCGACGTGTGTTCCGGTGAGGCGCAGTTCTCGGCGTATGAAGTCTGAGAGCAGCATCCTGGGCTCGATCGTCCGCCGGTACGCGTCGCCGTTGACTTCGACTTCGATGTCGTGCTTCATCGCAGCGCCTCCTCTGCTTGGTTGGTGGCGGCCCGTAATGCTCTTTCGGTCATCTCGCGAATGACGTGTCGTCGGTAGTCGGGGTCGCCGTGCACGTTGCCCATCGGTTCGATGTCGCGCGTGGCGATGTGTGCGGCTTCGTGGATGAGGTCGGTTGTGATGTGTTGGCCCTCGATGAGCGCTGCGGCCTGCTTGGATTCTTCGGGTCGCATCCCGGCGCCGAGCAGACCGATGCGGGCTGAGCGACAGATCTTGTCGCTGTCGAGCTCGATGCAGGCGGCTGCACCGCCGATGGCGTAGTCGCCGTGTCGGCGCGCAAATTCTTGGAACGACGCCCCGGTCGTCCCGCCGGGTGTGCCTGGCCGGTTGGGGAGGATGACTTCGGTCAGGATCTCGTCGGGTTCGAGGCTGGTGGTGAAGATGGAGACGAACAGGTCGTCGACGTCGATTTCTCGGGTGCCGCGGGTGGAGTGGGCGGTGACTCGCGCGTCGCTCATGAGCAGCACCACGGGGACTTCGGCTGCCGGGTCGGCGTGCGCCGTGGTCCCCCCGATCGTGCCGCGATTGCGGATCTGTGGGTGGGCGACGTGAGTCATCGCTTGGGTCAGTAGCGGATGCCGTCGGGCGATCTCGGGGTGGTGTTCGACCGTGGTGTGGCGGACGAGCGCGCCGATGCGCAGCTCGTCGTGTCCGACTTCGATGTCGTTGAGCTCGTGTAGGCGGTTGAGGTCGATGAGCATCGCGGGGGACGCGAAGCGGAGGTTGAGCAGGGGGATCAGGCTCTGACCGCCCGCGAGCACCTTCGCGTCGTCGGCCTCTGCGAGAAGGGTTGCGGCTTGCTGCAGCGTGGTGGGCGCTGCGAAGTCGAAGGCGGGGGGTTTCACGGGGTCTTCATCCGGTGGATCTCCTGTGCGGTGGGCCGCCGAGGCGGTGGCGTGTCACCGGCTTGCGGGTTGATCAGCGCCGATGGTGTCGAAGCTCCAGCGTCCTCTCAGTGTTGGCGGACGAACACTGCGGATTCTGACAACAGCGCCGCGTTGCTTGCTTGCTATCCGGGCACCGTCACAGAGGTACGGGTCTGGTCAGTTCAGTTTGCAGCTGCGACAGGTCAGGCTGCGCGTCCTCTTGCAACAGGTCGTATAGCCGCAGCGCCATGGACAGCTCGTCGCGGCTCATGGCGATGGGGCGTCTGAGCACCTTCTCGGCCGACCGCAAGCGGTAGGCGACGGTGCGTTCGTGAACTCCGATCGACGATGCTGTGAGAGCGGCGTTCTGGCCGTTGGCGAAGTACGCGCGCAGCGTCTCGCGGAGGGTTCGAGACTTGTCATCCGCGGTGTAGAGGGCGCCGAGTTGTTCGGCGACGAAGTCGCGTGCGGAGGGTAGGTCGCGCAGCACGAGCGCTTCGAGGGCCACGGAGGCGTAACGAGTCAGGGGTTGCAGGTGCACCCGCGCGACTCGGTGCGCCTGCCAGGCTTGTCGGAAGGTGCGGCGCATGCCTTCGGGTCCGTCTGCGTGTCGACCGACGGCAAGGAATGTCCCGGCCGGGATCTCGGCGGTGTCGATCTCGTGGTCGGTGGTGTGCTTACCGCTGGGTCGTCCGAGCCAGCTGACGACCGTGTCGCCGGCACCTGTCACGGTGAGGGCTTGGTAGCCGTGCGTCGTGGCAATGCCCCTGATAGCTGCCTCGGGCGCGGTGCCCCAAGCGATCAGACCGAGGTGTCGAGCCCGCAGGCTGTAGCCCAGGGCGGCTTCGTCGACGGGGATGCCGGCGAGAAGGTCACGGACGAGCGCACGCCTCTTCCGGTCGCGTCCGCGCATGTAGAACGCCTGGTGTTCTTCTTCGTAGGCTTCGATGATCGAGGTCGATACACGGTCGTTCCAGGCGAAGTGGTATTGGCTGACGTGCCGCAGGACGGCGAGGCGGCGGTCGGGATCGGGGATGAGTTCGTGGGCGACGTCGAGGATGGTGTCGTAGGTGAGGGCCTGCCCGACGCGGGAGGTCCGCAGTAGAGCTCTGAGGTCGACGCCGACCTGAGCCGCGAGGCGGGCCTCGCGCAGGCGGGAATCCGACGCCTGGCGCGGGGGCGGGCGGTCTTCTACCAGCCCGTCGAGGATGTCACGGACCGAGGTTGTGATGGTTGCTGCTTCGGCAGCCCGCAGGCCGGGGTCGTCGCGTGCGTAGAACTCAGGGATGTCGTCTCGAAGTTGGCGGGCGATGGCGTCGACGAGGCTCGGCAGGCGGGTGCGGACCCCCTCAGCAAGGCACCGGAGGTCGTCGTCGAGGGCCACCCCGAGATGGTACGAGCGTTCACCTGGTCGCGGCGTGGGCGCCACGACAGGTTTACACGCCCGTCGCGCACCGCGGTGAGGTCTTAGCGGTCCGCGTGTGGCTAAGCGGTCCGTCGACCCCCCATCAAGACACTCAACGTGATTTCACCATGGTGCGGAGATATCCCGACTTGGGTGACCCGTTCACCTGTCCGTTCCGGCCCCGGCCCCGACCGGGTACCCGGACTTCATGATGCGTTCGACCGCTCGTTCGGCCGTCTCGAACGCGCCCTCGATGTAGGCAGGGAACCGCAACGAGACGTCCGATCCAACGAAATCGATGTTGCCGTGCGGCTCCGTCAGGCCTTTGTGCATCTTCGTGAACTGCCCGATGTACGGCGAGACCCAGGGACCGCCGAACAGGGGGTCGGCGGCCCAGTCGTAGTACTCGACACCGTGAACCACGGCCTCCGGTACATAGTGGTGAACAGCTCGAGTGACGGCCGACAAGTCGTGGGGATCGATTGAATCGGAGTCCGTGAACGCCACGAGGAACCGTCCGCCATCGGGGGCAGCCAAGCCGTCGTACAGGGTGGGGAACACACCGTCGCCGGTGCACGACAGGCCCTCCGGCACCCCGGTGACATGGATCAACAGCTTTAGCCCCCGACAATCGTGACCCTGCGTCACCGCGGCAGCGCGCGCCGGCGGCAGGGCCGGTTCGAACGCGATTCGACGCCACGTGTTGAAAGGTGTCGCCACCACCACGTGACGGCCCTGCTCTCGACTCAGCGAACCGTCGCGGACCGACACCACGTCATAGCAGCCGTCGTCCGTCTGCCGAACCGACGTCACTGGGGACCGGAGCACGACCTCGGGGATGTCAGCCGCCATCGCCTCAGCCAGGCGACTCATCCCGCTCGTCATCACCTCGTCCAGGGACAGAACCACCCCCAAGACGCTGTAACCGTGAGACGCGACCATCTGCAACGCCCACAGAGCCGACGAACGCGACGGGTGATGCCCCAGCATGTTCCAGCCCCACGACAAGACCAGCTGACGCGTCACCGGACCCAAATCCAGGCCGTCGACATAGTCGACGAGGGGGATGTCAAGATCGTCCAAGCCCTGATTCTCGAGCCCGGCCGTCACATCGATGCGGTGGGCATCGGTCAACATCCGATACAGCCCGTTCTCGGCGGCCTCCGCTTCCTCGATCGGAACCGGGAACGCAGAATCGTGGTCACCCGGGCCCAACCGGTTACGGAAGACGGTCATGGGGGGCGCCGGCGCTGTTGCCATGCCGTACCGGTCGATCTCGGCGGCGAGGCGCGGATGGTGATGCCGGTGCAGATAGGTCCCGCCGAGCTCTACTTCGAGGCCATCGAACAGCTCGGACGGGCGGGTGTAGGCCCGGCCACCAACCCGGTCGCCGCCCTCAAGCAGCAGCACCGTGCTGCCACTCGCTACCAGGTCGCGGGCGGTCCGAAGACCGGCGAACCCTCCGCCGATCACGATGACGTCATAGACCACTTCTTTGCCTCCACAGTCAATTCGAACAAGCAATGCAGGCGACCGTCGTCGGTCGTTCGATCAGTGCAGTATCCGGTCCGAGAGGCCACGAGCCTTGACCCGAAGCGGCAAAACTCACCGCAGCTTTGTCGCTATCCGCACGATCAGCAGGTTGCCTCACCACCGATGCTCGCCACCGCCGAACCAAGCCGACCCAAGCCAGCGCCGGGCAGCGACCCACCGAGCCCTTCTCGGCCGCCACATCAGTTGTCACTTGGGGTAGACAGGCACCACCAGCACTCCGGTATCCGGAGGCCGCCGGCCAGTCCGCCGGCCGGATACTGACTGGAACCCCAAAACCGAGAGGTCCCCAGACGTATGACTCCCTCCCGTCAGGTCAGCGAGCACGAGGCCAAGCACGTCGGTGGCCGCACGCCCCGCATCGAGGACCGCCGCCTGCTCAGGGGTCGCGGCACCTTCATCGACGACATCGATGTGGCTGGCGCGCTCTGGATGAGGGTCGTTCGAGCGTCTAGCGCACACGCCACCATCACCAGCATTGACTGCAGCGAGGCGAGGGCGCTGCCCGGCGTTCGACTCGTCCTCACCGGAGACGACGTACGACACCTCGGTCTTATCCCTATCGAAGAGATCGGGTATCACGACGCGTTCCCCGACATCGACGACTTCGGCCATCCGATCCTCGCCGACGGACGAGTCCTCTACGTGGGCCAACCCGTCGCTGTCGTCATCGCGGAGGACCCGTACACCGCCGAGGACGCAGCAGAGCTCGTCGAGGTCAACCTCGAAGAACTGCCCGTCGTGCTCGACCCCGTCAAGGCCGCCGAAAACGGGCAGCAACTGCTCCACCCCGGCGGGAACGAACCGGCCAGCTTCGTCAAGGAGTACGGCGACGTCGACGCGGCGTTCGCCGCGGCGGCCCACGTCGTGTCAGGCGAGTTCTTCATCGGGCGTCACACCGGTATCCCCATGGAGACACGCGGGTGCGTCGTCGAACCCATCTCAGCCCGCAACGAGCTGTGGATGTGGGGCCCAGTCCACGTGCACGACTCCCGCCGCGTGCTCGCCAAGGTCCTTCAGCTGCCTCAGAGCAGCATGCGGATGCGGCACACCGACGTGGGCGGCAACTTCGGGGTACGCGGCGGCGCATTCCCCGAGTACATCCTGGTCGCTTACGCGGCCCGTCTCCTCGACCGCCCCGTCAAATGGATTGAAGACCGAGTCGAGCATATGGTCGGCATCTCCCACGCGAGGGAACAGGTACACCGCATCTCCGGGGCGTTCGACGCAGAAGGCCGCATCCTCGCGATGAAGGACGAGATCTGGCACAACCACGGCGCTTACATGCGTCAGGCCGAGCCGTTGGTCTCCGACATCACCGCAGGCATGATCGTCGGTCCGTACCGCATCCCCGCACTCTCGGCCACACTGCACGCTGTTCTGACCAACAAGACACCGCTCGCTGCCTACCGCGCGCCCGGCCGATTCGAGGGAACATTCGCCCGAGAGCGACTCCTCGATCTTGCCGCGGCCCGAGTCAGCATCGACCAAACCGAGATTCGCCTGCGGAACCTCCTCACTGCCGCGGACCTCCCGTGGGAACCGGGCCTGGAAATCGCGTTCGAGCCGTACTCGTTCAATTCCGGTGACGTCCTCGACCACGTTCAGAAGGCGCTGGCTGCTGCCGACTTCGATTCTTGGCGCCGTGAGGCGGAAGAGCTGAGGGCACAGGGTCGCCTCGTCGGCAACGGCATGGGTGTACTGATGGACAAGGCCGGGCTAGGTCTCTACGAGACCGGCTCAGTCGAGGTGGACGAGGTCGGTCGTGTCCGCGTCCTCACCGGTGCGTCATCGGTCGGCCAAGGTGTCGAGACCATCCTGGCGCAGATCGTCGCCGACGAACTCAGCATCGACCCCGACATCATCGACGTCTTGCACGGCGACACCGATCTGATCCCCGACGGCGTAGGTTCCTGGTCCAGCCGCTCCACGGTCCTCGCCGGCGGCGCAGCCCGCGCGGCCGCGATCAAGACCCGAGACAAGGCGCTTGAGCTCGCAAGCGAGATGCTCGAAGCCGACATCGCTGATCTGGAGCTCCACGAGGGAGCCGTCAGAGTGGTAGGCACACCGACCACATCCATCACCTTGACGGAAATCGCCCGCCGCTGGGACCCCTACACAGCCCGCCTAGCTGGGAAAGAACCCGGGCTGGGCGCGGACGCGGTCTACCTCGACGACCACATGAACTACCCGTACGGAATCAACCTCATCCAGCTCGAGGTGGACCCCACCACGGGCGGACACACCATCCGCAAATTTTTTGTCAGCACAGAGGCGGGCAAGGTCATCAACCACCTGACGACCGAAGGCCAGATCATCGGCGCCGCGGCCCAGGGCATCGGCGGCGCGCTCTTCGAGGAGTTCCTCTATGACGAGACCGGTCAACCACTGTCGACGTCTTTCATGGACTACCTGCTGCCGGCGGCCGGCAACATCCCCCACGTCGACTTCTTCATCACCGAAGACGCACCGACACCCAACAACCCGTTCGGAGCTAAGGGTATGGGCGAGGTCGGACTGATCGCAGTCGGCGCAGCTGTCGCAGGAGCCATCGACGACGCTCTCGGCGGGGATTTCCGGACTCAGCGTGTCCCGGTGCACCCGCAGGCGTTGTTCACGATGGCCGCGGACGCCGTCCGCGGCCGGGACAGCCGCACCGACCACCAAACCGGCGCGGACTCATCAAGCACCGCGGTGACCACCCACGTCGGAACTCCTCAGACCTGATAGTGAGTGCACCGACCCGGGACCGACCTAAGAACGTTGCGGCGGCCCAGGTCGGTGCACCTGACGTGTGTAGACCGCAGCCGGATGCCCAACCCTCAAGCACTGTGAACAAGCAGGACCCCGATTCAGCCCGAGCGGGTGTCACCACGCGACGCTTCGAGGGCAGGCCCGGCGCCCGGTCGGCGCAGTGCAGCGCTGGTGTCGGTGTGCGAACGGCGTTGGCCGCTCGCATGCCGGGAACGCCGCCCCCGAGAACGTGCTACAGATTCGCGCCTCGCGATACCGGAACATCCGATTAACGCGCGCGGCGCACCAACCGGTCACGGTCGAGGATTACGACGCTTTTGCCCTCGACCCGCAGCCAGCCGCGGGAAGCGAACTCAGCCAGCGCCTTATTCACTGTTTCTCGCGAGGCACTGACGAGCTGAGCCAGCTCCTCCTGCGTGAGGTCGTGGGTGACGCACAGCAAACCTCCGTCGACCGTGCCGAACCGCTGCGACAACAACAACAACTGCTTGGCCACTCGGCCCGGAACGTCGACGAACATGAGATCAGCCAACATCGTGTTGGTACGCCGTAGCCGGCGGGCGAGCACCCGCATCAGCTGCACGCCGATCATCGGCCGCTCCTGCAGCCGTTGATGCAACGCCGCCTTCGGCAGACGGGCCAGGCGGGCGTCCGTGACCGCGGTGGCGGTGGTGGTGCGGGGCCCGGGGTCGAACAGGGACAGCTCACCGAACTGGTCGGCCGGTCCCATCACCGCAACGAGGTTCTCTCGCCCATCGGAGCTGTGCTTGCCCAGCTTCACTTTTCCGGACAGCACAATGTAGAGGCTGTCACCCGGATCACCCTCCCGGAACACTGCGCGGCCTTGCTGGACCTCGACCGTCTCGAACTGGTCCGAGAGGGCTTCGGCGTCTTCCGGGTCCACACCCTGGAACAACCCCGCACGGCGCAGGACCTCGTCTATCACAGCTCAATCCTTCCGCAGGCCCGCAGAAGCGCGACCAAGACGTGGCGGCCCGAAGGCTGGGCGGTGAGTGCCGCGCCGAGATAGTCGACGCAGAACCGTGACGCCAACCGGGGTGCCTGGTGCTGACACGATTCGGTGTCGACGTGCGGATACGCGGTGGCGGCCGCGAGCCGCCGCCGTCAGAGCCGTACCCAGTGGGTTCTCGACGGCGGCGGCCGCACTGCCAGCTCAGTTCTGAGGCTTCAGCTGCTCTTCGAGCCAGTCCACCATCTCGATGCGCGGGCGGGGACCGAGGTTGTGACAGCAGTGGTCGCCTTCCCATTCGATCACGATGTGCAGATCAGCGTTCACGGCGTACTGCTTCACGACGTCGACCTCCGAAGTCGGGACTTCGTCGAGCGCGCCGTGCTGGATGTACGTCGGGACTCGGAGCCCGTCGAGAACTGAGCGGACATCGAGCGCTGCCTGGGTCCGTTCCCGGGCTTGCTCCACCGTGGTGGACCCGGTCACGTACTTCCAGCTCTCCTTCGTCAGTGGGGTCTCCATGTCGAAAGAGTCCATGTCCGCGAAGCCACCCCACGACACGCAAGCCACAAACCGGGAGTCCAGCGCGGCGCTGCGTAGTGCGTAGTGCCCGCCGAGGCTGCGACCAAGGACAGCGACCCGCTCGGAGTCGATGGTGTCGAGCTTGATGACGTAATCGAGCACTGCGGAGGTGTATCGCTCGAAGTCGCCGCGCAGCAGCACCTCCGGGAACATCTCTCCCTGAGCCGGGCCGTCGAAGGTGACCGTCGCCATCCCCCGCGTCAGCAGCTGCTGCTCGAACTGGTAGCTCTCCTCCTTGGTCGATTCGAGACCTCCGAGGAGCACGACGGTCGGCCAAGGGGCGGAGCCGACGAGCGGCAGCCGGACGTAGCCAGGAACGGTGGCGCCGTCCACGGTGATCTCGAAGCGTTCGGCCGGTGGGTTCAGTAGCGGTGCGGCGCGCCGGTAGAGCTCGACTTTCCGTTCCTGCCCGACGCGTCGGCGATCGTCGAACCAGAGGAACTGGGCGTACTGAGCAGCGAGCGAACCGAGAATGAAGTACTCCCCGGCGCTGATCGTGTGGCCGCCTTCGAGTGCAACGTCACCGAGTCGCTCGTACCGAGCCGCGGTGTCCATCCAGTGCTGGAACCACGTGACCGAGGGGTCTCGGTCCCGGGCGCTGACGAGGTCGGCGTAAGGGACGCCGTCGAGGAGGAGGCGGCCCCAGTTCAGCATCTCCTGCTCCGGCTTCAGCACCGCAACACCGTTGTCGTTGGTCACAAAGCCCTCCGCAGGCGCGTCGTCGTCGTTGGTCGTGTCAGACCGCTGGATCGGGTCGCGCTTCGTGCGGATGGGCACATCCGCGAGGCGCGACCGCAGAAGTATCGAGAATTTGTCCCGCGAAGGCGTTGCCCTGCTCGGACAAACGCTGCGTCTGACCTGCGGAAAGCGAGCACCCCGGCCAGAACGGTCGGCCCCGGCTGGTTTGGCCGGTCGGAGGTGACGTTGGTGGCGCTCTCGCGAAAGGCGCGCCGCGGTGGACGTCGGGTGACACGGCGCCGGTCTGAGCCGCCAACTTCGGTCATGGCCGGTCTAGCGCCAGCGTGCAACTGGAACGGTTCCAGCACCGTTCGACGAGGCGTTGTGCAGCCTCAGTACAAGGGCGGGTTGCGGCGTCGTACTCAGAATGTGGTGCCGGTGAGCGGCCCGTCGTCATGCAACGGCAGATCGAGGTCGTTCGTGTCGTCGCCGAGCAGGTCGAACAGCCGCAACGCAACAGACAGGTCGTCGCGGGCGGTTGCCACGGACACACTCAGTAGCGACTCAACCGACCGCAACCGGTACGCGACTGTTCGCTCGTGAACCCCGATGACGGACGCTGTTGACGCCGCGTTCTGCCCGCTTGCGAAGTACGCCCGCAGCGTGTCACGCAGGATCACGGATCGCTCGCTGGAGTCGCTGAGCGGGCCGAGCTCACGCTTGACGAAGTCTCGCGCCGCGGGGATGTCACGCAGGACCAGCGCTTCAAGCGCTACCCGTCGATAGCGTGTGATCGGTTGAGTGCGGATCCGTGCGACTCGGTACGCCTGCCAGGCTTGACGGTGGCTCAATCGCATGCCATCGGCGTCGTTCGCCGGCTCCCCACACGCGATGAATGTGTCCGGCGGCAGACTCAACGAGGCCACCGCGTCCTGGGCGCTAGATGGTGACCCCGGCCAACTGACCCAGCCCAGGGTGGTGTCGCCAGTGCCGGCGACCGTTAACGTACGACGCCCGGGACCAGCCGAAAGCTGCTTGATGACGGTCTCCGGAGCGTCGCCCCACACGACGATCCCAAGATGTCGCCCCTGCAGGGGGTACCCGAGCGCTGCTTCGTCGACGGGGATGCCCGCGAGCAGATCCCGAAGGATCGCGCGCCGTTTGCGGTCCCGGCCCTGGAAGTAGAAGAGGTTTCGTTCCTTCTCGTAGGTGTCGATGATGGACTCGGCGACGCGGTCGTTCCACGCGAAGTGGTACTGGCTAGCGCGGCGCAGTGCGGCTAGTCGGCGGCCCGCGTCGGGGATGAGGTCGTTGGAGACCTGGAGGAAGCTGTCCCACATGGCTGCCTGCCCCACCCTGGAAGTGCGGAGCAGGGCGTGGAGGTCGATGTCGGCTTGAGCGGCGAGCCGTGCTTCGCGGAGGATGCTGTCGGACGCGCGATCTGGAGGGATGCGACCTTCGACGAGCCCGTCAAGAACGTCCCGGAGTGACGCGGCGATGGCGTCGGTCTCTGCGGCGCCTAAGACCGGGTCGTCACGTTCGTAGTACTCTGGCACCTCTTCGCGAAGGCGGCGGGCGATGGTCCTGGTGAGGGCAGACATCTGGGCGCCGACACCATCGGCCAGCAGCCGCAGATCATCCTCGACCGCCACCGGCCTAGCGTACTTCCGGCTGCCGCACCCCTCACATGTGCGTATTCAGACGACCGAAACCCACTTCCCTACGGTTTCCGTCAAAGAGAACCAAGCTGAGAGCCAGGAAGATAACCACACTGCACCTACGAAGCTGGAGGGCCCCCATGACCACGCTGAAGTCCGCGACTGCCGCCACCGCCGAACTGGAGACTTGGCAGCCCGACGGCGTCACGATCTTGAGTGGCGAACCTGCCGGACGCGGCTTCACGCTGCACGAGGACCGGACGGACGGAGCGCGTGGGTGCGGGTTCTTCGAGTGTGACCCCTCCCAGACGCGGTATGAGCTGACCGACAACGAGATGATCTACGTGCTCGAAGGCGAAGCGCGCATCGAACTCGAAGACGGCAGCGCCATCGAGCTCAAAGCAGGAGACGCAGCCTTCCTGCCCAAGGGGCACATGTCGACGTGGACGTTCAAGACTCGGTTCCGTGAGTTTTGGGTCCTGACCGACTAACCGCGGCGCCACCGCAGCAGCACGTGCTCAGCACGCATGAGCATGCCTGCCTCACCCGGCGACACACGCCGGCCACAGTCGGACAGCCCACTGAAAGGAACACCTGTGAGCGTCAAGCTCGCCGTCATCTACTACTCCAGCACCGGCACTCTCCACTCGATGGCCGAACGCATCGCCGCCACCGCCACCTCAGACGGCGCAGATGTGCGACTGCGGCAGGTAGCTGAGCTCGCACCCGCCGAAGTCGTCTCCGGCAACCCAGCCTGGAGCGCCCACTTCGACCGCACCAAGAATGACCCCAAGGCCGCCCCCGACGACGTGCTGTGGGCCGACGTCGTCCTGTTCGGTACACCGACCCGCTTCGGCAACGTTGCCAGCCAACTCAAACAATTCCTCGACACCCTGGGCCCGCAATGGTCACGCGGCGAACTCGCCGACAAGGTCTACGCAGGTTTTACCGCCACACAGACCAAGCACGGCGGGCAGGAATCCACCCTGCTCGCCCTGTACAACACCATCTACCACTTCGGCGGCATCATCGTCCCGCCGGGCTACACCAATCCGACCAAGTTCGCCGACGGCAACCCGTACGGCGTCTCACACGTCACCGGTGCGGACAACAACGACCCGCTGACCGACGTCGAAAACGCGGCGCTCGACCACTTAGCCCGCCGGACGCTCACCATCGCAGGCCGCCTCGCCAGCTGAGCCGTCCCTCCGCGAATTCGACCGATTGGCTGCATTTCTTGCCGCGTCTGCATCGATCCGCAGATATTCGAGCCGCTTTCGCGGATAGAGTCGCTACGTGCCCCGGTACCGGATCCGTGAAGCCGCCGGCCTGCTCGGCGTCAGCGACGACACCGTCCGCCGCCTACTCGATTCCGATCGCCTCAGCACCGCGCAGGACGACTCGGGCCGTCTGACCGTGGACGGAACGGCCCTCGCGGCGCTCGCCGAGCAGGTCGCGGCCGACGGCGCGTTCGTGCCCGCGGCGGGGGTCGCGGCCGAGTCGGCCCGCAACCGGTTCACCGGTCTGGTCACCCGGGTCGTCCGCGATGGCGTCATGGCGCTCGTGGAGATCTAGGCGGGCCCGCACCGGGTCAGTTCGCTCATCAGCCGTGAGTCCGCCGACGACCTCGGGCTCGAGCCCGGCGTGCGGGCCGTGGCGTCGATCAAGTCCACCAACGTCGTTGTCGAGATCCCGACCGGCGACCGCTGACTACCACCCCAGGAGACCTCGTGCACCTGCGTCACCGCGTCGCCACCGCGACCACCGTCCTCGCCGCCACGACCGTGCTGCTCACGGCCTGCTCGTCGGGCTCGTCCGACGCCGGGGGGTCGTCGTCGGGTGGGGCGTCGGCGAGCGGTTCGCCGTCGGCCTCGGTCACCGGTGACATCACGGTGTTCGCGGCGGCGTCGCTGACCGGGTCGTTCACCACCCTCGGCCAGCAGTTCGAGTCGGCGAACCCCGGCACCAAGGTCACCTTCAACTTCGGGGCGAGTTCCACGCTCGCCACCCAGATCACGCAGGGCGCGCCGGCCGACGTGTTCGCCTCGGCCGCGACGAGCAACATGCAGACCGTCGTCGACGCCAAGGCAGCCGCGACCCCGCAGAACTTCGTCAGCAACTCCGGCGAGATCGCGGTGGCGAAGAACAACCCGGGCGGGGTGACCTCGCTCGCCGACCTCGCCAAGAGCGACGTCACCGTCGCGGTCTGCCAGGCGCAGGTGCCGTGCGGCAAGCTCGCGACCTCGATATTCAGCAAGGCGGGAATCACGGTGAACCCGGTGACGCAGGAGGCCGACGTCAAGTCGACCCTGGCTAAGGTCACCACCGGCGCCGTCGACGCCGGCATCGTGTACGTCACCGACGTGAAGGCCGCCGGCGACGCGGTCGAGGGCATCGAGATCCCGGCGGACCAGAACGCGACGACCGAGTACCCGATCGCGTCCCTGACCGCCTCGAAGAACGCCGACCTCGCCAAGGCGTTCATCGCCTACGTGCTGTCCGATGACGGTCAGAAGGTCCTGACCTCCGCGGGGTTTGCTTCCCCGTGAGGTCGATCGCCCGACGTCGCGGAGCGATGCCTCGAATCCCCTTTCTCACGACGGATCGGTCTTCCCGGCCTCCCTCCCGTGCTCGAATCTCGGGTCGCAGGCGGACCGGCTGTCCGGGCAGGGACCTCGCCAGCCAGACCGAAACGTGTGCCTGTCAGTGCGGGCGTTCGCGGGTCAGGACTTCGAGGGCGGCGCGCGCGGCGTCCTGAGTCCGGCCGTGAGCCTTCACGACTGCGCCGGTCGTCTTGAGGTGAGTGCCCGCTTCCCAACCGCCGGCGTCCGGTGAATCGTCTGGCTCCGGCTCGAAGAAGTCACGTTCGAACGCGTCGCCATACCGACTAGAAGGGGAAGAGGTCATGGGTCGACCGTAAGGCTCAAAGACCCCCCGACGATGGGGGTTCAGCGTCAGACCGCCGCCGCCGTTCTACTGAACCCCACAATCCGACGTGACCCAGTCACCGCTGAGCACAGTCACGACGTAGCCGCGGGCGTGCGTGGGACGCGAAGAGGTCGGACGACGCCTCATCAGGTGCCTTCCGGTAGATCCGAGTCAGGCGTACTGCCGCCTTGACGTCTGGCAACCGGCTGATTCCGGCCGTGACAGACCACGACTTAAGAGGTGCTGCTGGGCCCGCACGACCCGGTGAGAACCGCTCGGTCTCGGCCCGCCCCGGGTTCAGCAGCGTTCTCTAGGGCCGGTTCAACTACCGCCGCGCGGTTGTGCTGAACGTAGTGCTGGGTCTCGAACTGGACCGATGGGTCGAGGCCGATGTCGCCGACGGGCGCCGACGGTTCAACAGTCGACATACTCGGTGACGGCGATCCCAAAGACAGCGACGGTCCTCCAAGGGCCCTGTGCCAACCAGCTCGGCCAAGAGCAAGGAGCTCAGCTCCCTCGGCCACCGCGTTGTCACAGTTGCTGCCGGTCCCGACCGTGCCGACGATGCCGACCTCGGCGAGCCGTCGAGGCATGACGAACTGACGAACAGTGCACGCCGTGTCGGTCACTCCGGTGGACCAGTCCGTCGGTGCAAAGGCTTGCTGGGGTGCCGTCGAACAGTCGCATTTCCTGGGGGTCCCGGGCCGGGTCGGTGCGCAGACAGCGCGACACCTGCCACCCGACGACGCGGCGGGAGAACAGTTCGATCACGAACGCCTCGTAGACCCAGCTGATCAAGCTGGGCCAGCAGGGAAGTCGGTAACGCGTATCGATGCGCGCACGGCCCTGCTCGACAGACGCTCGTCGACCTCGAACACCCCCTGTGGTTGTTCGTGTCTGAGCTCATACCTCGGCGATGCCGGCACTCATCGAATAGGCGCCAGTCACGTTGATGCGACTGACCGTCGTCGCGATTACCGGTAGGCCGAGATCCCCGTGAGAGCTTGACCGAGGGCGAGCTGGTGGACCTCGCTAGTGCCCTCGTAGGTGAGCACTGACTCGAGGTTGTTGGCGTGACGAAGCGGGGAGTACTCGGTCGTGATACCGGAACCGCCGAGGATGGTGCGGCACGTCCGAGCGATCTGGATGGCCTCGCGGACATTGTTCAGCTTGCCGATGCTGACCTGCTCAGCACGGACCCCGCCCGCGTCCTTGAGGCGCCCGAGGTGCAGCGCCAGCAGAATCCCCTTGTAGAGCTCGACGGCCATGTCAGCGAGCTTGGCCTGCGTCAGCTGGTACGCCGCGATCGGCTTGTCGAACTGGATCCGGGTCGACGCGTACTCAAGGGCGGTGTCCAGGCTGTCCCGGGCTGCGCCCATGGCGCCGAACACGATGCCGAACCGGGCCTCGTTGAGGCAGCCGAGCGGTCCGGACAGACCCCGGGCCTCGGGCAGCATCGCACTGGCCGGTAGGACAACGTCGTCGAGGTACAACGCCGAGGTCGTCGAAGCGCGCAGCGAAAGCTTGTGGTGCACGTCAGAGGTCGTGAAGCCGGGCGTGTTGGTCGGGACCAGGAAGCCTCGAATGCCGTCCTCCGTGCGGGCCCAGACGGTCGCAACGTCTGCGACGGATCCGTTCGTGATCCACATCTTCGAGCCGTTGAGGACCCAGTCGTCGCCCTTGCGCACCGCAGCGGTCCGCATACCGGAGGGGTTGGAGCCGAAGTCGGACTCGGTCAGGCCGAAGCACCCGATAGCCTCACCAGCAGCGAGCCGCGGCAGCCACTCCTGCTTCTGCTCCTCGGAGCCGTACTTCCAGATCGAGAACATTGACAGCGAGCCCTGCACCGACACCAGACTTCGCAGACCACTGTCGCCGGCTTCGAGCTCCATGCACGCCAGGCCGTAGCTCACAGCGTTGGTTCCGGCGCAGCCGTAGCCGTCGAGGTGCATCCCGAGCACACCCAGCTTGCCGAGCTCCGGGGCGAGATCCTTCGGGCTGATCCCCTCCTCGAACCAGCGGCCGATGTCTGGGCGAACACGCTTGTCGACGAACTCCCGGACGGTGTCTCGGATGGCGCGTTCCTCGTCGGACAGCAGGGTGTCGACGTCGAGGTGGGAGGTGACGGGCTGGGGCATTCGGTTCTCCGGTCTGGGTGTGATGGGTCGATCAGCCATGCGAGGAGGAGGGGGCCGAGGACGTCTCGGCCTCGAAGGTGCGGGCGAGCGCGTCAAGGGAACGTAGGCGGTGTTGGTGCGACAGCTCGACGACGAGGGCGGAGTCCCCCGCTCTCGTCGCGGCGAGGATGGCGCGGTGTTCGGTGTTGACTCGTAGTCGGTGCTCCGCCGTGGCGAAGTACAGCGAGCGGTAACGGTCGGTCGTGCTCCACAGCACCCGGATCATGTCGGCCATCCGCGGCATGGCGGCCGCGTCGAACAGCGTGAAGTGGAAGACGCGGTTGGCCTCGGCGATGGCGCGAACATCGGCGGTGCGGTGGTGGCGTTCCATTGCCGAGACCGCCTCACGCATCCGCGTCACGTCCTCCCTGCCGAGACCGGGCACGGAACGTGTGATGGCTTCGGTCTCCAGCAGCTGACGGATGCGGTAGGTCTCGGCGAGTTCGTCGTAGCTCATCGAGGCTACGAAGTAGCCGCGATGAGGCGCGTACACGAGCTGACCTTCGGCTTCGAGCGTGCGCAAAGCCTCGCGCATCGGCGGGACGCTCACGCCGAACTCGCGGGCCAGAACCTCCTGGCGTACCTGGTCGCCCGCCTTCAGCACGCCGGTGGCGATCTGTTCTCGCAACCACGTCAAGGTTGCGTGCTGCACGGTGACGACCGTTCGCAGTCGGGGCGTGTCACCCTTTCCCGCTTCGATCACGACCACCTCCACGTGGTGCGCTAGATTTTCTAAAATCTAACCCGGCGGCGGCGACGTTGCCAGAGCAGGCATGGAGGATCACATGGCGGAGCCCGCTGCTGGCCCCTTGGACGGCGTGTTGGTCGCGGACTTCAGCCGGGTCCTCGCCGGCCCTCTCGCCACCATGTTCCTGGCCGACTTCGGTGCCACGGTGATCAAGGTCGAACGCCCGGGCCTGGGCGACGACACCCGCCAGTGGGGACCGCCGCACGTCGCTGACACGACGACGTACTTCACGAGCGTCAACCGGAACAAGCGAAGTCTGACGCTGGATCTGGGCGACGAGACGGACCTCGCACTGGCTCGCACCTTGGCCGCCCGCGCCGACGTGATGATCGAGAACTTCCTCCCGGGGACTTTGGCGCGGTACGGCCTTGATGCTGCATCGACCCACGCGGACAACCCCGGCCTCGTCTACTGCTCGGTGAGCGGGTTCGGATCCGGCTCGGGTGCGGACCGTCCTGGCTACGACTTCGTCGCGCAGGCCGTGGGCGGCCTCATGAGCATCACGGGCGCGTCCGACGGCGACCCCACCAAGGTTGGAGTGGCGCTCGTGGACGTCCTGACCGGGCTGCACGCGACCATCGGCATCCTGGCCGCTCTGCGGACTCGCGACGCTGACGGCCGGGGCCAAGTCGTCGAGGTCAACCTGCTCTCAAGCCTGATCGCGTCCCTCGTCAATCAGGGCGCTGCCTACATCAACGGCGCACCTGCACCTCACCGCATGGGAAACAAGCATCCGAGCATCGCGCCCTACGAGACGCTTCGGACCTCCGATGGCCCGTTGGCCGTTGCGATCGGCAACAACCGGCAGTTCGCAGCCATGGTGGGTGTGCTCGGACGCACCGGCTTGGCTGACGACGATCGGTTCGCGACAAATTCCGCCCGAGTAGCCCACCGCGACGAGTTGATCGTGGAGCTCGAAGCGGCGATGGCCGGTGCCGGTGCAGCCACGTGGGCCGACCGCCTCCAGCAAGTCGGGGTCGCAGCCGGCCGGGTCAACGACATCGGCGGGGCCATCGAACTGGCCGAGGGTTTAGGGCTGGCCCCGGTGTACGACCACGGAGGGCCGGACCCGATTCGTACACTGGCCAATCCCATCCGCTTCGAGCGATCAACCCTGCGCCATGACCGCCGCCCACCGCAGCTCGGCGCCGACTCGGCTGAACTCCGCCAGTGGCTGACCGCAGACACGAGTGCCCGTCCCGCTCGCTGAACTGACCGTCTCGTGCCTGGTGGGGTCGAACTTTCAAGTTCTGCTGCAGCGACGCTGCCGTCACCGTGTTGCTGGGCACCATCACGACAGTCTTCGGGCCAACTCCACCGGGCACGGATGTGAGCAGCCCCGCGACCGGCGCCACGACGCCGTAGTCGACGTCGCTGTGCAGTCCGTTGTGACAGGCCCTTGAAGGGCCCGGCGGCAGGGCGTTACGCCGGCTCGTCGCTGTGACGGGTGAGAAGAGCTGCTCCGACGGCGACCGCCTGCCGATCGTGACGGCGATCCCGCGAGCCGAACCAGCCGAAGACGCCTACCAGCTCGGAGAGGCTGCCGGGCCATAGCCAGAGCACCACGACCGCCCTCCAGGCGCCGAGATGTTCGCGAATCGTGATCATCCGCCAGTCGTTCTGACTGCTGCCCTGCTGCCAAGGGCCACAGGAGGAACTGACACGGCCCCGCCGACGGGACAGCACCCGAGGCGCGGCGGCGGTCAGGCTCAGTTCGCTATCCGTCAGCGTGGGCGCCGCGTACGTTCCCAGAGTTTCGGGCATGTCGGTTGCGCTCCGATGTATCACCGCTGACCAGCACAACTAGTCCGGCACGGCGGACCGTGCTGGCGGTTTTGTCGGCATGGACGTCACCAACTGGCAGTCCACGGCGCCTGCTCACTCAGGATCGAACAGACAAGGGGTGAGTGGGTGACGCCGCGAGCACCGGCCGGGACGGCAGTAACCAGCCCGGCGCCAGTTTCAGCCTCCGGCCGGGCGCACCGTTCGGCCGGTGGCCTCGGCCCATGAGCGCACGTCGTCGTAGGACCAGATCTTGCCGACCGACAGCGTCGTCAACGGCGCCGGGAAGTCGGGTTTAGCAGTCAACTGCGTCACCCGCTGCCTGCTCACGCCGAGCATCGCGGCGATCTCCGCCGCGGCGACGACCGACCCGTCACTCACGCCGACAGCGTAGAGGGCCTCTCACGCTTGCCTAATTGCCTATAGTCGATTTGCCTACTAGGCTGTTTGACAACCCCATTCGCACCCGGAGCGAACGTATGACTGCAACTGCCGCCACGGGCACCTGGGCCGCCGCTCCCTTGACGCCCGCTCGCCTCGAAGCCCTCACTTGCTTGGTCGTCGCCTACGACGGCCATGTCCACCACCTCCTGCGGGACGTCGGCGACCATCTTGGACTCTCTCTCGCCTACGTCGACCGGGCGACCGTCGAGGCCCACCTCGAGCACCTCCTCATCAGCTCGGAATGGGAATTGATCCGCCAAGAGTTCCGGGCCATGGATTTCGACGACCACGTCGGCGACCGGGGAACCGTTCGCACCGACTGGATCGACGCGGTTCTCGAGCGGGCCCGCGTCGCCGGGCATGCGGACACAGGACCCACCTGTTGCCGACCCCAACCTGCCCGATGACCGTCACACGGACCTGCCCCACCTGCGGCTTCTCGGGCTCGTACTCAACAGACGCCATGGCCGCACACCACCACGGTCTGCACTCGTGCGTGCGGCACCTGCGCGCTGCTGCAACCGCCGAGCAGCGGGCCAGGCGAGCTCACGCCGGCCCTACTCGGGCCTGCCTGCACGAGCGCACGACCCACACCCACGGCACGCGGGCCGCCTACGTCAAGGACCGGTGCCGGTGTACGCGGTGCACCGCGGCCAACACAGCTGCCAGCCGCGTCGTCACGCGTGAGCGGACCTACGGGCGGTGGGCTCCCTTCGTGCCGGCCGCGCCGGCCCGAGCGCGCGTCGGCGAACTGCGGGCCACCGGCTTGGGGCTGCGACGCATAGCCGTCCTCGCCGGGATCTCACCGACCACATTGCGTGCCGTCATCGCGACCGGGCCCGAAGGTGGGCCGGCACGGATGAAGATCCGACCGGCGACCGCCACGGCGATCCTCGCCATCAAACCTGAGCGGGTAAACCGGGCCGATCGGAGCACACTCGATTCCACCGGTACGCGACGTCGCCTTCAGGCCTTGGTCGCGATCGGATGGGATCTCCGCGAGCTCGCAGCTCGCCTCGAGCGGACACCCACCCATGTCGCCCGCACGATGCGCGGTATTCGTGTCACCGCGGGCACCGCCGCGGCCGTTCAGTCGCTGTACGAGCAGCTGTGGGACGTCCGCCCGGCGCTGGACCGCCGCCCGGCGCGTGAAGCACTGGCGTGGGCGGCACGCAACGGTTGGCAACCACCACTGGCTTGGGACGACATCGACACCGACGCCTCGCCGCATCCGAGGATCGGAGCTCACCTCACCGGTGACGACATCGACGAGATCGCGGTCGAACGCGCCCTGGCCGGCGACGGCATCCGACTCGAGCAACTCACCCGCAACGAGCAGTACGAGGTCGTCCGGCGGCTTACCGAGCGCGGCGAGTCCATCCGCGCCATCGCCGACCGGCTCGGAACCACGATGCGCACCGTCTCCCGGCGCCGTCATGCCGTGGCGCGCGCTGCGTAGGAGTGGCGACCGCAGGTCGACCTCATCCGACGTCTACAGCTCACAATCAGAGGACACAACGTGAACGCACCTGACACCACTCAGCCATCGCCCCGGCAGCTGCTTGCCGACGCCGTGCAGGCCCTCACCGCCGCTGCCCGGCTGGACCACGGTCCTGACTTCGCCGAGTTCGTGACGCTCGCCGTGGCCAGCGCTGTGGCCAACATCGGCGACATCGAGACCGCACTGGCCCGTCGTCCCGGATCGTGGGAGGCCGCCCACGTGCGAGACATGCTCGTCTCGACTGTCGGCGACGACCTTTCCGTTCTGTTTCACCACCGCACCGAGCCGCTGCACTTCGTGGTGCGGCCGGAGCAGCTGCTCTTCGACGAGGGGTATTGGCGTCTGCATGACGAGGACGAGGCAACGCTGGAGCGTCGCTACGACGCGCTTGCACTTCCATCCATGACCCATCACCCCGATGGCACGCTCACCGGCGACCCGACCCCGTGGACACCAGAGCAGGAAGCGGCAGCCGCCACGCTCGACGAGCTGACCGTTCAACTCCACAAACTCCAAGACGACGACATCGCGGCCTACGGAGGCTCCTACGCCGCGGCCGTCCGTGCTGCCGTCGTGCAACTGCTGCCCGGCTTGAGCGTCCCCGTCGAGGTCACGGTCGAGTCCGGGTTCGACGACGACCCTGGTGCCCACATCGACGCGATGTGGGCCGTCGTGGAGAAGGCACGCGGCGACGCGCCGGTACCCAGCTCGGGCATCCCGTTGCGGGACTACCCGGCCGGTGCCGACCTAGCCGACGTGGAGCGACGCGCGAACCGCAGTCCACTGCAACGCATCGGGCAGTTGTCCCCGCCTCCGGCCCCCTGACGCCTTCGGCGCTCGTCACACCGGCCGCTGACGGCCGTCTTCCTTCTGAGTGTCACCACCGATAGCGGCGCGGGGTTCCGACAGTCGCTCAGCGCGGGTCACCCGACGCACCTCGGCCGCGTCCAGTTCCAGTAGCGCTGCCGCCCGGCTGACGCTGACGCCCTCGGCCAGCAGCTGGCGGAGCGCCACCGCCACGTCGGCCTGCGTGGCGTCCAGAGCGCGAGCTGCCTCGGCACGGACCTCCAACGCCAGCAACGCCGCCGCCGTCGCGGCTTCGATTCGCGCGTCCTGGTCCCCTCGCGCGCGATCGAGTTCACGGCGCCGTTCGCGCGCACGGGCCAATGCCGTCTGTCTCGTCATGACATTCCTGCCGGCCATACCAACCTCCGTCGCGTGATGATTCGTCATCGGATCGTCACACCCACCTACGCCACGTCGGTGTACTCCATCGCCGGCCACTCGACGCCGGCAGCACCAACCGACGCTCACCCGCGGACTTCTCGCTCGGCCGGACGTCCAACCGCAAGTGCGGGACGAACCGCGAAACCTGACACACCTCATGCATTCCGGCGTCACCCGCTGTACCTCACCTCGCTGCGTTGGCAGATGACTCCGTGAGAGTCGGGCCGTGATGACGGTGCACAAGCTCACCGCGGGCGACGGATACACGTACCTGACGCGCCAGGTGGCGGCGAACGACGCCACGAATCGCGGCTACGACAACCTCGGTGCCTACTACGCGGAGAAGGGTGAATCCCCCGGCGTCTGGCTGGGATCCGGTGTGGCCTCCGTGCCGCACTTTCACCCAGAGAACGGTGTGACCGAGGCTCAGATGGTCGCGCTTTTCGGTGAGGGACGCCATCCCGAGGCGGAACAGCTGGAACGTGCTGCAGTCGCGGCAGGTAGGTCTCCGGCGCAGGTCCGGCAGGCGAGCCGCCTCGGCACGCCGTACCGGATCCACGAGCAGGCGAACCAGTTCAACCGCCGCTCGGCCGGGGCCTACCGCGACCACAACACCGCCCTCGGTCTGCAGGCAGACACACCGGTCCCCGCCGAGGTGCGGGCTCAGATCCGCACCGCCCTGGCCACCCAGATGTTTGCGGAGACCTTCGGTCGGCCGCCGCTCGACGCCCGCGAACTCTCGGGGCATCTCGCGCGAATCTCCCGGCAGGCCACCACCGCCGTCGCCGGATACGACCTCGCGTTCAGTCCCGTGAAGAGCGTGTCGACGCTGTGGGCGGTCGCACCGCGCGAGGTGGCGGCCGTGATCGAGAAGGCCCACCACGACGCCGTCCGCGACACGCTGACCTGGCTGGAGGACAACGCGACCTACACCCGGCGAGGCCGGAACGGAGTCGCCCAAGTCGACGTCCACGGCCTGATCGCCGCCGCGTTCACCCACCGCGACTCCCGCGCGGGCGACCCGGATCTGCACACCCACGTCGCGATCAGCAACAAGGTGCAGGCACTCGACGGCGCGTGGCTCGCGCTGGACGGGCGCCCGATCTTCACGAACAACGTCGCCGCCTCGGAGCGGTACAACACCCGACTGGAGAGCTTCCTCATCGACCGGCTCGGCGTGCAGTTCGCCGACCGCCCCGGTGACGACCCGACGAAGCGACCGGTCCGCGAGATCGTCGGCATCGACGGCCCACTCCCCCGCCGCTGGTCGTCACGGCGGGCTGCGATCGACGTCCGCCGGGCGGCGCTGTCAGCGACGTTCCAGGTGGACCACGGGCGTCCGCCGACCTCGCTGGAAGCCATCGCTCTGGCCGCACGAGCGAACACCGAGACCCGGCAAGCGAAGCACGCACCCCGCTCCCACGCCGAGCAGCGCGCGACCTGGCGGACCGAGGCCATCGCCGTACTGGGAGGCGAGGCCGGTCTACGCGACTACCTGCGCACCGCGCTGGCGCCCCGGCGCAACGGACGAAAGCCCATCAAGGTCGATGGGACATGGGTGGGCGTCACCGCCGACACCGTCCTGTTAAACGTCCAGGCCTCCCGCGCAACGTGGAGCGCGCACCACATTCGCGCCGAGGCCGAACGCCAGGTGCGCCGAGCCGGAGTCCCCGCTGCCGAACTCGATCGGGCCGTCGACAACGTGGTCGCCGCGGCACTCACGCCCCTCAGGTCCATCCTGCTCGGACACGTCGAACCCGGCGACGATGCACTCACTCCGATGACATTGCGCCGACGCGACGGCAGCCCTGTCTACCGGGTTGCCGGGGCCACGACCTACACGTCGACGCGGATCATCGCCGCCGAGGAAGCGATCGTCGCTCACGCCGCCCGCCGTGACGGCCGCGTCGTCACCGATGCCACGGTCGACATGGCACTGCTGGAATCCACCGCCAACGGTGTCGAGCTGAACCCCGGCCAGGCACAGCTGGTCCGCGCCCTCGCGACATCGGGCGCACGGGTGCAGCTCGCGCTGGCACCGGCCGGCACCGGCAAGACCACGGCGATGCGCGTGCTCTCCCGCGCCTGGACCGCTGCGCAGGGCCACGATGACACCCGCGGCAACGTCGTCGGCCTGGCACCGTCGGCAGCAGCCGCGGCCGTGCTGCGCGCGGAGATCGGCGCCGAGACCGACACCCTGGCGAAGCTGCTCCACGCGCTCTCAACCGGCACCGATGTGCCCGGGTGGGTCGACTCGATCGGCCCCGGGACACTCGTGGTGATCGATGAAGCCGGCATGGCCGGAACCCTCGACCTCGCCGAGGCCATCGAGTACGTGGTCGGTCGTGGCGGGTCCGTGCGCCTCGTCGGCGACGATCAGCAGCTCGCGGCGATCGGCGCCGGCGGAGTGCTGCGCGACGTCGCAGCCAACCAAGGCGCGGTCACCCTGTCGCAGGTCATGCGGTTCACCCACCCAGAGACCGGCGCTCCGAATCACGCGGAGGGCGCCGCCAGTCTCGCTCTCCGAGACGGTGACGCCGCCGCGATTGCGTACTACGTCGACAACGGCCGGGTGCACGTCGGCGACTCCACGACCGCGGCCGATGACGCGTACGCGGCGTGGGCGGCCGACCATGCCGCCGGTCGCGACGCCATCATGGTGGCGCCCACGAGAGACCTCGTCGCCGACCTGAACACGCGCGCCCGGCACGACCGGATCGACGGCCTCACCGCCGGCGCCGAACGGGAGGTGACGCTCGTCGACGGCCTTCGCGCTTCCGCCGGTGACGTCATCATCACCCGCAAGAACAACCGGAAACTTACGCTCAGCGGCACCGACTGGGTGAAGAACGGCGACCGCTGGACGGTCGACACCGTCCGCGAGTCCGGATCACTCGACGTCACCCATCGGCGCACCGGCCGGCACCTCACGCTGCCCGCGGCCTACGTCGCCGAGCACGTCACCCTCGGGTACGCCACCACCGTCCACGGCGCACAGGGCATCACCGCCGACGCCGCCTACACCGTCGCGACCGGCGGCGAGACCCGGCAACTGCTGTACGTCGCGATGACCCGCGGCCGACACGTTAACCACGTCTTCCTCGCCACTGCAGGCGACGGCGACCCCCACTCCGTCGTCACCCGGGACGCGCTGCTGCCCCCGACGGCGGTCGACATCCTGACCCGTGTCCTCGCGCGCGACGGCGCCCCCGTGTCCGCAGCCAGCGCGAAGCGCACGGCGGATGACCCGGCTCTCCGACTGGCGGCGTGCGCGGACCAGTACGCCGACGCATTGGGCGTTGCCGCCGCAGAGCATCTGGGTCCGCGTGCCCTGCAGGCCATCGACATCGCTGCCGATGCCGTCGTGCCCGGCGTGACAGAGCTCGAGGCGTACCCCGCGCTGCGATCGCACCTCACCCTGCTGGCCGTGGCCGGCGACGACGCCGCGACCGTCCTCCGCAACGCGGTCGACGCACCCGGACGACGCGGCGTCGACGACGCCCATGACGCAGCCGCCGTTCTCCAATGGCGGCTCGACCCCGCCGGACGACGCTCAGCCGACAAAGGTCCACTGCCGTGGCTCCCTCCCATCCCACCCGCACTGAGCCGTGACCGGACCTGGGGGGACTACCTGCTCCACAAGGCGGACGCCGTCACCCGTGTGACGGATGCGGTCGCCACCCGGGCACGCGGGTGGACACCCACCAGCGCCCCTACCTGGGCCTCCCCGCTACTCGACCGTGACCTCGGCCTGGTCGCCGAACTCGCCGTCTGGCGGGCCGCGAACAACGTCGACGACTCCGACCGCCGGACGACGGGGCCGGCCGCGCTCGCCGCGGCAGACGCCTGCGCCCAGCGCAGCCTCGACCAGCGAATCGCCCGGGTGCTCGGCGACCCACGCACAGCCACCGGACGCTGGGCCCCGATCGTCGCCGCCATCGACAGCCGCATCGCCACCGACCCGTACTGGCCCACACTCGCCGACCGCCTCGCTATCGCCGACCGTGCGGGCATCGACATCGCCGCACTCGTGCGAGCCGCCGGGGCCCAAGCCCCCCTGCCCGACGAGCAGCCGGCCGCCGCCCTCTGGTGGCGGCTGGTGCCACATCTGGCTCCAGCCGCGATGACCGCCACCGAGCACTCGGTCTCCGAGTCCCTCCGTCCGGCCTGGACGCCAACGCTCGTCGCGGTTCTCGGCGCCCCCGATGCCGAGCGCGTCTGGACCGACCCGGCGTGGCCCGCCCTGGTCGCTGCGGTCACCCACGCTCAGCGAGGTGGCTGGGAACCGGAACTGCTGCTCACCACCGCTCACGACCTGCTCCGCACCGGCGTGCCCTACGAGGAGTCTGTTCGTGCCGACGAGCTCGCCACCGCGCTCGTCTGGCGCATCGGCATGCTCACCGACCCGCCGTCACACGTCATCGACCCACCGACGGCCGCCGAAGAAGCTCCCCAGGCGGACCTGCACGAACTCGAACTGCTGGCCCGATCCGACGGCGCACCGGACAGCGACTGGCTGGAAGGGCTCATCGAGCCCGAGCACGAAGACACCCCTCCCGCCGCGGAGGAACCGGTTCACACGACCGCGAGCGGAACAGACGACGCATCGGCAGCACGCGGACGCCTTTTTGAACTGAACGCTCAGGCCGCGGCGTACTTCATTGAGCGCTACCCCTCGTCGTGGGCTCCGAGCTACCTGGCCGACCGGCTCGGTACCGAATTGGCCGCAGACGACCGTTTCGTCGTCGGCTATGCACCCGGCGGGTGGACGGGGCTCACCACCCACCTGCGCGGGCTCGGCGCCACCGACGAGGAGATCTTCGCCGCCGGCCTCGGCACCTACGCCTCGACCGGCCGCGTCATCGACCGGTTCCGCGACAGGCTCGTTGTGCCGATCACGGCGGTTGGGCCCCGGGGCGACATCGAGATCCGGGGCTGGATCGGACGGCGCCACCCTGACAGGAGCGACGCCGACAACGCTGGGCCCAAGTACCTCAACTCGTCCGAGACCGAGCTGTTCGTCAAGGGCAACGAGCTCTACGGCCTGGCCGAGAACGCCGCCGCCCTCGCTGACGGTGCCACCCCGGTACTCGTGGAAGGTCCGATGGACGCATTGGCCGTCACCCTCGCGGGCCGCGGCGACTTCGTCGGCGTCGCCCCGCTCGGCACTTCGTTCACCGATACCCAGGCCGACGCACTGCGCCCGTTCATCGGCAACGGCTGTCCCGGCGTGATCGTCGCAACCGACGCCGACCGGGCCGGTCGACAGGCAGCGCACCGAGCGTTCTGGCAGCTCACGGCCCGCGGCGACAACCCCCGCCAGCTGCTCATGACCGAAGGCACGGACCCCGCCGAACTGCTCCACACGCAGGGGCCGGACACGCTGTGGTACGACCTCACCGCCGCTGGTCTACTCGCCGACACCGTTATCGCCGACCGCGTCGCTCCCTGGGCCGACCGGCTCGACACCGTCGAAGGCAGCATCTACGCGGCGCGCGCGGTTGCGCAAGTCGTCGCGGCGATTCCGCTCACAAATTGGCCCGGTCGCCTCGCGCTCGTCACAGCGGCGACTGGGGTCTCAGCGGAGACCGCGGTGGGGGCGGTGCTCGACGCGCACACGATCTGGTCCGCTGACCCCCGAACCGCGGCACGCCGGGCTCTCGCCGAGCGTGTGCCTGACCCGGCTGAGATCAGTCTCGCGTCGGCATTGAAGTCGTCGGAGGCACGGTGGGCCGCCTTCGCCGACCGACTCGTGCCAAACCTCACCGCCGACTCAGGGTGGCCGGCTCTTGCGGAGAGCCTCGACCGCGCCGACCAGACCGGCTACGACGTCAGTGCCCACCTGCCCGCGCTCGTCGGCCACCGACCCCTGCCCAACGCCCACGTCGCTAGAGCAGTCGAGCTTCGGCTAGCCACCGCGTGGCCTGCCTCGGTCGCGACCTCCGAACCGAACCATGATGACATGCAGCGGCACGACATTGGCCCTACCTATCCGCGGCAACAATGGAATGCGGTTCGACAGGTGCCGGCCGCTGAACTCGGCCATCAAGGCCGTCCCGCCTGACCCCTGAGGCGCGCGCACCGTCCGTACGCCTGACGCACCTCAGTGCAAAAACGTTGCGGACCACGCATGTGCGAATTAGACACAGGCCTCGCGGCAGCTGGGTCACGGGCGACACCGGCCGTCGCTCGTCGCGTGCCTCGACTGCGACTGCACCCGGTTACCGTTCGTCATCTGAGACCGCCGGCGCTGGCCGCTCTATGTGTGGGACTAGCAGATCGACCAACCCGGCGCCTCTCTCCAGTAGCCAGTCCCGGGGATCTGTGATCTTTCGTGCGGCAGCGCCGTTGGCCGAGTGCCGTGGAACGCGAAGCGGCAAGAGGCGGCTGCGATGTCCTCGTGTCGAGGCGCACGTCAGGACCGGCAAAGCTTGCGGCGACTTGGGCAGTGCTGCGGCTGTCGCCGGGTCCCTGCCGGTCGTGGTTAGTCCTCGGCTATCGAGGCGACGACGTGATGCAAACCGATCGCAGAAGGTGGTCTCCATCCTGACCGCGAAGCGGTGCCTTTGGTGGACCCGTGCTCGCTGGGTTCGGCGGGCCGGACCCGATCTGTGAGACCCGCCGACGAGGCAGCGCTCCTGGGCTTTCGCAGCGGTTGCCGGGCTCGCAACGGCTGCACGAGGGGCTGCCATGCGGCCGTCGGGCAATGCGGCCGTGGTTACGCCGACACGGTGTACGCCAACTCGTAACCAGCGTCGTTGCCGAGGTCTTCGTACACGACTGTCGGCTTGATACGGTTCCAGCGGTGGCCAAGCAGCAGCGCCAACCCGAGCGGGGCCGCAAGAAACAGGTGCACCCTCGACGCGCCCTTCGAGTGCTGGCGCGCGACGTCTCGGATCGCCGTCGCGACCGCGACGGCATCACCGCCGGAGCTGATCGACCTGTCATGGGCACGGGCTGCCGGCGCAACCGAGATGACCTTGCCCACCGAGACCCGGTTCGCCTGGAGCCACTCCACGACATCGTCCGTCGCCCGGGTCGCGACGTCCACGACGATGGCAAGGTCGCTTCCGCCAAGTTCAGCCACAGCGGTCGTGACCGCAGCATGGGTGGGGACGGCGTCGGAGCGCCACAGTTGCGGGCCCTGCATGCGGGCGATCTCCACGCCGGTCACACCTCGTAACGCGGCGCCGACCGTGAACCCGGTCGACAGACGAAAACTCCCGGTGATCATGACCCGAGGAAGCGCAACGATCTGGCGGGCAGCGGACGCGATGTCGTCGTTCAACTGCTGCCAGGTCGCAGGTGCTTTCGGATGACGTTTGGCGTACTCGTCGTCTCCGTCGAACCGGTCGACCCAGTCGACCGAAGCGACGGCCTGGTCTGACAGCGGGTCGGGCTTGATCGTGGAGATCGACAGGGTTGCCCAGGCGTCTCCGGCGTGCAGTTCAAGGGTGTCGATCGCGGCTCGGATGGTGTCGGCGTCGATGCGGCGATGGCCGTGGCGGACGTGCTGGGCTACCCAAGCGGTCGCGGTCAGCAGCGCGGCGTCGTCGCTGCGCAGACCTTGGGCGGTCATCCGCGCTCGTAAATTGTCGGCGACATCCGTGATGCCGCGTCCGGTCTTGAACTGGAGGTGCCCGAGCATCCGCAGCAGGTCGGCTTCAGGAACACCGGCGGCGGCGGCCCACGCCGCCCGCTCGCGGCCGCGGGCCGAGGCGGGTCCCTGCGCGGCGGCGTTGGGCAAGAGCAGCTCGGTGCGGGCGTCGATGCCAGAGAGCAGCGGGTTGCCGGGGTCGACATTTCGGTTAGTGACGAGCCGCAGCAGGGGACCCGGGCCATTGTCGGCGGACAAAGTAGCCCAGGTTTCGGCGAACTTTCGCAGGAGGTTCCGCCCGCCCAGGGTGGCGGATTCGGTGAGGTAGGCGGTGCTGACCGGTGACGAGCCGTCGACGGTGTACTTGACCTGCGTGTACTCGTGCGGTGGTGACTGCCGGTAGATGACGACGTCGTCGAAGGTTCCGGCATCTGGGTCCTCGACGCCGACCGTGACGGCTGGATTTGCGGCTCGGGTGATGCCGGTGTTGTCGCGGAGCACATCGAGGCATGCACACCACACCCACAGCCACTGGTAGTAGTCACCCCCGACGCGTACTCCGGTCGCGGACGGCGACGGCAACGGCCCGGTCATGCGTTTCGCGCTGGCCCGGAGTGGTCAGTGAACACTGGCGACGGTGCCAGTTCTCGCGCGGTGTCGAGGATGACCTGGTCGGTCAGCGGCCGGTCGGGATACGCAGCGAGAACTGCTGTAGGGACCAGCCGCTGGGTGAGGTCGGAATAGGTATAGCCGGGCCGGTCGCCGTGCTCGCCGGTGAGGCGTACGAGTTCGTCCAGGGTCTTGCCCCTCAGCCCGAACCCGGTCAGCGCGTCGGCGAGCACGATTCGCCGCTGCCCGTCGTTCGGGCGGGAAAATTCGAACGTGGCCGCGGCCCGCCGCCGGACGGCCGGATCCAACGAGTCGAGCCGGTTGGTGCACATCACAACGACCACAGGAAGGCCGCTCCCGGCGAGGTCGTCGATCCCGGCGAGGAAGGCATCAACGCCGGCGCGGTCCTCGTGGTGCATCTGCTGCGCCTCGCGGGACTGGGCGAGGGCGTCGGCCTCGTCGATGACCAAGATCTGGATCGCGGTGATCTTGTCGCCACGTCGGGACTGCTCGGCTTCACGCCGGATCATCGCGAAGGCGTCGCTGACCAGCGTTGTCATCTCACCGACCAAGCCGGTGCCGCGGGCGGTCAGTTTCAGCCGGAACAGTTGCGCAGAGAGCCGATGGGTGCGGGCGAGGTCGCAGCCGAAGCTCTCGGCGAGGGCAGACTTTCCGGAGCCGACGTCACCACCGAAGATGATCAGCGGCGCCCGGTCGCTCAACGTCGCGGTCAATGCGTCGGCGTTGACGTCGCGGTGGTGACGGCGCGCCCAGTCGGTCAGTGACTGCGGGTTGACCAGTACCGACGCTTCTCGGCGCAGCCGCGTCTTGATGTCGTCGACACCGACCAGACGGCGGTACCGCTCGTCGCGGACCTCGTCGGGGAGTTCGACGACGGGTAAGAACAGGTCTTCTTGGGTGCTCATGGTCCCCTTCGGATGTCGAGACGGCCCGTGCGGGATGGTTCTGACTGGCGCCGCGCGGCGCGCGTAGCCGGATGGGCAGGTGGGTCAGGTCAGGATGCGGCGGTGTAAACGCCGCGTTCGAGTCCGTGTTCGGCGCGCGCGTAGGACTTCGTGACTCCGTAAGACCCGCCGCCAGTCGTGGGTTCGGTGCCGGTCACCCGGTGCACGGGCAGGGCGTCCAGGAACTCGACGCGCGCGTTGGACGGCAGCAGATCGAGTGCAGCCGAGTAGGTCAGGAAGCTGTAGAACGGCAGGTTGGCGACGGGTGCTGACCGCGGGAGTTGCCCGGGGTTGTTGTCGTCCAGGTAACCGTTGGCCGTGGCGGTGTAGCGCAACCGCAACTTCCATTCGGTGCCGGACTTGAACCCGAAGTCCACAGACTTCAGGTACCCGGCCTTTAGCAGTTGCGCGACCTCTTCGACGTAGTCGGGGATGTCGACGAGCGCGGGCTTGCCGTACATCGCGTTGAGGTTGCGCAGGTCGGCGCCGAGCTTGCTCGCAATATATCGGGCGTCGGTGATGGTGAAGGTGGAGGTGGCGCTGCGGGTCAGGCTTGAGGTCATCGGTCACGCCCCGTGGAAGGTAGGTCCGAACAGCGTCCGCCAGGCGTCGTTGGCGGCGGACTTGGTGTTGGCGGCCGAAGCCCAGGTGACTGCGTCGAGAGCGTCCGCAGCACGGTCGACCAGTCGGAGCCGATCGGATTCCTGGTAGGCGCCGGCGACGTTGTTGGTGGGGTTGACCGGATCGATCACGCAGATCGGCTCGGACGGGACGGTGACGTCGGCGGCGCTATAGAAGTCGTCGAACAAGACCGGTTCTTTCAGGCCACCGTTGACGATGAAGCCGAGGAACTGTTCGAACGCCCGCGGGTAGTCGTGCAGAGCCAGAGGCTCACCGTTCCAACCGGTGTCCCATAGGTGCGCGACGATCAGCTCTGCCAGGAAGCTCTTGAACTTGAACTCGTCGCCGAGTTCGGCCTTGGACCGTTTGATGAACGCCTTGACCAGTCGGATGAACTCCTTGTACTCGGGGCCTGCGGTGGAGGCGCGCGAGTTCAGGAACTTCAGGTGCAGGGAGACCGAGGTCAACACCCGTCGTCCGTCGCGGGTGATGAGGCAGCCGCGGTCGTCTTCGCCGCCTTCGTACAGCACCGGCGCGACGTCGATCTTCAGGCCGCTGCCGATCATGGTGATGCCGACGGCGTGCTGGGAGATGACAAAGTCGTCGGCGACCTTCGTCTTGCCGTACACCTCGATGCATCGGTCCCGTAGCCAATCCAGCAGACCGGATTCTTCGGCGCCAGTGCCGCCGACGCTGGCAGCGCGGACGTACGCGGCGACGTCGGCGTCGGAGCCGCCAGCGCCGCGGATCGCGGTGTGCTTGGCGACGCTGCCGGAGGCGCGCATCTTCACCAGGTCGTAGTCGGGGTGCTCGGCGATGTAGGACTCCAGCCGAGTCCGCAGGTGGTTGACCTGCTCACGTCGCTTACGGGCGGTGTCGGACGGGACGTTGACGCTGTTGACGGCGTAGGCCGCGAGAACGGTGTGCGTGACGAACTCGTGCATCGTGGTGCCTTCGTAAAGGTCGGGCGGGACGGCGACGGCATGCCGTGCCCGCAGGGGTTGATCTCGGCCGTCATGCTTGCACGGGGGTCTGACAGTTCCGCCTGCTGTCGGCGCCGACGGTCGCTAGGACCGGGCGGGGCGTCAGGGCGGAAACGACGGCTAGCCGATCACAGACGGCGGTGTCCGGTCGACCACCTAGTCGAACACACGTTCGGGTGAATGTCTACCGGCGAAGCGAGGTCGGCGTACGGTCGCCGTACCCCCGTCCGTTGCCGCTACCCGTGAACGCCGATCACTACGCGGGGCCAGGACGGTACACAGCTGAACGGTCCGGGTCATCTTCATCTTGCCCGCCCAAGCGCCGGCACCGGGGTTTACTCGTCACCTTCCGGTCGGGGGCCGGTCTAGGTGACTCAGCATGTCGTCCAGCAGCTGGAGGTTGGCCGGCGCGCTGGCGGCGCGGACGATCGCTATCCAGCCCTCGGCCTGCTCGCGGTGGACACGGCTCTCCTGATCAATGATGTCGAGCAGCTGTGAGACTCGTTGGGTTAACGCCACGTTGTCCGCGCGAAGTCGGAATCAAGCTGATCTCATCCGAGCGGCACGGCCAGACCTCATCGCTCGGAGCCTGCCCCGCCTGTCCGGACGCAGCGCATAGGGTCCGGCCGTCGAGCGTCCGCCCGCTCAGGTTTCGTTCTGCGAAAAGTTGCAGTCGCCGATCGTCAGCTGCGCCGCTCGTCTCAACGCGGCGAATGAGCCCCTTCGAGCGTGTCAGCGGGGTCTCGGGCAGCGGGCGTGACAGCCTCGTCATCCTCTCCCTCCCATTCGCACAGGTCGGCTCCATCGAGGTTCAGATGTCCATGTCGGTCGACTCGCACAGTCGTCGGCTTGCACTACTGACCGTGCGCGAGACAGAAGCGGGTCGCGGCATCGACCTCCGCTCCGCGGGATGGCTCGACCCACTCCACCTGGTCTGCGTGGCGTCGGCCGCCCACGACGCGCACGTGGTGGGCACGCCGTTCGAACTCCTCGGACCTCAGGGAGACCAAGCCCGCTATGCAGCACGTATGCGTCTTGGTCACGTGCTCGACCGTGTCGGCGCGCGGCACGACCTTCCCGAGGTCCGTGAGCGCGACCGCGCCGATGTCCTCACCGAGCTCACGGCTCTGCAGCGTCCGGCGGACGTCCGCGCCATGGCGACGCTGGTGTACGACAAGGTGGCCGCCTTCGACGCCGACACGGCCGCGGGCTTGCACAACTCGCTGGCTGAGATCAGCGCCAACGTGCACGAGCACTCCGGCACGATCGGCTTCGTCGCAGCGCAGACCATCCCCGCTCAAGGCGTCATCCGATTCGCCGTTGCGGACGCCGGCGTCGGCATGCTCGCCACACTGCGCACACGTGGTGCCACCGACGCTCGGACTGCCATCGCGATGGCGCTGTCCGGTGCCAGCAGTCTGACTGAGGCCACCCACGGGCGGGGGCTGCCCTCCGTCCTGCGAGATGTTGGTGCTCTGGGTGGTCAACTGGTGGTCGCCTCGGGCGACGCACTCACAGCCGCGGACCGCAACGGGCGCACGCACCAGCCCACCCGCGCCTGGCGCGCAGGGACCGTGCTCGAAGGCTGGGTACCCCTGGCTCAGGCACGACACGCCTCCACGCTGCCGGCGCCGCGCTGAGCGTGCCAGAATGGACTCAGTCGCGATTGACACGACCCCGAGCTACTGGTAGGGAACTAAAGATGACGGACTCGAAGACCATCCGGCTACCGCGCCTCGTTAGTGGCCGGGACTTCGCCGATGAGATGGTCGACGCGTTCACGGCCGCAGAAGGCCCCTTGGACGGCGTCCACGTGGTCGTCGACGCCTCGAATCTCCTCAGCGGCACCGCCTCGTTCGCAGCTCAGCTCGTACGCCGCATCCTGTTCGACGCCAACGCCGCCGAGATGGTCCTCACCGGAGCGCCGACACAGTTCGCTCAGGACGCGACCCTTGCTGCCAGCGAGCTCGAGGCCACGGCACGCTTCGACGTTGCGGCGAGCCTTGCCTCTGTCGCCAGCTAGGTCGCGCCCGCCGCTCCCGCTGGTCGCTCAGCTCTTCAGCGCCGGTCCCAGGCCTGTCGCCGAGCGCAAGGCGGCGGCGAACGCCTCGTGCAGCGCATCCCAGTCCGCGTCCTCGTCCCGAGGACTCACATCTTGTGTGCTGACGAACCGCTGCTGTGCGTCGACTGCCCACGACTCGGTCGCGTCGATGACGCGGCGATCTTCCACCCGGGTCAAGGTGACCGTGACCAGCACGCGGGCATCGTCGAACCGGCGTTGGGCCTCATCGAGCTCGGGCGAGGGCATCCCGGCTCCAGCTCGCGCGATGAGCCCGTATTCGCGCAGTCGGCCTCGCATCGCGACGACCGCCCCCTGAGTGTCGAGCAGTGCCTGCCGGCGACGTTCATAGACGCGTGCTCGCCGCTCGCGTCGGGCCAGCTCGACCTGGGTTCCGATCGCGACCAGGAGCGCCACGACCCCGGCGATGATCGCTCCCGTCAGGCCCGTCATGAGACGAGCGTGGCACAGACACACGAACGCGAGCCGCGATTGCGGCCTGGTGTCCCCGACCCCGTCATCGTCAGCTTCGACACCTTGCGAACGACGCACCTCGGAGCAGGCGCCCTGGGGGAGCGCTGGCGCGACCCCCTGACGCAGATGCCGATCCCCGATCGCGGCGGGCTAGCCGCGGGTCGGTGTCGACGAGGCTGCCCTCGCAGCCGTGTAGAGGCGCCGTCGCGTGGGCGGCCGAGGCCGAGGTCAGGATGGACCCGGCTCCGAGTCGGCGGACTGGTTGCGCTCGAACCACCCGCCCGGCGGCACCGGCGGGCGCCGCGGTGGACGTGGCACACGCGGCTCGACGTCCCACAGCCGCCGGACCCCGGCCTGGGCCGCGGCAATCGGGTCCGCTGTCAGACGGACGACTCGCTCTTCGAGTCCTCGCGCTGGCCACGCCGCGACCAGCCGTAATGGCCCCACCGGCGGTACAGGTGACAAGAAGAACGTACGGGTGGCGTGCCGTGAACCCCCGCCCCCGCCAACCGGGGCGAACGTCACCGCATCCGCTGCGAGCGTCGCTGCCTCGGCGAACACGGCCTGCATCCCGCCAGACGTGCTGCCGGTTCGACCGTCGGCGTACTCCACCCCCAGAAGCAGGACGTCGGCGCCCGCGCGCGGATCGAACAGCCCGCGCGCGACGCCCTGCGGATCATCCTCGTCGCGGCGTGCGTTCACGAC
This sequence comes from Jatrophihabitans sp. YIM 134969, assembly GCF_054456675.1. NCBI lineage: Bacteria > Bacillati > Actinomycetota > Actinomycetes > Jatrophihabitantales > Jatrophihabitantaceae > Jatrophihabitans > Jatrophihabitans sp. YIM 134969. The sequence continues at coordinate 221,662 of NZ_JBTJEQ010000001.1, forward strand.
CACCGTGATTTCTACGCCCGTCGAATACACCCGAGCGCCCGCCAAGAGCACGACCACGTCGGCGGACTCCAGCAGCACCGCGTCCCACCCGACACTGACCGGCGCCTCGTTCTCTGGGACCTGCCGACGACGAAACGCCGCCATTCGCGCCTCAGCCTCCGCAGGGTCCGTCCCACCCACCGCACCGCCCGCACCAGTCACGTACTCCATGGCCGCAGTCTGTCTCACAACCGCCGTGTGAACAGCCCCCGCGGGCATCCTTCGGGCAAGCAGGACTTGGCCAGGAACTAGATGGGTCGCGGCCGGCTGGCCGTTCTCGTCTGTCCGACCCCCGGCTTGCACAGAGTCGTAGAAGCGGACCCGTTGCGAACGCCGTCGAGGGCTCAAAGCACGACGACTTCGCAACCGGGGATCGGCGAACGGACGCGATGCTGCTGCTCGTCGGGTTCGTACTCAGTTCGAGTTTGCCGCCTCGTACGCCTGTAGCACGGCCGCCGGCAACGAACCGCGAGCACTCACCTCGTGCCCGTTCTGCATGGCCCACTGGCGTACTACCTTCGGGTCATAGGCACCGCTGTTCGCAGCTGACGATCGAGTCGACCCGTTCTTCCAGGACTTCGATTTCGTCGTAGCCGAGGGTGCCTTGTTCCCCCTGCGGCGCGCTCCACTAATCGACGGACGGCCGTCGGCGGTCAACGTGACGTTGTAGATGCTGCCGACGACGCGCATGACGTCGGCGAGGGGTTCGTTCGAATCAATGGTGATTTGCATGAGCCCATTGTGTCCGATCGACATCACCGGGCTAATCCAGGTGTCAATACCCGACCACGCATACACGGGTGGGTCACCCTCAGCACCGTGCAGGCACCGCAACGGATCGGCCCGGGCGGCTCAAACGAGATCCCCGCGACGCGAGCTGATCTCGTCGAACCGAGTGTCGTTGCCCCTCCGCCCCACGTACGAGTGGTGACGCGCCTCCGCCGGCCACTCAGCGTGCTCGCCCGTGCGACACGTGCTCTCGCCGAGGCGGCCGCTCATGCGGTCGCAGAACATTGGGAACGTGTAGCGGTGCCAGTCCTCGACGAGCTCGGGAACGGTCGCGCACTCAGCCGTCCACCGCAGAACTGCGAGGACCGGAAGCTCGCGCGCGATGTGGGCGTGGTGCGGCCAGCAGGGCGGGATCATCTGCGCGGGGCGCCAGGCGTACTCGTGGTTGATCCAGATCGCGACCTCATCGCACCACAGCCACATGTCCTCTCTCAGCTCAGCCGGGCAGGTGGCGGGGTCCCACGGCCGTGGCACGTCGCCGTCGATACCAGCCGCCCGCATCTCGTCGCGGTCGCCGCGCCGGAGGATCTGCAGCATGCTGAGGACCCGGACCACTGAACCAGGCGGGGGCGGGAAGGCGCTGACGATCGACGTCACCATGACCACTGCTTCACGCCAGGCGTCTCCGCGTGTGGTTCGTCGTGGTGCGGGGACCGGGTCGGAGGTGCAAGACGGTTGGCGCGCGCGTAGGCCACGGCCGCAGCGGTGCGGTCTTCGAGGTCGGTGACCTCGGCGCGGGCGGCCGTCACACGTGCCCGCGCAGTCTCGAGGTCCACCTTGAGCTGGCGACCCTCCTTGCCGTCGAAGCAGCGCCGTAGCTTGGCGATGATCGGCGGCGCGTTGCCGGCGATCACCAGCGCATGGCGCTCCTCGATTCGGCGGATGTCGCCCGGGCGCAGCACACGGACATCCTCGCCCGCACGGGATGTTCCGACGCCGCCCGGACCGTCCGACACGGTCTGCCGGCTGATGCGGACGTCGTCCAGCAGCTCTGACAGTTCGCGGTAGAACTGCACGTCCTTCCCGCCGCCGAACACGATCAAGTTGTTGGTGAGGCCGAACAGTGACCGTGCCTCGTCCTCGCCGTACGAGACGACCATCTGCTTCCAGGTCTGCGCGGCGTAGATGAAGCTCAACCCGAGTGCGCGCTCGTTGGCCATCCGCACCCGCAAGGTCGGCAGGGGCGTGGTGGAGGGCAGCTCGTCAAGGCACGCGAGGAAACATGGCGTGAGCCGCCCGTGCGGCGCCGTCGTCGCCGCCCACAACGCGGTGTCCAGCACGTGTTCAGCAATGGCTGTCATCAGCGGCGCCGCACTGGCGTAGGGATCCTCCCGGCCGAGGAGGTAGACGGTGCCCTGCCTGGCGATCAGGTGGGCGATGTCGGTGGCGGGTCGGCCCGTCGACGGCACGCACCGGGCCCGGATCGCGGGCTGGAAGAACAGCGCCATCGCCTGCTGCACGGTGGTGACCGTGTTGCCCACCGTATCGGCCGAACCGTGGAGCGCGCCGCTGACGAGCCCGTCCCAGAACCTCGCCGCATGCGGGTGCTGCCGGAGGATCTCGGCGGGCTGCTCGGCCGCGACGGGGTTCGCGATCCACTCGAGGATGTGGTCGAGGTTGCGGCCGGTCAACGCGGCGGCGTGCAGGAAGCCCTGCAGCACCTTCGCCGTTTCGGCCGCGTAGAAGCGCGCGGCCCCGTCGTGATGACCGCCGGTGACCGCTCCGGTGACCGTCCCCGCGGCGAAGGCCTTGGCGCGCTTCTCGGCCACCTTCGGGTCGACGCACCCGGCGATCGGGTCCCACACGAACTCCGGTAGGCCCGGTGCCGCTCCGAACGGATCGAGCACGGCGATGGGGCGCGCGCCCCCGGTCGCGGTCAGGGGCAACTGTCGACGGCCGGCGGTGAGCAGCAGATCGTCGACCTTAGTCAGGGTCGCCATGGCGGCACCGCGGTGCGCGAGCAGCGCCGGCGCCAGCACATCGAGGGTCTTGCCGGATCCCTGCTCGCCGTAGACGCCGGTGGTGCGGTCGTACCGCGACCACAGTTCGACGCCGCGGGGTGACTGCGATCGTCCGATCCGCCATCCGACGTCAGCTGGATCGAAGGCCATGTCCACTCCGGCTGCTCAGGATCAACGTCGTGGACCGGACACCGGAGGCGCAGCGTGCCACGCCAGCGCGGTGGCAGCTGCGCACGTGGCGGCAGCAGTGCGTTCCTGGTGCGACCGATCGACGGGCTCGGCGCGGATCGCATCCCGATCAGCGACCCGATCGAGGTCGACGCGGCCGAGGTCGGGACCCGCGTAGGGGGTGTCCACTCGATGTCGACCGTCGCCCAGCCCCGAACTGTGTCTCACGGCGGCGTCGAGCGCATCGGTGACGGCGCGCACGTCGTTGAGGTCCGCGACGACCAGCCCGCGGGGCCGACGTCCCGCCAGGAACTGCTCGACCCGTGACTCCCGCAACGGGAGGTCGCACGCGTGGGCGAGCAGGCGGCCACCGTTCGTCGCCTCAACAACCGCCGCACCGAGATGGCGCGCGATGACCGGCAGGCGCCTCGCCACCTCGGGCGCCACGACGAGGATGCCGCTACCGACACCATCGACCTGTTCCTGGACGCGTGCATGATGCAACACTCGGTTGACACTGAGTGCGTAACTCGCGGCCACAGGCCTGACGGTCTGCGGCTCGCGACTGCCGTCGTTGAACGGCGCAAACGCACTACGGACGTTGCTCCAGGCCACCGCCGCCTTCTGGACGTCAGCGGCGTCACCATCGCCCGGACGTGCGGTGGCGCGGCAGAGCGTCTCGGCCGCGATCGTGACCGCGAGGATGGCAGCGACCGAGTGAGGACCGGTACCCGGACGAGTCGAGTGCACCAACCCGGCAACGGCCTCGTCGATCCGCGCGCTGTGAGACCCCACATTCGGGAACGGATCCGGGACCGGCCGGTCGAGCACCGCCGCGTGCTCCGCGTTCGGTGGGTCGAGTGCGGCGAACCTGGACACGACGGCTCCGGCCGCATCGACCATGGCGATCGCCCGGGCCGCCCCGGCGGTGGGGTGAGGTCCCTCGGCAAGACGGGTGAGCGCGAGGACGGTGTCGGTCAGCGCGACGACGCTCGCCCAGCGCTCGCCGGAGGTCAGCTCGTCCCGGTAGAGGGTGGCGGTCATCCCGGCGGCGTCGGCCAACTCCGCCAGCCGGCCCGGTGCCACGTTCGAAGGGGCAATCGGCGGTTGCCCGGCGATGCTGCAGGCGTTGGCAAGCGCGTTCACCCACCAGGCGCGCTCCGGATCGGGAACGTCGACGGTGTCGATGCCGTCGACGGCGAGCCGTGTCACGGCCGAACCCAACCGGCCCAGGGCCATGCGGGCGTCGCGCGCAACCGCCTCGCCGAGGCCCGCGTGGGCGGCGCGGTCGACCGTGTGATCGAGCAGGTCCGACAGACTGGTGGCCATCAGCGCAACGCGGCCAGCGCGCGCCGGCCGTGCATCGCCGCGGCACGGACCGAGCCGAACTCCCCGATGGGCAGGGAGCCCAGGTCCCGCAGCGCACCACGGATCAGCGAGTCGTGTCCGTCGGCAGCGGCGGTCGGGGGAAGTTCGTAGTCAGTGGGTTGGGGCCCGAGCGCGTCCACGGCGGCGAGGCAATGAAGGCGGGCGGTGGTGGACACCCCGCCCGTCGACCTCGCCGCCGCCTCGAACTGTGCGAGAGCACGTGCCCGGGGGCCGGGGTCGCTGGTGACCGATCCGTTCATGGTCATGGGATCTCCTCGTCGTGGTGGTGTCGGAACGCGACTGGTCCTTCAGGATTCGGGCCCCCGGAGCGGGCCTCCTGCCGGGTGCGCGACTCTGTGCGCGGTCGCGCGCCTGTGGACGGCCGCCACCCACGGCGCCCGACGCGTTGTAGGGCAGCCGACGGGTGAAGGTCAGGTCGGATGATCTGGCGGGCTGCTCGCAGCTGACCGACGCCGAGCACGCGGTTGGCATCGCCACGGCTGGCCATTCCGCTGCGTGCGTCGTTCGGCCGGCGGTACCTGGAGACGAGCACGCCGCCACCGATGACCACTGCGATGGTCGCGACCTCGCACCCGGCGATGCACCCGTAGGTGACGCCGACCGGGGCAACAAGAGCAGCATCTGCCGGGGGAAGGCCGCGCCCGGGATGACCGGTCAGCACACCAGCGATGACATGACCGATCGTCTCCGTGCCGTGAGGCCAGACCCAGCCACCACCGAACAAGGCGGAGGCGATTCCCAGACCGGCGAGAGCCGCGAGCGCCGCGGTGAGGAGGAGTCCACCGATCGTCGCGGCGGCGATCTCCCACCCCTGGGTCATCGGCTGAGGGTCGCGGCGTCGCGCGGAAATGGCACTCACGCGATGTGCCTGACGTCGCTGATCTGACCGGACCACTCGGTGGCCTCGGTGAGCTCGACCGGGATCCCGCTCATGGGCGCCTGGACGATGAAGAGGTGTCGGCCGTCCGGCTCGTCGGCGTAGCCGGCGATCATGCCGACGTGCCCGGGGTTGGCGGCGGTGCCGTCCGCGCCGGGGATCATCACAAGATCGCCCCCGACTGCTTGGCTGAGGTCCGTGAGCCCAGCGGTTCCCGCGGCGGTCTGCGCCGCGGCGAGGTGCGGCAGAGCCACGCCTGCGGTCGCCCAGGCAGCCATCGTGAGCCCGCTGCAGTCGAAGGCGGTGGGTCCGGCAGCGGCGAAGACGTAGGGCTTGCCGAGCTGCGCGAGCGCGAAACGGACGGCGACCGCGGCCGTCGTGGATCCGCTGATCACGAAGCCGGGCGGGACGGTGGTCGTCCCTGCGACGTTGTTGCCGTGTGGGCCGACGATCGAGCCGGCGACGCCACCGCCACCCGGCACAGCTCCCCCACCGCCGGCACAGATGGCCGGCCCGGCACCGATGGCCGGCGTCGCCGCTGCGGTCGTATCTGACGGGGTAGGAGGAGGAACGGCCGCCGCGGCAGCGGTCGGCCAGAGTTGACCGACGACCTGCTGTGCCAGTGACGTGTAGCGGTCGTACCGCTCCGGGTGCTGGGAGATCTGCACCGTCTGGGCGTCGTCGCCGACGGTGCGTCCGAGCCAACCCGGGACCTCGACGAGGCGGTCCAGGAACGCGTTGGTGGCTCGCACCGGGTCGATCGCGACAACCTCGGTGTAGATCGAGACGCGCTGTTGGAACAACCCCTCCGAATCGTGGTCGGACTGCGCCGACGAGTTGTGCAGCGTCGACTCGGTGTAGGCGGTCGCGACGGCGACCACTGCTGCGAACACCGGGAGGTGCCGACCGGCGACGACGGACACGACGGTCCGGGCGTTGCCCAGCTGCTCCGCGTCCAGCGCGATCGTGCCGACGGTCTGGCCGGTCCCGGCGCCGCCGCAGACGTTCGAGCTGGGAGACGCGTTCGCGCCAGCGCCCGCCACGACTATCAGCACCGTCGACATCACGAGCACGGCGAGAGCTGAGAGGCCGACCTTAGGAGCCGCACCACCATCTGGAGCGGCCATGTCAGGCAGCACCGCCGACCGGGCGGGAGCTCTCCCGAGACGGAGCATCGTGAACACTGCTGATCGCGTCGTTCGTATCGGTCAGGGCGATGTCCATCGAGGTCCGCACTGTCTGCACCTTCGCAACACGCGAACCGATCAGCCACAGGGCCCGACCCTTGGCCGCGGTGGCCCAATCGGTGACGATGCGCTCGGCCATTGGGCTGAGCCCGAGCAGGTCGGACAGTTCGTCGCCGATCTGGTCGTCCTGCCCGAGCAGGACCTTTGTCGCGCAAAGATGCATCAGGTCCTTGGCGATCGCGACGGCCTGGCTGCCGGCGTCACCGACGGTGAGCATGTCGGACGGCTTGTGCGCGATGACGACCTGGATGCACCCGTCACGCCGCGAGAGGCGCAGGTCGGCGTCCAGCGACTTCACCGCGTCCGTGCCGAGACGCATCTGCTTCCAGCACTCGTCACGGATGATGATCCGCAGATCGCCCGGCTCGGCGACCTGTGTCATCGCGCGGCCCCACGAGTTCAGACAGGTCAGAGCGACACCCACGGCCTCGTCGCCCAGCGGGTCCAGCCGTGAGAGCGAGAGCGACTGGATCGGTGCACGCCAGTCGACGTCGACGGTGGTGGCCGCGTCGAACAGTCCGGACAGGTGACCCTTGACCAGCGAGCCGAGGGCGTCGCGCACCGCGCGCGTCTCGTCGAGAAAGTGTTGCCGGTCCGAGTAGCGGCAGTCGACGATCAACGCCTCCGACGGGTTGTTCAAGGCTTCCCAGACCTGCGGGATCGTGATCGCGTTCATCCGGTCGGCGCCGGTGGCGTAACCGGTGAGATCGCGGATGACCTGCCCGACAGCTGTCTCTGCGGTCGGCCCGAACGGCACGTGCTGCGAACCGACGAGACCGCGGATCAGCAGCAGCCAACGGGAGAAGATCATCGCTGCGCGCCGCTGTGCCTCGTCCCGCGGAAGGCGGCGCCAGTCGTTGCCGAGCGGACCGAAGTCCAACGGGTTGATGCGGGCCGGCAGGCCGTGTCCGACCGCATGCGGCTCCACGCCGAGGGCGCGACACAACGGTTCGTACTCGTCCTTGACGTCGCCGAGGATCAGCGTCCTGTAGGAATAGGCCATCATCCGCAGGCAGAACATCTTCACCGTGCCGGACTTGCCGCGGCCCGGAGCACCGAAGAAGATCATGTTGGGGTTGGTCACGCCGGCGGTGCCCGTGAGCGTCCATCCGACAGGGTCGACATGGAAGGCCCCGCCGGACAAGTAGTCGATGCCCATCTGCGCACCGGTCGAGGGCAGGCCGTCCCCGGCGATCAGCGGCCACACTCCCCCGACCTGCTCCGACGTCATGCGGTACGCGGCGAGCGGCGCCGGTACGGGGGCCCAGCCCCGCGCGCGGCCGGTCGCCCCGTGCCGACCGACCACGACCGTGAACGGGTCGCTGTCTGGGCCGGGCGTGGGCGGAGGTACCAGCGCCGGGAGTTCGTGCCCGAAGTCCGCGACCAGTTGCGCGACACCCCTGCCACCAGGGACGCCGTCCTGCGTGCGGCGCATCACCGGTGTCCTCGACGTCGGGGCAGTCCGATTCCCAGCGGGATGCAGGCGGCCGCGAACGCGGAGTCCTGCGCAAGGTCGAGACGAAGCGGCTTGAAGCCGGAACCGGTGATGTTGGACTCCAACCGACGTCCGTAGTCGGTGATCGACCAGGTGTTGGGCACGGTCACCGACGCCGCGATGGCCACCCGCACCAGCGCGTTGCCGTCCGCCAGCCGAACGTCCTGGCCCTCGACGCGTGCCGCGTCGCGCCGGTGGGCGGCGCGCACCTTGAAGCCACCCTTGCGGCGGATCTCGGTCGCCAGTTCCGACGACATCGACTCGTTGCCGACGATGCGGTCGGCCTTCGCAGCGGGAACGGGTTCGAAGAAGACCGTCACCGATCGTCGTTCGCCAGCCGTGGTCGGCGTGAACACCGGGGCCAGGGCGCCCATGATCGCTCCCTTGTCCGGCAGCAGGATCGTGCACGTCGCGGACAGCCACGCGTCGTGGGCGTAGTGGCGACGTTCCGGGTTCGGGGTGGACGACGGACCTGCTGCGGCCATGGGCAATGACGCCGTGAGTTGCGGGTTGCGTTGGGCGGCGATGTCGGCGGCGGTGAGACCGGCACGGTCACCAGGCGCGAAGCCAGTGCGGATCGCGGCCGCCAACGCCGGGGAGTCCAACCAGCTCACCGTGGTGCAGGCGACCGGCCCCAGCAGGCGCGCTTCGATCTCGCCCATCACGCCGTAGATGACGCGCGCCCGACCGTCGATGCCGCCGCCGGCCTCCTTCGCCAGCTTGGCGATGCGCCCCTCGGGGATGACGACGGTCACGAAGGCCTCGTGCCGTACTCCGGCCTGGGTCATCACTGCGGTGAGCTCGGCGTTGACGGCCAGCGCGAGCGCGGGCGCGTCCGGACGCAGGTTGAGCTGCTGCCATGCGGCGCGCTCGGCACCGTCGTCCGGGACGGTGCGGATCTGCAGCGCGATGACCGACACCAGCTCGGCGATGGCGGCGCCCTCCAGCAGCTCCGACAGTCCGTTGCCCATCCGGGTGCGCACCGGCGCCTCGGCCAGTCCGATGCCGGGGTGGGTGATCCTGGCGACGACGGCCCAGGTGCGCTCCCGGTTGTCGGCGACGATCGCCGGACGGGCGAGCAAGGGTCCGAACGGCGGACCGTCGTGGGTGCGGACGCCGGAGAGGACCCCGGGCAGGTCGGCGTCGTCGAAGTTCTCGGTGGTTCCGGCGGCCGCGCCCGACTGCCAGTCCGACCACCGCAGGACGATGCCGACCGATCGCAGCACCGAGTCGAGCCCCCAGCGGAAGGCCGACCGGCCCTTGACCGGGACCGTCACGAGCACGATCAGCACCGCCCAGACCGGCAGCCAGCCAAGGACCAGGGCCCAGGTGTGGGCACCCGCCGCGACCAGCAGGGGGAGGCCACCCAGCAGGATCACGATCCACGAACCACCGCCGAGACCGAGGAACCATCCCTGCCTGTCCTTCGACCACGAGCCGTAACGAACGAGACCGGTCGGCGCGCTCACAGCGCCACCACAGCCGCGGCATCGGCGCCGCCCGCCGCACCGGCGCCGCCGGCCCCCGCACCCGCGGGCGAACCGGCTGCGCCGGGCAACCCGCCGCTCGGGACAGGGGGCATCGGTGGCGTCGGCGGGACCGACGGCACCGACGGCGTCGACGGCGTCGACGGCGTCGGGGTGCTGCCACCGGACGGGCTGTCCGCTCCGCTGCCAGCGTTCGAGCCGGCGCCTTTCGCGCCGCCGTCCCCCTGGCCCCCGCTGCGCTGATCGGTGGGGGTCTGGCTGTAGCCGGGCGAGCCGACACCTGCCTGACCGAGGATGTCACTGCCGATGTCGACCGCGCGGTGGGCCATCGAGGTCGCCGACTGCATCGCTCCACCGACGGGCCCGAGCATGCTCGCGAGCCGCGACTGGGTCTGGGACTCGGCGCCGGACTCCCCACCCGAGCGTCCGTCACTCCCGCTCTGAACCGCCGCCGAGGTACCGGCAGGCTGCCCTCCTCCTCCGGACATGACTCCGGAGGTTCCGCCCGCCTCCGACCACGATTGCCGGAGTGCCGCACCGCTGGCCGTCCCGGGTTCCACGAAGGCGAGCAGACGGAACACCACCATCGGGCAGCACGCGCCGACGGCGATGACGATGACGCCGACCACCGCCATGCCGGCGGCGGCAGCCGTCTTGTCCCCGTCGCCCGCGACGATCCCCGCGGACAGCTTGACCCCGATGCCGAGAACGAGCGCCGTGGTCGGTGCGATCAACAGACACGAGATGAACCAACGCAACGATTTCCAGAACCACACCTTGGTGGTGTCGTTCACCAGTCCGGCGGCGGAGATCGGCCCGGTCGCGACGAGAATGATGAGCGCGCCCTCCCGCACGAACATGATCAGCACGTAGAAGAACGCGGCGGGGATCACCAGCAGGAGCGACAGGATTCCCAGCACCGTCGCGAGGGTCGTGTCCTCGATCTCGCGCGGCCACGAGCTGGTGACGTCGAACGCAGAGAACGTGTCGACGTTGAGCATCGACTGCAGGACGCCGCGGGCCAGTCCACCCGCGGCGGCCACCAGGCCTCCGGCGACGCTCAGGTAGATCAGCCAGACGGCGCCGAACTGCACGACGCCGAGGAGCACCCGGCCGATGGATTGGCCGTCCCGGCGGACGAGAGCGGTGGCCAGCTGGACGAACATCATCAGTACCGCGACCGTCGAGCCCAGCCACAGCGTGGTCGGCAGCACTGATCCCATCGGACCGTCGGCCGACAGGTCCGGTGTCGTGAAGGCGTCGATGATCTTGAATGCGAACTGAAGCAACCACAGCCCAGCGCTCCAGAGGCCGATCATGGCGGCTTTCCAGACGTCGGCGACGGCGGACGACGCCGCGCTGCCGAGCCACGTCAGCGGGTTGAGATCGCCGAGGCCGAACGCTTCGTAGTGGACGCCGGAGCCACAGGTGAGGTGGTCGACGCAGGTCGTGGCGGCCAGGTCAGGCATGGCGGAGGTCCCGGTAGCCGACGGTGATCGCGAGGTCGGTATCGGGCCACACCGAGGGCGGGGTGGCGGGCTCGGCGCCCGACCCGACCATCCACCGGTCGCCGGTCCACACCATCCGTTGACAGTCCGCGGCGGCGCCCCGGGTCGTCTGCTGCAGTGTCACGTCGATCTCGAAGTCGACGCAGGGCACGACGAAGTCGGTGCCGACCGCTCCCTTGACCAGACCCATCAACGGCGACACCACGATCGCCAGCTGCTGGGTCCCGCCGCCCGACAGTCCGGCCGCGTCGAGGAACTCCGCCATGGCACGGACTGCCGACCATGTCGTGGTGGTGGGCCCACCAGGTAGCGCCCACGCGGCGATGACGTCGCGCGCGCCCTGCAAGGTCCCGGACTGCAGCGCCGTCTGATCGATCGCGGCGAGCTGGGCAAGGGCGCCCTCGACACTGTGGGGGAACCCGGTGGGCACTCCCGCACCCCCAGCACCCGTGGCGGGAGGAAGGTCGATCGGGCTGCCGGGGTCGGCAACCGACACCGGCCCGGGGTGCGACGCGTCAGCATCGGCAGTGGGCATTGCCGCGTCCGCGAGGACATCACGCGGGTCGGCCGCGGCGGCAGCTCCCGGGGCCACGTCCGTGCCGTTGACCGAGAACCCGTCGACCGAGTTCTGCGGTCGCCCTTGCGCCGTCTCCGAGCTGGGACGGACGGCGTACACGATCGCCAGCACGGCTCCGACGACGAGGACCAGCACCGTCACCGCAACGCCCACGAGCAGCGCCAACATCTTCTGACGCGACCACTCGGGTGCCGGCCGTGCGGCGGGTCGGCGCAGGCCGCGCATCAGCAACCCGTCCCGGTGATCGAGGTGATGATGACATAGCCGACCACGTAGATGATCGCCCCGACGATGCAGATCATCAGGCCGTCGAAGCCCAGCCGGGCGCCCTTCGGGTGGTGGGTGACACGACCCCAGATCAGCATTCCGACGGACACGAAGAACGAGATCGCGAGGACCGCCAGCACCCCCCACTTGACCCAGGCCAGGACCTGGTCCGACCACTGCTGCACGCCGGGCGGTGCCACGGGGCAGACGCCGGCCGCCAGGTAACGGGAGCCGAGTTCGGCCACGAGGGTGCTGCTCATCGCGGTGTTCCTTCCGGTCGTGGCGTATGGGGAGTGGCGGTGGTCGCGTCATCGGGAGCAGCGACGTCCAATACGTTCAGCAGCGCGCGGCTGGCCGCGACGAGGTCGCGAGGCAACGGAGTCGACGTCGGCCCGGAGGTCTCGACGCGACGCGCGAGCGGCACCGTCACGACCCGCCCGTCCTTGCGGAGGCGCCGGAGGCGGGGGCCGAGGCCTGACGTCACTTCGCTGGGCCAACGGCCGCCTCCGACCACCGCGACCGCTACGCGCGCATCAGCGAGCGTGTTCAGCAGCTGTTCCGTCGAGCGCACGCCGGGCACCGTCGGCCGGGTGACGACGACGCACCCGGCACGGCCGGCCACGGCCTGTCTGAGACAAGTTTCGGAGAGGAGGCCGAGGTCCACGATCGTGGTCTCGACGCCATCACCTGTCGGGGACGGCCACGCGGTTGCGCGATCGTCGCTCATTCGACGATCGATGAGGACAGACCCGCGGCGGCCTCGGCGCCACGTGCCGGTGTCATCGAGTCCCAGCTCCGAGCTCGAGGCCGTGAGCAAGCCGGATCGTGCGGGGCCAGCCGCCTCGATCAGGTGCACCGCCCTGCCGTCACCTGCTGCCGCGTCGGCGACGGCGAGAGCCGTGATGGAAGCGCCGGCGCCCGCATGCGCCGCGACGACGGCGATCCACGCCGATGGCACGGCCGCCCCCACCGTCGTGGACGAGTCGTTGAGCACGCGCACGTCGAGGCGTGTGTCCTCCTTCGCCAAGGCCAGCGTGGAACCACCGCGGCTCGACCGACGTGTGCGCACGTCGTGCTGAAGGGTTCGATAGGCGTGCTGCAATTCAGCCACCGACACCTCAGCATCGGCAGGCGTCATCCGCACTGCCCGCCGGTCCAGAGCGCGGCGGCCCGGGCTCGTGCCGTGCTTTCGCTCGCCCCCGAGCGCTGCATCCACAGCCACGTCCCGTCCATCAGCAGGCCGGGCTCGAGTCCGGCCAGCTCAGTGCGCGCGACCGCCCCGGGCTCGAGCTCGTCGGCCAGACGCGCGAGTCGCTCGACGGTGGTCTGACTGACGCTGGCGCGCGATCCCACCACGAGGTCGAGCTCGGCGGCCACCCGGGCGTTCGCTGCGTGCACGGTCTGGAGGAGGTCGGCGACCTGCTCGATCGTGATCACCTGCCGGTCAAGTCTGCGCATACCGCTGGTGTCCATGCCGGTGGCCTTTCGCTCGACAACGACGTCTGTCATCGCGAACAGGCGTCGAGGGTCAGCCGTGGCTGACATCGAGACCCGGAGCAGTACCGGTGAACTCGTGTTCACGCGACGTCCGCGACGTACTGCTGCGCTGCCGAGCGCAGGGCGGCCAGCGTCTTGCCGCGCCGCCGGTAGAGCGTGCGGGTGCACAGCCCGAACTCGCGCGCGACATCGCTGTCGGCGTCTCCGTTGACACGCCGCGTCGAGCGGGCGCGGGCGTGTTCGGTCGCGACGAGGAGGCGAACCCCCTCGGCGTCGACGCCCGAGCTCACGGCCCACAGCAGCAGCTCGACGACGTCGAGGTCCTCGTCGACGTCCGTTGGGCTGGCGGCGGGTCCGGTGACGAGCCGTTCGACGTCGCCGTCGTCGGTGACACGCTCGCCGCACTCGGGGTGGTGGCGGACGCTGGGACGCAGCTCCTTCAACACCGCGCGCCGGGTCTCGAACCGCAGGTTGGCCGCGAACGCTCGCGTCCGACCCCGCCGCGCGTAGGTGCGGACCTGGCACGTCAACTCCCCTACGACGACCGCCACGATGTCCTCGCTGAGGTCGGCCAGGTCGCGGGCCAGGCTCAGCACTAGGCCGCTGAGGCAGTGGAGGACGACGAGCAGGGCGTCGTCGTCGCGTGCCCCGTCGACAGCGGCGAGTCGGATCAGGCCGCCGAGCAGCTCGTCGGCGCGGCCGGGGTCGCCCCCCGGAGCCAGCAACGCGTGCAGCTGCTCGACGCTGCGGACGCCGGCCAGCCCAGGTTCGTCCGCGGCCCACCGGTCGACGGTCGAGGTCGCGTCGAGACGGTCGACCAGGGCGGTCCAGCTTCCGGCGATGGTGTTGTCGTAGAACATCGGGGTGCCTCCAGCATCGAGTGGTGATGCCGAAGACGGTCCGCAACCGTGTTCTGTCCTGGGTCACCTCACGAGGGGTGACACGGCAGGTGACGCGGCGCCGCCGGGCCACGACTCGGTTCGAGTCCGTACGCCTGGGCCCGTGGTCGTTTGAAGCAGGCCAACGACCGCATGTCAGGTGACACGGCGGCAGAGTGGAGTGACGCGACCATGCACGTGCACTCACAGGTCTTGGCTCGTGCCATCGGGCGCTACCCGGCCAGTGCGACTGGTGGTAAGCCACCGCCACCCGCTCTTGGAGCCGCCGCGGCTCGGCTCGCTCGCGGGGCGAGCGCTACTCCTCGAGCGGGGCCGGCAGCTCACCCCATGCAGCGGCAACGATGCGTTGCCCCCGCGGCAGCAACGTCGCCCGGACACCGATCCCGAAACCGGCGAGACACAAGTCCTCGCGGGCGAGACGCCGCAGGTCCATCCGGTTCGACGCCTCGACCATGGCCTCACCTCTCGCGATCGCTCGCAAGAGCCCGACGTCGTCCGAGTGCTCCAGGATCTGACGATCACTCCGAGGGGTCGGCCCCCGGTTGGCTCGGCGCGGGCCCATGAGTGCAATGTATCGAACGCATGTTCTACCCGCCAGATCAGCCCTACGCCGCCGCTGGCCTGGACGCCGGACCCTCCGTTCCAGGCGCCGGAGAGGAACGCACCACCCTGCACCTCAGCTGACTGCGGACAACAGGCGCGAGACGACCGATGACCGGGTTGGCGAGCACGACGCATCGAGCGTGGCGGGTGAGGGTGGTGATCCCCTTAAGTTCACCACCACAATGGGCGAGGTCAGCTCGGTCGGTAATCCAGCTCCGCCGGTTGGTCCGGTGAGTAGCTCGTGAACAAGCCCTCCAGAGCGTTGAGCGTGGCCCGCTCCTCGGACAGCTTGCCTGGCACGGGCATCCGAGTCGCGTCCAGAACCCGGCCGCGGTAGAGGTCGATGGCGATCTCGATGTCGCGCCCGTGTGCGAGCGCTGATTCGATCGCAGCCCGATAGGACAACTGCGCGAGCAGCACCATTACGGCGACGACAACGACCCACTGCCAGTGGGTCACCGCCTGCGCTGGGTGTCGGAGCAACAGCGCCGTTCCAGCCGCAGCGCTCCCCAACCAGGTGATCACCAGACGCACGGCAACGTCCAGTGCCGTGACCTCGTCCTCGATGCCGGCAGCGTGATCGGGCGGTAGCAGCGGGAACAGCCGGGGCCACAGGTTCACGCTGTTGATGTTGTATCGGAGTGCTGCCCGGTCCTCGCTGGAACGGAGCACGTTACCCAAAGCCGTGGGGAGCAGCCTTTCAGGCTTCGGAAATCGCAGCCGCAGGGACTCCTCTGCCGCCTGAGCCCGCACCCGATCGATCGGACGCGCGTGCGTTGACGAGTACGACAGCGCTTCCACAGCCCGGTCGAAGCGTCGGCGTTGTCTCCAAATCCCGAGCCGGAACAGGACTCCGATGACAACAAGTGGGCCGCGAGGACGCAACGACCAGTAGCCCTCAAGCCATTGCACGAGGCGAAACTGCAACGGCTGCAGTGTCACTGACACCGCAGCCGCGACGACAAGGATGACAACGCCGCCGCCGACGCCAAGGTCGGAGGCGGCCGCCTGGACGCCGTTCAGAGTCAGAGGTTCTTGCGGCGCCCCCGACTTGACCATCACCAGCACCAGGGCGACCGCCAGCGCGGTCGGGAAGAACCCAACCAACTGCAGCCTGGAACCGAAGGCTTTGACGGCGTCGATGATGGGGGCAGGCTATCCGCCCGCCCTACCAGAATGGGTCAGCTCACCGGCAGGTCGCGTGCCGCAATCTTGCACCGCTTGTTTGGGCAAACGGCCAGGTCGCGCGCCGTCGCAGGAATGGCGTACTCCTTGCCGCAAGTGCACGTGATGTGCAGTTCGCCTGGATTGGCCTGCCCGCGGAGGATCCGCGCTCCTGCCCCACCTGTCGGACTCATGGCAACCTCCGTTGAGGCCGACTGTAGAACCGACTGATGTCCTTGTCGAAAGGACTACGGCCGCGGCGGTGTCTGACGGAGTCCTCGCGCACGGCGGTCGGGCTCGTGAGCGCATCGCGGACACATTCCCGCAGCGACCCGGCCAGCGTCCCCCCACTCGACAGGAGCATGCCCCGAGGCGGTCACGCCCAGGACACCAACACTGTCGACAGAACCAACGCCGGCCCGAGGGGGACCCGCATCGCCCGGCTGCGTGAGCTGGGATTCAGCAGCGCGACGACGCAGCCAGTGACGCCGCTCAACACCACCGCGACGAGTTGTCCGTGCAGGACGTCAGTCCACCCGAGCCAACCAAGAAGGCCACCGGTCATCGCGGCGAGCCGCACGTCGCCGAGACCGATCCCACCGCCAGCGACGAAGGCGAGGGTGAACCAGCACAGCCCGAGCATGACCGCGGCGAACACCGCTCGTTCCAGATGGTCAGGCTCGTGCCTGACGAGCGCCGTCACGCCGAGCACGGCGAACTCGACCCCCGCGAGTGGGTACAGGAGGCGGGACGGCAGAACGTGCCGCTCGGCATCGACAACGGCGAGCACGCACCCGCCCAGGGCGAACAACCACCAGGCCGCCCACGGGGTGGCGACGCCCGCCAGCACACCCACCGCGACAACTGCCCCAGCGACCACCAAACGGCGTCGACGGGTCACCCGGCGGGGCCGCCACCAGCCCGCGACCTGACCCTCTGCGAGCGCAGCGGTCCATCCGGCAAGCAGCGGGCTGACGACCAACGCCAGCGCGGCCGAGCCGATGACAGGCAGCCATACGGTCCCGGTCAAGGTCGTATACCGCTCAGCTTGCCTGGGCGCGATCACGCCGATTCAGAACCAGGAACGTGTGCGGCGGGAGGTCCTCTTCGACCTCGGCGTCGTGGTTCGCCATGATCCGCAGCTTGTAGACGTCGCCTTCAGCGCGGTTGCCCTGGGCGTCGCACGCCAGCATCAGATTGAGCAGCGGGGTGTCCTCGCTACTGCCAGCTCGCAGGGCCACCTGCGCGGCTGCCGCCGCCCGCCGCGGCTCTCCGGCGGCGAGGTGGTGCGTCGCAACGGTGTTCGCGGTGTCGGCGATCATCCCAGCGAAGTAGTGGTCGAGCGGGTCGTCCGCGAGCCATGAGTAGCCGCCCGGACGTCGGGCGTCGAACGGGATGCCGTCGACCAGGTCGAGCGCGGCCCAGAGGTCGTCGATGCCGCCCGCGCCTCGCGCGAGACCTCTCAGCCGTAGACGGCGGAACAGCTCGGCGTCGACGAGGGCGTCGGTGATCTCGTAGCGTGCGATGCCGCCGTTGACGGACGCCGTCGTGCCCTTTGGCAGATACTCGTGACCGTCGGGGCTCTCACCCAACCACTTGCGAGCGATCATCACGGCCTGCCGGACCTTGGTCTTTCCGGCGATGTCAGGTTCGCCCGGCCAGAGGTCGGTGCCGAAGCGTTCGGCGGAGACTCCGGTCGGCCTCGTCGCGAGGTAGGCGACCACCTCGGTGTTCCACGACAGGCGCGGGCTCTGGGCCGGGAGCTCGCCCTGCGCCGTGACGGCGACCGGACCGAGCAGTCGAATCTTGGGCCTCGTGCAGTTCGGGTCGTGCCAGGCTGCGAGCTCGGCGTCGAGTTCGGGGTCCGCTCCTTCGACGTCGTCACGGAGCACCTCGGTGGTCCGTGGGCCGAGGACGTCGATGTCATCCTCGGTCGCGGCGGTGTGCTCGAGGTAGGTGGGCAGGGCCAGCGGCAGGATCGACTGTGTCGGCCACGACGTCGACTGAGCAAGGTGCAGGGTTGGAATGTCGGCTGCTCCTGCGGTTGCGACCGGCCGGGGCGGTGCCGACGTCTCGGCTCCGGTCACCGCGGCGGTGCCCGCCGTCGTCGGCCGAGCCTCCGGCCGGAGTCCGCCCTCGGCGTCGGAGAAGGCATCCCACGGCATGTCACCCGTAGCGCCGGGGAGTGGACGGTCATCGGTGGCCGCGGCGAGGGCCAGCAGTTTTGCCAAGCCGGCGGCTTCGTCGGCCGGGATTTGCTGGGCGGTCAGCTCGATGTCCAGAGCCGGGATCTTCAGGGTCCCGTTCGCGTCGATCGTCAACTGCCACCGGGTGCCGTCGGCAAGATCGGGGGCGCCGGCCAGCACCAGTGCCACCGCCGTGCGGGCGCGCTGGCCGCGCATCTCTGCGAGGAGATCCTCCAGGCCCACCGCGTCCTCGGCGAGGTGCGGGGCGATCAGCAGCACATGGGGTGCCCACGCGTCACCCGCGATGTTGCGCAGCCGGCCGGCCAGCACGTCGACTCCAACGCTGTCGATGACGTTCCGGACAGATCCCAGCTGACGGCGCAGCGAACCGATCGCATCGGCGAAGTCCTCGGTGTGGCTGAGGCGGTCGGGGTTGATGTCGGCCAGCTCACGGCCGAAGCCGACGAGCGTGACCTGCAGCATCTCCGACCACGAGTTGTGCGCGAGCTCAGCGGCGAGGAACCGGGCGAGACCGAGGCACCGCTGGGGGTCACCGGACAACGACATCGCCGAGACACGCTCGAGGTCCAGCATCCAGTGCTCGCCGTCCGAGGTGTAGCCGACGCTGGCCAAGGTCGGGTACGGGGCGAAGTGGTACTGCTGATCGGCGACGGCGTATCCGAGCGGGTCCGAGCGGCTGATGGACCACCGTGTCGCGGGCTCGTCGGCGACCCAGGGCTCTGGCGGGTTCTGCTGGGGGCTCGTGAGGATCAGCTCGATCACGTCGTCCGTCATGCGCACGGCGACGACATCGGGTAGCCGGACGCTCTCCTGTCCGGAGAGTGCGTGCACGAGGCTGCGGAGCGCCTCGGTCAGCCAGACCACGTCGCCGGCAGCAGCACCGCCGGCCGCCAGGACCTGTCGCTCGACATCCACCAGATGCGGAGGCGTCGCTGCGATCGCCCGGCCCGCGCTGCGCCAACGGAACTGGCGCCGGCGGTAGCGGACCAGCGCTGCGAGCGCGAGTCCGGCCAGCAGCGCTCCCCCGCCTGCGAACGCGATCATCGACCGGTCCGACGAGTGCACCGAGGACGTCGACTCTGGGCTGCTCGCCCTCCGCTGAGCAGCCATGGGGGGAGCCTGCGTGGCGGGCTCGGCCGGCACCACCGGAACGGACGACGTCGGCGGGGCCTGCTGCGGCGGTATCGGCGCCGCCGGCCGCGCCACCGGCGGGACGGCTGTCGGCGTTGCCGTCGTCGGGACGTTGATGATCCAGCCCGGTCGAATCAGGTCCGGATCGTCGAAGGTCTGCCCCCCGGGCTCGGCCATGCCCTGACTCGCGTCCCACGCTCGGTGCCAGTCCGACAGCCCGTGCGCTTCGGCGATCCCGGAGAGGGTGTCGTCGACCCGGACCGTCACCGGCTCGACGGGAGCCTCGGGGGTCGTCACCGCGGGACCGGGCAACGCGACGGCCCAGCCGGGCCGCAGCAGGCCGGGGTCGTTCATCACGGTCCCGTCGGTCTGGGTGCGGCCGCGGTTGAGGTCCCAGACCTGCTTCCAGTTCTCGCCACCTCCGCAGTACGCGGCGGCGATGTCCCAGTAGGTGTCTGGGCCGTCGCCGTCGGTCGGCACGATGTAGGAGGATGACGCAGCCTGCTGCCGGATCGCGCCCGAGAAGTCCCGCGCGATGGACGACGTCGACCCGGTCCCGGAGGGCACCGTCGTGACCGCGGGGGTGGCGACTGCCCGGGTCGAGGTCGCTACGGGCGTCGACGCAGTGGCGTGCGTCGGGATGACAACTGTCGTGCTCGCGGCGCCGAGGAGCAGCACCGACGCGATCAGGACGTGGGCGAGATGCTGGCTCGCGCCGGGGACGAGCGGGATGTGCCGCCGGCTCGGCACCTGCCGGGTGACGCTCACACACTCGAGCACCACCGACAGGGCGAACTGCGCCCAGGCGATCCAGACGACGAGGGCGAGCAGGTCGACGATCACCACGTCGGTGAGGTCTCCGACCCGGAGGTCGGCCCAGCCTGCAAACGGGTCGCCGATCGTCAGCGCGAGCAACACGGGGATACCGGCGACGAGGACGCACAGGATGACCAGCGCGCCCACTGCTCTCAGACCGCGCCGCATCAGGCACCTCCGGTGGTGGTTCCGCGCACGGCGGTGGCGCTCTCGGTGGCGGAGCCGGTGAGCTCGCTGATGCCGAGAGCGGACAGGATTGCGGTAGCCCGGTGCACGACGACGCTGACCGTGACCTGATCACCCGCGACGAGCACGGTCCCGGTGACGCCGCCGGTGGAGAGGACCTCATTCGCGGCCCGTGTTGCTGCCGCTGGCGACGCGAACAGGCCCCCGCTGTCACGGAGCGAATCCTGCGAGAGGGCATCGGCGCCTGCCCTGGCTGCCTGCTGCGCGGTGTCGGCGGCCTGTTCCCGGGCCGCGATCGCACTACCGCCGTCGATCACCAGTCCGGCCAGCGCGAGCAGGCCGACGGTGATCGCAACGACGTAGAGAGACACGAACCCGCGCTCGCTGTCCTCGAGGATGCGGCGCAGCCACCGGGCGCAGCTGGTTCGTAGACCAATCATCGGGTGCCCTCGCCGAACTGGCGGTACTGCTCGAGCGGCGACACCGATGTCGCGGTGAGCGTGCGGTGGCCGGGGAATCCGACGACGGTCAGGTCGGCCAGGCTCGCCACGCAGGTCACCGTGACCGCCACCGTCCCGCCAGCGTGGAAGCTCGAGGTGTCGACGGTGGTCCGGATCGACTGGCAGCTCACGCCGGCCTGGGACAGGGTGGCGGCCGCCTCATTCTGAGCGTGTACCTGCGCCTGACCAGGAGTGTTGCTCAGCGCGGCGGCACGCGCTGCGGCCGCGGCGGCCTGATCGACGAGCTGCCTGCCATGGGTGACCCGCCCGAAGCCCACGACGAGGAGCACGAAGGCGAGCAGGAAGGGAGTGATGACGATGAGCTCAATCGTGGCGAATCCGCCGTCCCCCTCTGGGCGCCGGCACGCCGTGAACAACCGGGTCCGCATCTCAACCGCCTCCGGTGAACACTTCGATGGGACCCGAGGAGGTCTCGTCGATGACGAACGACCCGAACGGGATCACCGACATCACGGTGGCGTGCACCGTGACGGTCACCGTCAGGGCGTCACGATTCGCGGTGCAGCTACGGTCGCCGAGCATCCTGTCGGCGACGGTGTCGAGGAAGTGGGTGCACGTCGCCGCCCCCTGAGCGCTTGTCGCCTGGTACCCCCGGGCCACACGCAGCCCGTCGCGCGCGGCCGCCTCCGCAATGTTGCGGCTGTGCCAGACCATCACGTACTGGACGGAGATCATCGTCATGATGACCACCACCGGGATGACGACGACTGCTTCCAAGGTGGAGAAGCCGGCATCGGGTTCGCGCAGAGTGCGCTTCCACCGAGCGCACAACGCCCGGCCCCAACGATTCGGGATCACCGGTGACTACTGGACGTTGATCTTGCCGGCGCCGGTTTTGGCCTTGTTCATGAGAACCGTCGCAACGACGATCGCCGCGACGATGACGACCCCGGCGATGGCGACCCACTCCAGGGTGGTGAAGCCTGCCTCGTCACCCTCGTCGCGGACCTTGTCGATCCGTCCGTTGACCCAGGCCCACAGCATCTGCAGTTCGAGCATCATGTCTTCCCTCGGTTGGTCGGGCAGCAGTCAGAACTGGATGTTCACGAACGCGGGGTAGCCGACGAACACCATGAAGCCCAGGGCGATCAGCATCTGGGCGAGGCGCATGGATTGGTTGCGTTCCTCGGCGTTGCCCTCTTCGTCGGCGAGATGTGCCCGCCGCATCGAGGCCGCTCGCGCGGTCAAGGTGCTGCGCACTTGCGCTCCGTCGTCGGACACGAGCTTGATGAGCGCACCGAGTTCGCGCAGGTCGGCCACCCCGATGCGCTGACCGAGGTCGGCGAGCGCGGTCCACTCGTCCTGTCCGCACAGCCGGGCGCGGAACAACGTGTCGCGGATCAGCATCATGGGCCAACCACCGCCGCGTTGTGCGGCCTCGGGTAGGGCAGCTGCCGCAGCGGCGTGGCCGGCCATCTTGAGCGACACCAGATCCAGGTAGACCGAGAGTTGCTCGGTGAACTCACGACGCCGCTTCGTGGCTGTCTTGCGGACGTCGATGTCCGGGGCGATGAAGAGTGCGACTGCGACGACGACCGCCACGGCGAGCGGCGCGAACGTCGGCAGCCCGATCCCGCCGGCATAACGCAGTGCCGACAGCACCGTCAACCCGCCGAGGAAGCCCGCGACGGCGCCGATCACCTTGCGACCCATGAGGGCATCCAGGCTTTGGCCGGTCAGGGCGAAGTCGGACCGCAGACCGCCGTAGTTGACACCCCGCTTGGACAGCTCGGCGACGACGCGGGTCCCGATCCGACCCGGGCCTCCGGTGGCGGGGCTGGATCGCACAACAGCGGACTCCGGACCTCGGTAGTGCGCGTAGAAGCGGCCCAGCTCGACGATCGCGCGTCGCTTCGGCGGGAACACGAGGACCACCAGGAAGAGCAGGACGCTGCCGATCGCAGCGCCGACCACGGCCATGCCGATCATGAGAGCGTCACCTTCCGGTTGCCGAGCCGGCTCCGCTTGGTCGTGCGCGTGTCCGAGTTCTCGTCGGTACCGGTCAGTGCCGCGATGATCCGGGCCTCCATGGGATCGACGATGTGCCCAGCAACGGGCAGGAACGGTGTCGCAGGCTTGGCCATCGCGAGCTTGCGGATCCAGAGGAACGACGTCGCGAACAAGGCCATCACCACGGCGAGCGCGATCTGCCCGGCCACCGTCCGGTAAGGCGCGGTGTAGGCGTCACTGAACAAGACCAGGAAGGTGGCGACGGCCAGGACGATCAGCAGCATCAGCTGGACGGCCCGGCGGTCACCGGCGCGACCGGCGGTGATCTTGCGACGCAGGTCAAGCTCCTCGCGCCCGGCAAGAGCGAGGTTCGTGAGCACGCCGACCAGTCCGTCGCCTCTCGTGCGGACGTTCATCTGCAGGGCGGCGATGATGAGATCCGCCGAGTGGTTCAACTGCTCGGCGAGATCCTGCAGGCCCTGCTCCAACGGCACCTTGCTGCGGAGCTGCCCGGTGAGACGCAGGAGCGCTGGCCGGATCGCCGGAGCAGCGTTCGCCGCCGTCGCCGGTATCGCCTGCTCCAGGCCTGCATGACCGGTCGTCGTGTCGCGCAACGCCTCGCACCAGGTCACCACCGCTTCGAGGCGGACGATCTGCTGCTGCTCGTCGCGCGAGCCACCCATCAGCGCCGGCCAGAACGCGACCAGGCCGCCGAGCCCCAGGGCGGCGACGGGCCACCGCGTCACCACCTCGACGACGACCGCCAGACTCGCACCACCGGTCATACGCAAGACGAACAGCGGTGAGCGCGGGCGAGCGATGAGTTCGGCGAGCCGGCCTCGGGGGCGCGTCGGGTCGACGACGGTTCCTCGGATGCCGACGACGAGCAACAACCCTGCGCCGCCGAACCCACCGGCGACGAGTGCGGCCATAAGGAGATCGAGATCAGGCACGGGTCACCACGCCCCCTGGCCGGTGGACGCCGACCACGCGGGCAGTCCGTCGGCAAACTCGCTCGCTCGCGCCAGGCGTTCGAGACGCATGATCGGGATCTCGTGCGAGCGCACCGCTCGCCCATCGGCGGGTGACGGCGCGAAGATCGTCGACTGCGCGACCCGGCCCTCCATCATCCCGCCGACCTCGATGATCTCGGTGACGGTGCGTCGCATCCCCATCTTCGGGTTCTTCTCCACGAAGACCACGAAGTCGATCGCCCCGGCCATGAGACTGTGCGCCACCTCGAACGACGGCATCGCGTTCTGCACGGCGTAGGTCGCGATCCGGTTGAAGACCTCACCGGCGTCACGGGCGTGGATGGTGGACAGCGACCCGTCATTGCCCTGGGCCATGGCCGACAACATCTCGACGACCTCGGGCCCGAGCACCTCACCGACGATGACGCGGGACGGGTCCATCCGTCGTGAACGGCGGACCAGCATGGCGATGTCGAGGCCCGCGAAGCGTCCCTCCGCATCGGGCAGGACCTCCTCAAGCTCGACGACGTCGGCGTGGAGCTCATGGTGGCGCTTGATGCCGAGCTCCAAGGCCTTCTCGATGATGACGAGCCGTTCGAGGGGGTCGATGCAGTTGATCAGTGCCCGCAGCAGAGTGGTCTTTCCGGCGTCGGTAGCACCACCCACGACGATGTTGCAGCGGCTGCGGATCGCGGCGTAGAGGAAGTCCGCGCTCTCCGCGGTGACCGTGCCCAGGCTGACGAGGTCGGGCAACCGTTCTGAGCCGGACTTGGTGGACCGCTCGGCGATGTCGGGGCGCAGGAACATCTGTGGGTACCGATTGCGGCGGATGCTGATCGACGGCGCGTCGCTCGCCGACATCACGGCCGACAGCCGTGAGCCGTCCTGCAGTCGAACGTCGAGCTCCGGAGTCGTCGGGGAGAACGGGCGGGCGTTCATCCCGGCGTACGAGCCGAGGTTCTGCACGATGCTGACGAGGTCCTCGTCGCTGGCCGCCACCGGCCGCCACCGCTCCTTGGCACCCCCCGCGTAGGTCACCCAGGTCTCGTCGCAGCCGTTGATGTTGATGTTCTCGACCAGGTCGTCGTCCAAGAGCTCCTGCAGTTCGCCGGCACCGTAGATCGCGCTGAAGATCGCGGCCCGCAAACGGGTGTCGTACGCCGTGTCCGCAGGCAGTTCCTGCCCGTCGCGCACCATGTCCTGCATGTGCCGCGAGACGACTGCCCGGATGAAGCTCCGCGCCTGCTGCTGCTCGTCACCGGCGGGACGGATCGGCAGGCCGCGGAGCTGCTGACGGCGACGGTCGTCCAGCTGCAGGTCAGCGACCTTGCCCTGCAGCTCTCGCACCAACTGGTAATCCAGCAGATCACTCATGACCAACCTCCGGTCGTCATGGACGGCGTTCCGGGCGGCGGTGGGACGGATGGGGCATGCCTCACGTTCGAGGCGTCGATCGACGGGTGCGGCAGTACCGCCTCCGGCGACCTGGGCTCGAGCTGCACACCGCAGAGCTGTGGCCACCAGGACAGCAACGCCTCGACGACGCTGCTCACGGACCTGAGCAGGTCACTGCCGGCCACCTTCTTCGTGACGACTCCCTGACGCAGCAGCGCGATCGTGCCGGGATCGTCGGCGATCCACCCGGCCACAGGCACCAGGGACGTGGCGGCGTCAGACGCGAGGTGGGCTCGGATGTCTGCGACCCGCGCCTTGTGCTCGCGAGTCGGACAGACGACTGCGACGGCCAACGGCGATTGTCTGTGCATCCCCTGACCGAGACGTGCCGTCAAAGTCCTCGCCCGTTCGCGCAAGTGGTAGAGACTCTCGGAGTCGGCTCGGCCGATGAGCAGGACGACCGTCGATGCCGCAGCGACAGGCCCCGACGCGGTGTCCTCCTGCAGTCGGCCGAGGTCCGCGATCACGGTTCCGGGCCACGCGTGGGCAGCTGAGGCGACCGCGGGCCACTGTCGCGCGATGAGCGCGAAGTCTTCGGTACGCATGTCCGTGGCCGGTATGACCGGCACGCCGAGGCTCGTCTGATGGGTGTAGGCGGCCAAAGACGACAGTTCGCCGGAGCGCGCGTCGACACTCAGTCCGCGCAGAGTGGGTTGTCGGGCCAGGAGCTGGCGTTCCGGGGTTCGAAGCCGTAGCGCGGCGTCGCCACCGGAGCAGTCGGCCTCGAGCAGGACACGATCGCCCGGCCACACCATGGTCAGCGCGGTCGATGTCCACGACACACCGGGCGATCCCTTGTCCGCACAGACGCTGACGATCACGAGCCGACCCGCACCAAGGCGATCAGCGAGGCGTTGCTCGCCGTGGCGATGGCCGCGACGTCGGACCGTGGCACCACCAGCGTGAGCAACGTGCCGCCGGACTGGGACGGGTCGGGGGCGGTCGCGTAGACCGTGGCGTCGTCGACGATGACTACCGCGGACACAGCTGATGTGGTCCCGCCCGAGGATGCACCCGCCTGAGCCGGAAGCTGGAGCACCTCGACGGCGTCGCCGGCACTGAGTCCATCGGCGGGGATCTGACCCGGCTTGACCTGCACCCCGACCTGGGCCTGCGCCTCGTTGAGCGTCGGCGCATCCGTGACCATGGCCCGTTGCAGCAGCGTGTGCGCCAGCAGCTCGACGGCCGCCCGCTGACCGACGAGGGACTCCAAGCTGTCCCCGCCGATGGCAGTCACCGCTCCGGCGACGTCGACGGTCGTCAGGTCGGATCGGGTGATGGGGTGCCCTGCCGCGATGTGATTCACGACCTCGACCACGGGGGTCTTCCGGCCGGCCTGGGTGTAGAAGTAGGCGCCGACGGCGGCCAGGCCGACGATCAGCACCACGGCGAGCGCGATATAGGCCGGTCGCCGCTCCCGCACCGGCAAGGGGGCGCCGGCGCGGACCAGGGGCTCGGTCGTGGCGCGGCCGTTCCGAGATGCCCGTGCGTCGGTTGTCGACGTCATGGCGCCTGCCTCCTGCTAACGGTTGACCGTCTGGACCTGCAACACGTTCAGGGGCCCCGCGGTGGAGGTCGTCTTCTGCGTCAGCACACCGTTGGTGTTGTTCGACCCGGTCCAGGTCAGCTGCCACGTGATCGTCTGCGTCGACGTCACCGGGTGGTCGTAGCCGGGGCCCGTGACCCGGCCGTACTGGAAGCCGCAGCCGCCGGCCGTGGGTGCGGAAGGGCCGTCGGACTCGGTCCAGGGCCGGCCCGGACCAGGGCAATCCGTCGGTGGCGACCCGTCACCCGGGTCGAAGGTCAACGACACGGGCCGGGCAGTGACGGTGGCGAAGTTGCCGCCGGCTTCGGCCGTGGCCGTCAATGGAGTCCACGTCGACGCATCGGTCCAGTAGTAGGTCCAGAGATTGATGTACGTGAACGCGTAGCCGCCGAGCTGGCCACCTTCCGACGGCGAACGGTGACCGGAGGGGTCGGGCAGTCGGAACGTGGCAGCGGCCCGGACGGCGAGTTCGGCGGGCGTCGGCGGCGGGTTGGCACCCGCGGCGACAGCCGGGCAGCCGTTCGCCGCGGCAAAGACGTTGAACTGGTCGAGCGGCATGCTGCCGTAGTACTGGTCGTACAGCGAAAGGCACCCGCGCCCTTTGAGGGTGGTGCAGTATTCGTAGTAGCCAGCGGGGTATTTGGCGCAGGGATCGGTCGTGCCGCCTCCACCACCGCCCCCTCCCCCGTCGCCAGGCGGAGGCGTAGTCCCGCCGCCGCCCGGTCCGCCGGTGCCGACGCCGACGCAGTTCGGGTCCGTCCTGATGTCGCAGGCCGCGGCCGGCGCGGCCAGCACCGTCACGACGGCGCCGAGCGAGACGGCCATCAGGACGGTGGCCAGCGCGGCGGCGTACACCGGCGTCCGGCTCATCGCGAGCACGTCTTGGTGGCATCAAGGGTGAACGAGGTGACGACCCACCCCGCGGTGGTCGGCTTGAAGATCTTGATCGTCGCGGCGTACGGCGGCGGCACCGTCGCGGGTGTCGACGGCGGGACCGCCGTCCCCGTCGCCACCACGTACTCGGTCCACGGGTCCGAGGTGGAGTCGAGCACGCAGTCTTCGAGCGTTACGGACGGAACGGACGCCGTGAGGTCGCTCGACATCATGATCAGCCTGTCGACGGGCGGACTACCCCGGAATGCCCTTCCCTGTGCCTTCTCGTCTGCCAGCGACTGCACGAAGACTTCCTTGGCCTGCCCTGCGACCAGCTGGGTGAAGGTGTCAGCCGAGACAGTCGTGGGGCTACGGAGCGCGGCGTTGTACGCCTCGGACAGGCTCACGAAGACGTCGACGGCCGGCTGGGCGTCGCCGAAACCGGTGGAGCTCGTAGACGTGTCCGTCGGGGTCGGCGCGGTCGACGTCACTGCCGTGCTCGACGTTGGCGACGAAGTGCTGCTCGGCGGTGGTGAGCTTTCGACCTTGACTCCGCTGCCACCACAAGCCGACAGGGTCGACATTGCCACCAACGTGAATGTGGCTGCCGGCATGCAGAACCGGCGGGACCGCTTCGACACGTGCCCTCCAGTGCGTGAATGACGGCCCGTTTCGTGACGACAGCGGCTGTGTGGTTCAAGGTCCCGCGCGTTCGACCGGGAGTCAAGGGATGAACCCCCACATTCGGGAACTTGCCCGGCACGCTGGTCCGTTGCGGCGTCACGAGACAGGGTCCGTTGCAGAGTGCTGCGAACGGAAACTTCGTCTTTCCAGCCCATCTAGTGCCCAAAGCGCCAACGGGGTTGAGCGTGCCAAACATGCGGCCACGCTCGACGGCACTTGTGTTCAGCGTGAAGCAGATTGCTGGCCACAGTCCCGGAGGCCGACCGGCGTGGTGTCAGCACTCTCGCAGACGGTGCGCCCTTCCGGTAGAGACGACCACTCCCGTACGGAGGCGACACCAGCCATGACTCAGCGCATCGACCCGCGTCCCGAGATGGACCTCCGACCGGCGCCACACGGGGCAGGTCTCGAGCACAGCGTCGGCGTCGAGCGGCTCCTTCTCACCGTCGAGCAGGCCGCCGACCAACTCGGCGTCTGCCGGACCACGATGTACCAGCTACTGAACGCAGGGCAGGTGCGGTCGGTCCGGATCGGACGCAGCCGCCGGGTGCCCCGGGCCGCGTTGTCCTCGTTCGTCGCCTCCCTCGACGGTGGCGACGACCACGCCGCGTGACCGACCGGCTCCGGTCAGGAGGCGGGCTCAGACTGCCCCTGTGCCGAGCCCACGTCAGCCCAACGGGCGGTCCTCGATCTACAAGGACGGGGACGGTGGCTGGCACGGCCGGGTGACCATGGGGGTCCGATCCGACGGCCGGGTCGATCGCCGTCATCTCCGCGGCAAGACGAAGGCCGAGGTCGCCACCAAGGTCCGCGAGCTGGAAAAGCATCGCGAAGCGGGGACCAAGACCGAGGCCGGTCGCGCCCCCACCCTGGAGACCTGGCTCCGCCGTTGGCTTGACACCATCGCGCGCCCACGGATCAAGCCGAAGAGCTACGCGTCCTACGAGAGCGACCTGCGAGCGCACCTCATCCCCCACCTCGGCGGGCACCGCATCGACCGGCTGCAGACCGAACACATCGAGACCATGTTCGCCGCGATGACACGCGCCGGTTCGTCGGCCGGCACGGTGCAGCACGTCAAGCGCACCCTGAACGCCGCCCTCAACGAGGCCGTCGGACGGGGCATGATCGGCCGCAACCCCGTGACCCGTGCGTCGACGCCGCGGCCCACCAACGAGGAGATCGAGCCACTCACCACCGACGAGGCCAGGACCGTCCTGGAGGCCGCCTCCCACGAGGTCAACGGAGCCGCGTGGACCCTGGCCCTGTGTCTCGGCCTGCGCCGCGGCGAAGTGCTCGCGTTGCACTGGGTGGACGTCGACCTCGAGCAGGGCACGATCACCGTCAGGCGGTCGATGGGGCGGTTGCCGTGGCGGCACGGCTGCTCCGATCCGGTGGTGTGCACCAAGAGCCATCACCGTCCAAGCTGCAAGCGCGGCTGCACCCTGCACGCTGTGCGTTGCCCGGAGAAGCACGGCGGCGGCATCGTCTTCGACACCCCCAAGAGCCGCGCCGGACGACGCACGGTGACCATGCCGCAGACGCTCATCGGGGTTCTCCGCTCACACAAGGCGCAGCAGGCCGAGCGACAGCTCGCTGCGGGTAAAGACTGGGAGCCCTTCGGTCTCGTCTTCACCAACGACACCGGCTACCCCCTCGACCCCGACGCGCACTCGAAGGACTGGAAGCGTCTGCTCGCCAGCTGCGGGGTTCGGCCGGCGCGACTTCACGACGCCCGCCACTCGGCTGCGACCTACCTGCTCGTCCAGGGCGTCGACTCGCGCACGGTCATGGACATGATGGGCTGGAGCCAGCTCTCCATGACCCAGCGCTATCAGCACGTCGTCCCCGAGCTCAAGCGGGAAGCCGCCGCCCGGATGGACTCATTGCTCTGGGGCGACAACAGCTCCCGCCCGGGATGACCGACCGATGATGGAGGCAGGGAACGCTAGCGCGCGTAAGCCCGACGCACGGACAGGACGTTGAGGTGGGTACTGGAGTGCGCCGGCCAGGCGCACGCCAACGCCTCGATCTGATCGCTGGCCGCGTTCACGTGAACGCGCGCCGACGCCTCGTTCTGTACGGCTCCCCGTCCGCTGCGCTCGCCGGCAGAACGTCTGGTCTGTGCCCAACTATGCTGGCGTCTGTCGTGAGACCGACCTCAGCGCGACTGCACCTCGGACGGGTCGGGGGCACATTAACGTGCGCCCGCTATCACCTGAGAAGTGCGAGTGGACGGATTTGTTCCTCGGGGGCGATCGTTTCAGAGGGCGGAGCAAGGACCGACATTCAACACAAATGTTCGAGCAGCGCGGTCGGTTCCAGCACACTTCAAGTGATTCGTTGGCGGCCGTGGAAGATTGCGTGTATAACTGCGTGAATGGGCGATGGAAGTGAACACAAGGTAACGCCCAACCCGGGGCAAGGTTCGTGCCTGTTGTGCGGGACGACGGAAACTCCCACTCGTGAGCACATCATTCCCCAGGCGCTTTGGAAACGGTTTGGTGTAGACCCGAACCGCCCTGACCTCGCAGATTTCTGGACCACCCTCTGCGAACCTCACAATCAAGCCACCAGCGCCCTTCATGCGCGCCCAGAAATGCTGCAGCTCATCGAGCGGGGAGAGCCGGTAACGGCAAAGTCACTGAGTGACCTCGCTGACTGGGCCATCTGGGTGACGCTACTTCTCGGCCTCGAGCGCGGCTCTGGTGTGCTCGGACCAGATAGAAGCCGGCAGCGACTGCTTGAGCGATTTGATGCGAAGTCGGTCGGAACTCCTCGCGGCGTACGCGTGTACGCGGCTCGAATTTCGAAGTTGGTAGATCCTGTCGACCCGCCCATCACATCGCATCTCCTCGCCCTCCATGGAGACGCCCGCATCGCGCTGGACAACCGAAGTCGTCCAGCCGGCCTGAGCGTCCAGACCGGGCCCGTTGCCGCGTCGGAGTCGATCGCGGTGGGAGCGATGGCTCTGTTGGTCGTTGGCCGTACGTACGAGTCCGGGCCTGACCACAACAATCGTCTGGACCAAGCGGTGGCCTCCGTGGGCTTGTCCCGTATCCACCCGCTCTCGAAGGGGGACGTTCCCCCGCTCATCGCAGTCCCGGTGAGCATGAGCGACGTGAGCCGCTTGTTCACCGTCATGCCGTTCGACGTTGACTGGTCCCTAACCCCGGAGGCAATACGTTCGATGTCCCAGTTCGATGGCACGTCGGGCTAGCGGTCCGAGCCGGATTGAACTGCAAGAGTCTGAGCTGGGAACCTGGCTGGCAGCGACCGCGATCGCCGCGCATGGCGGGTACGCGTGGAGGCAAGCGGCGTCGCACAGCCCTACTCGCCGAACCATTGCGACTGAGCCGAAACCTCTTCTAGCGTTGGTTCACGCGCCGCCCTGGCCTTCGCATGTTCCGCAGCTTGTACCCACACGATCGGGTAATTCCCCGGAGAACCAAGAATCATGTCGATATGCTCGTCGGCCAGATTGTGTACGTGTGGCAGGGGCACGTTCGACGTGTACTCGACAGCGCTGAGCGCGGCAAGGTTCGCGCTATTGGGTTCGGCCAACATCCGCGCTGACAGCCCGTGTTGAATCGGCCATCCGGCAGCGCCAATGTTTTCGATCGGGGTCATCGGCTCGGTCCCCAGCTGAGCATGGTCGGTCGGATTGGCGACATGGTGCAAGACCATCAACCCAGCCGGGGCCGACCGGCCGTAGACCCGCACGCCTAGCTCGGCCGGCAATGGCCGCCCCACGCTTGACACGCCGATCCGACTCGACGCATTCAGCAGAGCTGCTTGCCTCGCCGGATCGAGGTCGTCGATCGTGTCGGCGAGACGGTCGACGTGGTCGCCAATAACCTCAGCTCGTGCAACCGCGGTCAGCGCTAACGCCCACGTTGCTCGTGATAACTGGTCGTCATATTGGTCATGGGTCTGGCCCCACCAGGAGGAGTTCGAACGTTCAGCGCGGATGTCTTGCAGCAGCCGACCGTAGTTGGCGTCCGGACCGAGCGGGGTGCGTGCGCCGGTGAGCGTGCCGCCGGTGCGGTAGATCGTGTCGGGGGTGGCGGCACCGATCACGGCGATCTCTGCGGCGAGTAGACATGGGCCGTGGATGGCCGCAATCTCGCGTGCTGTGTCACCCCACCTCGACGTAGTACCACGCTGACCGCGGCCGAATGTCATTGCTTTCTGGACATTCTCGTATCGCGCATCTCGGCTCCTGAGTCGCCGCAGAACCGTGAAGATCTGGCCTTGCGAGTCGGGCCGGTCCGGGTGTCCAACGTCAGCTCGGTAAACGCCTGATCGTTCTCCGCCGGATACTAGAAACCGTGCCGGAGCGCAGACGCGGAGTACGTCGTTGGGGAAGCCGCTGGCCGTCGTGAGGGCGTCGCTGCAGTCACCGTCAAGCACGGCGCGGAGGAGGCTCGCTTCCTGCGCCGTGTTGGGGGTGACAGGCAGGTCGGCTTCTAAGGCGGACCGGCACGCTCGCGGAGTCGTGAGCGCGAGTGAGCGGCGTATCGGTTCTGCTAATCGACCGGCTGCCCGGTGCGGAACACCGAGGCTGAGCCATATTCCTTCCTCTTCGGTGTCTGCCGCGCCTGTCAGGCGAGGTTGCCACCATTCATCGAATACGGCATGGTCGTCGGTTACTGCACGGGTGAAGGTGAGCCGTGCTTGGTTCAGCTTGTGTGTCGGGTCTGCCGCTACGTTGGCGAGGATCGCCGTTACGAGCGCGTTCGCGGCTGTCGGGTTGGGTCGGGTGTTGGTGACCGAATTCTGGTGCAGCGCGACGCCGACGAGGATCACGCCGAGATCGTCGCTGAACAGTGTCCCGGCGCGCGCTTCGGACCGTGCCCGTCCGCGGAATACCCCGTCGGTTAGCAGCGTCCATGCCGTGACGCGTGCCTGTGCCGGGCGAGGAGACCCGGACAGTTCTTCCTCAATTGTTTCAACGAGGTCTGCGATCTCGTTGGTACGGGCGAATCCAGCGTAGAAGCGTGTCGTGTTCAACCAGTAGGGGCGTCGGGCGAGTTGCCGCAGCACGTTGGCTGGGTCGAAGGAACGGTCGTCAGCGCCGGCATACTCCCAAAGGAACTTCGCAGCGAAGTACTCGCGTACTGACTGGACGTCGAACTCGAAGGTGCCTTCAATCTTGCTGCTCAGCGCCCAAACCCTGTCAGTCACGGCCGTGAACAGATCCGCAACGTTCGACGTCGGTTTGTCGACGGCGAATAGGTAGCCGTTGATCGAGCTCTTGACGCCCTTCGCAGTCATACGAGCTCGGTCGCCATCGAGCTCCGCGCGAGACTGCAGATGCCAACCCAAAAACGCAGTGACCTCCTCGAGGTCCTCCCGGTACTTGGCGACCAGCTGCGACTTCTCAGCCTCACGGGCGAGAAATGCGTCCATGTATTGGCTGTAAAGCTGCGTTCGACTTTCGGGCACGGATACTCCGAGTCGATTCATCAGGTACAACAGGATGGTCAGCTGCATGGGATTGTCAGCGAGTTGACCGATGTGCGGCTCGATCGAGCGCTTGTTGAAGGTCTTGACCAGCGCCCGCCGATCTACGTTTGACAGCCCTCGAGCCCGCGCCCAGCTGCGGAGATAGTCGGTACGTTGCTTCGTGGTCAACTTGGACAGCGCAACTCGCTCGTAGATGTCGCGGCTGGGTTCCGGGAGCCCGGAAGAGTTGGGTCGTGTCGTCACAACGACCTGCTGAGGCACCGTCGCGCGGCCGAGGCGGGCGGTGAAGTCGTTGATTTCGCGGACGGCCTGCGCACGCACCGGCAACTGGGCGATCTCATCCAGCCCGTCGAGGACGATTACCATTGGAAACCGGTCGAGCATGTCCTTGACGGCCGCGATGTTTGTCGCCACCCCGCCGCTGCGGGCGGTGAGCAATTCGCACAAGAACATCTCGACGGCGGGTAGGCGACGGCGGATCTTGCGTGAGGAAATGCTACTAGATTCGGACTCGTCGAACGGGGGGCGGCCATCGAGCCACGTGCCGTAGTCTCGAAGATCCACCCGAAGGGGCATCCGGGGCACGCGCGGTTCCATCGCAGGCCGGGACGCACCGTTCAGGTCATCATCGCCCAGGTAAGCGGCGCGATGAACCTGGCAGATGTACTGGCCGAGTGTCGACTTGCCTTGGCCTGGTTCCCCAAGGACGAGCGTGAACGGATAGGAGGTGTAGAGAAGGTAATCGGCTGCGCCTTGCCCGCTGGCTAGCCGCGCGCGCGGCCGGATGATCTCACGACCGTGAGTGGTCACCTTGTTTTCATCGGGGCTGCGCTCGGCGTGAACATCAACGAACAGGGAGCTCAGGTCGTATGACTGCATGTCGACCTGCTTGAACTTGACCTTTGCGTCCTCTCGCCATTGGGTTGCAATAACGTTCCGCAGAATCAATTTCAGGTCTTGGTCGGACGCTGCACGTTCGTCGGACTCGATTACATACCTGACTGCGTCTACGCCGGCAAGCATCTCCTGGTATGCCCACTTGATCTCCGTTGGAGCCGCGTCGACTCTGGCATCGAGGTCGGACTGCCACCAGCAGTCCATGTCTATGCCGAACTCCGACGAGTAGTGGAGTAGGGCTTGATCGAGCTTGTCGATGGACCCGCTGCGTCGCTGAGCGGTCCCGGCGACGTTGGTCATCAAGACGTACTTGGTGGCGCCATCCGCGACCAGCCGTTCGATGTTGTCGTGCTCGTCGTCGATCGCTTTGCTCAGCCATCCGCTCGGGCTCTGGACCCGTTTGCTGGTCCATTTGACCTGATAGATCATCGAGTCAGATGCGCTCTTGCGGCGCGCATCGCGACCCCCGTCGGAGTGCCCGACGGGGAAGCAACTGACGTCGGGGAAGGAGACGGCGAGGAGCGCTCCGCAGAGCTGCTGAAACCTCTTCTCCGACAGCCGCTCATAGAGGTACTTCCAGCTGTTGCCTGGCTGCTGGCTAACGTCGTCCCGGCCCGGCACCACTATCCGGGGCCGACCGGCTGCCACGGCGTCTCCTCACTGAACGTCACGTTCTCTCGAGACCCAATCCGACCCACGCCTGGGTTCAGGCATGGACGTTAACCGACACCCCTGAACCCTGTCGCTGGGGGCTACCGCATTGTGGG
Organism: Jatrophihabitans sp. YIM 134969; assembly: GCF_054456675.1. Classification (NCBI taxonomy): domain Bacteria; kingdom Bacillati; phylum Actinomycetota; class Actinomycetes; order Jatrophihabitantales; family Jatrophihabitantaceae; genus Jatrophihabitans; species Jatrophihabitans sp. YIM 134969. The sequence continues at coordinate 257,105 of NZ_JBTJEQ010000001.1, forward strand.
GGGAACGGACCCCCTAGCCCTTGCCCTCGACGGGGGGCTGCAGTTATGCGTCGGTTGGGCCGCAGTTTCAGTCGTCGAGTGCTTCGCCCTATTCGGCGTTATACGTCCTGCTGAACCACCCCGACGACGGTGCGCGACTCGTTGGGGCCCCAGCGAGCCTTGGGCTTGATCGAGCTACTGCTCGACACGCCGTGAGACGGGGACTCGTGCGATCGCCACAAGAAGTCCGTGCCGCGCGACAGCGTCAGCGCAAGGGGGGTGTCGCGCCCCGGCCAGGCGGCTCGCGACGTGTTGACGGAAACGACCTCCTACGCCCCCCATCGAGCCCAGGAGAACTCGACCCCCATGTCGGCCCGACGATGGTCACGTTTGGATAACTGAGACCACAACTGAGACCACTCGGCACTGCGTCTCACCATCTGAGACTCAGCGGAAACGCTTACGCGGGGTTTTGCTGGCCTACAGGTGGAGCCGACGAGGGGACTTGAACCCCTAACCGCCCGATTACAAGTCGGGTGCGCTACCAGTTGCGCCACGTCGGCGGTGCGCGTCCAGGGTGTCACACCGGGTGTGCGGGTCACGCGCCGATGAGGTCGTCCGCGGCCAGGAGGCGGACCTGCCCATGGGTGGCGAGGTGGACCGGCCACATCGGCACGCGGCGGTCCCTCGCCGTGCTGGTGAGGGCGGCCGCCCACGCGCGGTCGTCGAGGGAGACGCTGGCCGATCCGGGCCGCGAGAGCAGAGCGGCGAACCCGTGCACGGTGTCGTTGCGGCGCAGGCTCTGGATCAGCCCGAACAGGCCGTCGAGATGGCGACGGTCGGGTCGGAGCGGGACGTCCTCGCCCGGGGCGATGACGGGCAGCGTCCACTGCTCGCGGTCCACGAACAGCAACCACAGCGTGCGGACGCCGAACCCGCCGTCACCCATCAGCTCCGACCACAGTTCGGTCAGGGTGGCGTCGGACGCCAGGTGGACGTGCGGACCGGTCTCGAGGAGGCTCATGGCGCACGATCGTGCCGCGGATCGTGCGTGCCCCGCGTTGGTTGTCCACAGGCCGGTCGGTTCTCCACAGAACGGGAGAACCCCTTGCCGTACGGCCCTTTCGTGTGGTCAGGCGTGTGGCCCGGCCACCGCCGTCAGCGCTTGACCACCTTGGTCTCGGTGGCGCGGGACGCCGCCGGAGCGCCGTCCTTCGCGGGCTCGGGCTTGCCGTAGAGGTACAGGTACCAGTACGCACTCGCGACGAACACGACGGCGCCGACGAGGTTGCCGAGGAACGCGAAGATCAGGTTGGCGACGGTGTTGGCCAGCGTGACCTCCGGTGCGTGCACGAACAGTGCCGCCGGCAGGAAGAACATGTTCGCGACGACGTGGTCGAAGCCGATGGCGACGAACGCGGTGATCGGGAAGACGATGGCGAGGATCTTGCCGCTGACCGTGGTGGCCGCGAGCGCCAGCCACACGGCGAGACACACCAGCCAGTTGCAGGCGATCGCGCGCAGGAAGATCTCGAGGTGGTCCTCGGTGACGACCTTGGTCTTGGCCACCGCGGCCAACCGCGTGAAGTTGTTCAGCGCCGACGTCCCCGCTGGTGAGTCGGCCGTGCCGATCACCCCGGTCTTGACGGCGAACACGTAGGCCACCAGCAGGGATCCGACCAGGTTCCCGGCCGCGACCACGACGAAGTTCAGTGCCAGGCGGCCCCACGCGACGAGGCCACGGAACGCCGCGAGCGGGACCAGCGCCATGTTGCCCGTGAGCAGTTCGGCGCCGCCGATGATGACGAGGATCAGGCCGAGCGAGAACACCAGGCCGTAGAACAGGGTGATGAGCCCGCCCCACTCCTTCGGCATGCCGGCGGTGACGTCGATCGCGAGCAGCGAGCCGAACGCGATGTAGGCGCCGGCGAGGATCCCGCCGACGAACATCTTCGGAACCGCCAGATGGGCCTTCGCCGAACCTGACGCGACGGCGAGTTCGGCTACTTCGGCCGGGGTGTTGACGCTCAACGGACGACCTCCCACGGCCGGGGCTCGGACAGCACCCGGCAGGATGTCTCGTGCCCGTCACGGGCGCACAGCTAACACCTACGAGAGGAGGACGGCAGCAGATGACGCGTCTGCACCGGCCGAAGGCGGGGTTCTGGGTCCGGCTGTGCGTGGCCGTCCTCTACCCGCTCGACAGCCTGCTGTTCCGCATCAGCTTCCGTCACCTCGACCGCGTGCCGGCGCCGCCGCGGGGCGTCGTCGTCGCCATCAACCACCTGAGCTTCATCGACACGATCGTCATGGCGCGGCTGGTGTGGGAGTCGGGCCGGATCCCGCGGTTCATGATCAAGTCCGACGCGTTCACCGTCCCGCTGCTCGGCACGATCTTCCGTCAGGCCCGGCAGATCCCGGTCTACCGCGGCACCGCCGACGCGGCCGACTCGCTGCGGGACGCCGCCGAAGCCCTCGACCGGGGCGAGTGCGTCGTCATCTACCCCGAGGGCACCGTCACCCGCGACCCGACGAAGTGGCCGATGCAGGGCCGCACCGGCGTGGCAAGGCTCGCGCTCCTGCGCCCGGACGTGCCGATCGTCCCGGTCGGTCAGTGGGGCGCGACGGCCAGTTTCGACCTGCCGAACAAGGTCGTCCGTCCGTTCCCGCGCAAGCCGCTCGCGGCGCAGGCGGGCGAGCCGCTCGACCTGTCGCGGTACCGCGACGTCGAACCGACGGCGGAGACGCTGCGGGAGATCACCGACGTCGTGATGACGGCCGTCCGCGACCAGGTCGCCGCGGTGCGCGGGGAGGAACCGCCGGAGGAGTTCTTCGTCCCCGTGCGCGTCCCCGGGACCAAGCGCCCGCGACGACGCCCGCACCTGCCCCGCCGGACCCCGTCGTGAGCGCGGCGCGCCTCGTCGTGCCGAGCACGGAGTACTTCACGAGCTTCCGCGCCGCGCAGGAGGAGTTCCGCGCCGAGGGTCGTGGCGCGTCCGACGACAACTCCAACGTCGGCGACGAGTTGCGGGCGGGTGTCGCGTCCGACGCGGCGACCTTCGCCCGGCACGTGACGTGGTTGGTGGGCGACAGCGAGGAGGACTCGCCACGTCCGGAGGGCCGGGTGCCGTGCACGACCCGCTGGTGGGTCGACGAGCAGGGCTACATCGGCCGGATCGCGATCCGGCACCGGCTGACCGACTGGCTACGCGAGTTCGGCGGGCACATCGGCTACGACGTGCGGGCGTCGCGCCGGCGGCAGGGGCACGCCACCGCGATGCTGCACGCGGCGCTGCCGATCGCGCGTGACCTGGGCATCGACAGCGCGTTGATCACCTGCGACGACACCAACGTCGCCTCCCGCCGCGTCATCGAGAACGCGGGCGGGGTGCTGGAGGACCAGCGTGGTCGCAAGCTGCGGTTCTGGGTCCCGACTACCTGAGAACCGGCACTGGAAGCGCTGTAGGTCCGGCGCGGCGGCCACCCGGACCCTTGACGCAACAGTCCCGAAACGTGTGTGATGAGCGGTACACGACCGCGACGCCGGTCGCCCGTCGCTCTGCTCGTTCCCGCAGGGATCCCGACGGTCGGCCGGAAATCCGTGAGGTCGGCACCGCCGGTACGCCACCGGTGGCCCGCCGGCCCGTACCCGGTGCGGTCACAACTGGAGAGGAACCACCATGGCGAGCGTGCAGTACAAGGAGGCCACGCGCCTCTACCCGGGTAACCCGGTCCCGGCCGTCAACAAGCTCAACCTGGACATCCCCGACGGCGAGTTCATGGTCCTCGTCGGGCCGTCCGGCTCCGGCAAGTCCACCGCCCTGCGCATGCTCGCGGGCCTCGAGGACGTCGACCAGGGCGCCATCTACATCGGTGACACCGACGTGTCGCAGAAGCCGCCGAAGGACCGCGACATCGCGATGGTGTTCCAGAACTACGCGCTGTACCCGCACATGAGCGTCGGCGAGAACATGGGTTTCGCCCTCAAGCTCAAGGGTGTCAGCAAGGAGGAGCGCGACCGCAAGGTCCGCGAGGCGGCGAAGCTGCTGGACCTCGAGAAGTTCCTCGAGCGCAAGCCGAAGGCCCTGTCCGGTGGCCAGCGCCAGCGCGTCGCCATGGGCCGCGCGATCGTGCGTGAGCCCTCCGTGTTCCTCATGGACGAGCCGCTGTCGAACCTCGACGCCAAGCTGCGCGTCGAGACCCGCGCCAACATCGCCGCGCTGCAGGCACGCCTCGGCACGACGACGATCTACGTCACCCACGACCAGGTCGAGGCCATGACGATGGGTCACCGCGTCGCGCTGCTCAAGGACGGCATCCTGCAGCAGGTCGACACCCCGCGGAACCTCTACGACCGCCCGGGCAACGCCTTCGTCGCAGGCTTCATTGGCTCGCCGGCCATGAACCTGCGCACGGCCGACGTCACCAACGACGGTGCCCGCTTCGGTGGCGCCGACATCCCGCTGGCGCCCGCGATCCTCGAGGCGGCCAAGAAGGCCAACCTCTCGAAGATCACCCTGGGCATCCGGCCCGAGGCGATGAAGCCCGTCACCAACGGCAGCCTCGCCAAGGGCGGCATCACGATGGAGACGACGCTCGTCGAGGAACTCGGCGCCGACGCCTACGTCTACGGCTCGCTGCAGGGCGACGACCCGCTGACCGACAAGCAGTTCGTCGTCCGGGTGCAGGGCCTCAACACCCCGCGCATCGGCGAGACGCTGACCCTCGAGGTCGACCACAACGCCGAGCACGCGTTCAACCCGGACACGGGCGAGCGTCTCGGCGGGGCCGCGTCGCTCTGACGTCCTGACGTCCCGGACGGGGCGGTCACCTGCGGGTGGCCGCCCCGTTCCGTGTTCGGGAACGGCCACGGCGTTCTCCGGGAGCGAACACGCGGCGACGACTGTTCGTCCCCGGATGTTGGAGTCCGCATGATCATCGGACTCATCGGCGCGGGCCACATCGGTACCGCCGTCGCCAGGAACGCCATCCGCAGCGGGCACCAGGTCGTGCTCTCGAACTCCCGCGGGCCGGACACGCTCGGGGACCTCGTCGCGGAACTCGGTTCCTCCGCGCGGGCCGCGACGGCCGAGGAGGCCGCCCGGGCCGGTGACATCGTCGTGGTGACGATCCCGTTCAAGGCCGTGCCGCAGGTGCCGATCGAGCCGCTCGCCGGCAAGACGGTGATCGACACCAACAACTACTACTTCGAGCGCGACGGCCGGTTCGCGGACATCGACGGCGGTACGCAGACCGTCAGTGGCACGTTGCAGGAGCACCTGCCGACGTCGAAGGTCGTCAAGGCGTTCAACCAGATCCAGGCCGCGCACCTCGCCGCCGGCGGCGCCGGGACGTCCGGTCCGCGGGCCATCCCGATCGCGGGCGACGACGCGGGCGCCAAGGCCGAGGTCGCCGAGCTGATCGGCTCGTGGGGGTTCGACGTCGTCGACGCCGGCCCGCTCGCCGCCGGGGCGACGTTCGACCGTGACCAGCCGGCCTACGGCTTCGACGGCGACGCCGCGGCCCTGCAGGCCAAGCTCGACGAGGCGAAGCCGAACGCCTTCGCGTCCATCTGACGGTTCTCTCCCGATCCTGCGAGGTCCGGCGTCACGCGGCCGGATCTCGCAGGATCTGAGGACCCGGGCCGCTCAGGCGCGCTTGGTGGCGCGGGAGAGCGCGTCCCAGTCGACACCGGTGCGGGCGGCCAGCGCGGCGACGGCCGACAACGCACCGACGCGGGCGTCGCGGACCGCCGGATCGGGGTCCATGACCTGCACGTCGTCGACCATGCCCTGCACCGCCGCGGCGAGCGGCGGGCTGACCTCGACCAGGCGCGTGATCGAGGTGTCGCGGCCGAGTTCGGCCGCAGCGGCCTCGTAGGCGCGGACCAGCTCCTGCTCCGACGGCCGGGTGAGCGGCGTGCGGTCGAGGACGTTCGGCGCGACGGTGCCCTTCACCAGACGACGGATCCGCTGCACCGCCTCGACCAGGGAGTCGAGCTCCGCGCCGCCGGCCAGCTTCTCGAGCTCGGTGAGGGCGGCGACCGCGCGGCCGGGTTCGTCGGCCAGCGGCAGGATCGCGCCCACGAGGTCGACCTCGTGACCCTCGTCGAGCAGTGACTGCTCGAAGCGGCGAGCGACGAACTGCCGGGCAGCAGCGAGGGTGTCGTCCGCGACGGTGACACCCTGCTCGCGGATCGTGCCCGCCGCGATGTCGAGGGCGGCGGGCACCGAGACGTCGGCGAGTTCGGGGAACGCCCGCAGCGTGGCGACGAGCCCGAGGGCCGCGCGGCGCAACGCGAAGGGGTCCGACGACCCGGTCGGGTTGGCCCCCACCGCGAACAGCCCGGCCAGCAGGTCGGCGCGGTCGGCGACGGCCAGTACGGCACCCGGCACGGTCGTCGCGAGAGAATCATCCGATGAACGCGGGTGTTCCATCTCCTCCAACGCGCTGGCCACGGCGTCGGGTTCGCCGGCGTCACGCGCGTAGTAGCCCGCCATGGTGCCGGCGAGCGAGGTCATCTCGACGACCATCTGCGTGGCGAGGTCGAACTTCGCGAGTTCGGCCGCGCGGCCGACGGTGGCGGCGTCGGCGCTGTCGACCGACGCCGCGGCGACGATCGCGCCGGCGTTGGCGGCGATGCGCGCCGAGCGGTCGGCCATCGAGCCGAGCGTGTTCTCGAACGCCAACTTCGACAAGCCGACCTTGTGCTCCAGCGGTGCGACCTTGCGGTCGGCCGCCCAGAAGAACGAGGCGTCGGCGAAGCGCGCCCGCACCACAGCTTCGTTGCCTGCTGCAACGGTCGCGACATCGCACGCGCCGTTGGCGAACGTGACGAAGTACGGCAGCAACGTGCCCTCGGCCGAGCGGACCGGCAGGTAGCGCTGGTGCTTGCGCATGACGCTGATGAGGATCTCCGGCGGCAGCGGGAGGTACTGCTCGTCGAAGTGGCCGAGCACCGGGACGGGCTGCTCGACCAGGTTGACGATCTCGTCCACGACCGCACCGTCGAGGGACTCGTCGATGCGCCCGCCGACGGTCGCCGCGAGTTCCCGGCCGCCGGCCAACACCGCGACCCGACGGTCGTCGGCCTCGAGCACGATGTCGTGCTGCTCGAGCAGGCCGCGGTAGGCGTCGGCCGAGGGCACCTCGACCACCGGCTCAGCGGCGAGTCGGTGCACACGGGTGGTGCGGCCGGAGTCGAGCGAGGACACCGTCACGGGGATCTCGACGTCGCCGAGCAGCACCGTGAGCCAGCGGATGGCGCGGGCGTAGGAGAGCTCCGGGTCGTTCCAGCGCATGTTGCGGTCGGCGCGCAGGTCGCGGACCACCTGGGCCAGCAACGGCGAGAGCACCTCGGCGGCCGAACGGCCAAGCCGCTCACGGACGATCGCGACGTGTTCGTTGCCGTCGACAACGATCCGGTCGAGCGCCGACGGGTCGACGCCCTGCTTGGCCGCGAAGCCGCTGGCCGCCCGGGTCGGGTTGCCCTCGGCGTCGAACGCGGCCGACACCTTCGGGCCGCGGACGGTCTCGGTGGCGTCGTCCTCCTTGGGAGCCAGCCCGTCCACGATCGCCACGATGCGGCGAGGGGTGCTGAACGTGTGCAGGTGCTCGAACGCCAGCCGGGTGCCGCCCAGCCGCTCGGTGAGGGTGGTCTGCAGCCAGTCACGGGCGCGGGTGACCTCGGCGGCGGGCAGTTCCTCGACGCCGACCTCGAACAGCAGCGTGGCCGGTGCATCGCCCGCGGCCGGGAGCTCGCGGGCCGTCGGGACCGGCAGTTGCGGCGCCGACCCCAGCGGGAAGCCCAGTTCCTCGCGGCGGGCGACCCACAACTCGGCCACGGCCTTCGACAACCGGCGCATCGTCCCGAACGCCCGGGCGCGCTCGGCCGTCGAGACGACGCCGCGGGAGTCGAGCACGTTGAACGTGTGCGAGCACTTGAGGATGTTGTAGTACGCGGGCAGCGGCAGCCGCGCCTCGAGCATCTCCTCGGCCTCGCGCACGTGGAGGTCGTAGAGCTGCCGCTGGACGTCGATGTCGGCGTCGTCGAGGTAGTAGCGGCTCATCTCGTACTCGGACTGCCCGAACGCCTCGCCGTAGCTGATGCCCGGCGCGTACTCGATGTCCTTGAAGTGCGTGACGCCCTGCAGCGCCATGACGATCCGCTCGATGCCGTAGGTGATCTCGACGCTGACCGGGTCGAGGGTCAGCGAGCCCGCCTGCTGGAAGTAGGTGAACTGGGTGATCTCCATGCCGTCGAGCCATACCTCCCACCCCAGCCCCCAGGCGCCGAGCGCGGGCGACGCCCAGTTGTCCTCGACGAACCGGATGTCGTGCGCGTGCAGGTCGATGCCGATGGCCTGCAGCGACTCGAGGTAGAGCTCCTGCGGGTTGCCCGGGTCGGGCTTGAGGATGACCTGGAACTGGGTGTGGGTCTGCAGCCGGTTCGGGTTCTCGCCGTAGCGGCTGTCGTCCGGGCGGACGCTGGGCTCGACGTAGGCCACCCGCCACGGCTCCGGACCGAGCACCCGCAGCGTCGTCGCGGGGTTCGCGGTACCGGCACCGACCTCGGTGTTGAACGGCTGCACCATGAGGGCGCCGCGCGCGGTCCAGAACTCGTTGAGCTTCTGCAGGACGTCTTGGAGAGTGAGCATTCTCGTCATCTGGTCGCCGGGTGGTGGGTAGGTCCCAGGGTATCGGCCGCGTCGTGCCCGTTCTGCGCCGTGCCGCCACACGGCCGTAACACGGACGGGGACAGGCTGGCCGGGTGAACACGTCCGACGTCCTGGCGCTGACGCCCGACGACCTCGCCATCACGCGGCTGGGCGAGCGCACGGTCGACACGCCCCTGCGCGAGTTGATCGGCAGCCGGCGCGAGTCGATCCACTACGTCACCGAGACCGACCGGGTGCTGTTGGACGACACCCTGGGCATGGCCAAGCGGCGCGACGTCGCCACCGACGACCTGCCCGCCTTCAACCCGGGCGGTCCGCGGCACAAGCTGTACTTCGAGCCGCACGAGGTGACGGCCGCGATCGTGACCTGCGGGGGACTGTGCCCCGGGCTCAACAACGTGATCCGCGGCCTGGTCCTGCAGCTGACCGAGGGCTACGGGGCGCGGCGGATCATCGGCTTCCGGGGCGGGTACCAGGGCCTGACGGATGGCTCCAAGCCCGTCGAGCTCACCCCGGCCGACGTCCGCGACATCCACCACCGCGGCGGGACGGTGCTCGGGACGTCGCGCGGCATGCAGGACCCGGCCGCGATGGTCGACACGCTCGTCGCGCAGGGCGTGGACATGCTGTTCGTCATCGGCGGCGACGGGTCGCTGCGGGGTGGGGCGACCATCGCGCAGGAGGCGCTGCGGCGGGGGCTCGACATCGCGGTGGTCGGCATCCCGAAGACCATCGACAACGACATCCCGTGGATCGACCACAGCTTCGGCTTCCAGACGGCCTTCGCCCGCGCCGCCGAGTCGATCCGCGCGGCGCACGTCGAGGCGTCGTCGACCTCGGGCGGGGTCGGGCTGGTGAAGCTCATGGGCCGTCACTCGGGGTTCATCGCCTGCTACGCGACGCTGACGAACACCGACGTCGACTTCGTCCTCGTGCCGGAGGTGCGGCTGGACCCCGACGCGTTCGTCGTGACGCTGCGGGAGCGGGTCGAGGCGCGGGGGCACGCCGTGGTCGTCGTGGCCGAGGGCGTGGGGCAGGAACTGTTCGAGGCCGACGGCCAGACCGACGCCTCCGGCAACTCCAAGCTGCACGACATCGGATCGTTGCTGCGGGAACGGATCACCGCGGAGTTCGCGCGGGCCGGGTCACCGCTGACGTTGCGCTACGTCGACCCGGGGTACGCGATCCGGTCGGTGCCGGCGAACGCCTACGACGCCGTCTACTGCCTCCGACTGGCCCAGGCCGCCGTGCACGCCGCGATGGCCGGGTTCACGTCGATGGTCGTCGGCCGCTGGCACGGACGCTTCGTGCACCTGCCGATCGCGCTCGCCACCGGCAGCCGCAACACCGTCGACCCGCACGGTGACCTGTGGATGTCGGTGCTGGAGACGACCGGTCAGCCGTTGGCGTCCTGAGCCTGCAGGCGACGTAGCCGGGCGACCTCGGCGAGCGTGACGGCAGCGGCGACGCTCGCGTTGAGCGACTCGGTCGGCCCGGCCATCGGGATCGACAGCAGCAGGTCGCACTTCTCCGCGACCAGGCGCGACAGGCCGTCACCCTCGCTGCCGACCACGACGCACAGCGGGTCGGTGGCGAGCTCGAGCGCGTCGAGGTCGGTGTCGCCGCCGGCCGCGAGGCCGACGACGAAGATGCCGGCCTTCTTGATGGTGTCGATGCTGCGGGACAGGTTGGTGACCTGGCTGACCGGCAACCGGGCCGCGGCACCGGCGCTGGTGCGCCACGCGGCCGCGGTGACCCCGGCGGCCCGCCGTTCGGTGATGATCACGCCGTCGCCACCGAAGGCCGCGGCCGAGCGGATGACCGCACCGAGGTTGCGGGGGTCGGTGACGCCGTCGAGCGCGACCAGCAGTGGCGCGCCCGGGGTGTCCTGGGCGCGGGCCAACAGGTCGGGCAGTTCGGTGTAGCGGTACGGCGGCACCTGCAGGGCGATGCCCTGGTGCAACAGTCCGTCGGTGAGCCGGTCGAGCTGGCCCTTGCCGACCTCGAGCAGCGGCAGCAGCCGGTCGCCCGCGATCTTCAGCGACTCGGTGATGCGCTCGTCGGGCTCGCCGCCCTTGATGACGTAGAGCGCGGTGGCCGGCACGTTCGCGCGCAGCGCCTCGAGGACGGGGTTGCGCCCGACCAGCAGTTCGGCGTTGGCCGCGGAGTTGCGCCCAGACCCGCGGCCCTGGTTGCCGCCGCGGCCGGTCGTCTTCCCCGCGGCCTTGTCGGCGGCGCGGGCGCGCCGGGCGGCCGGGTGGTACGGGCGGTCCTCGGCCTTGGGCGTGGGACCACGTCCGGACAGACTGGCGCGGTTCTTGCCGCCGGTGCCCGTGGTCGAGCCCTTCTTGCTGCCGCGTACGGCTCCGCGCCGCTGCGAGTTACCCGCCACGATCAGGCCTTTCCGGTGTCGATGGTCCACTGGGGACCCTGCGGCGTGTCCTCGATCTGGACACCGGCCGCCTTGAGAGCGTCACGGATGCCGTCGGCCGCCGCGTAGTCCTTGCGCGAGCGCGCCTGCGTCCGCTGGTCGAGCACGAGGCGGACCAAGGCATCGACGGTTCCGGTCAGCGACTCCCCACCCGTGTGTTCCTCGAAGGTCTTCGGGTCGAGCCCGAGGATCGACAGACCCGCCATGACCTCGGCGTACCGGTCGCGAGCCCGAGCGAGGTCGTCGTTGTCGAGTGCAACGTTGCCCGCGCGCACGGCGTCGTGGATGGCGGCGAGCGCACCGGACACGTTGAGGTCGTCGTCCATCGCCGCGGCGAACCCCTCGGGCGGGACGCCGTACCAGCCGAAGTCGCCGTGGCGCTGGACCCGGGCGAGGAAGCGTTCGATCCCCCGGAAGCTCGCAGCGGCTTCGTCGAGCGACGTCGACGAGAACTCCATGTCGCTGCGGTAGTGCGCCGCGCCGAGGTAGTAGCGCAGCTCGACCGGGCGGTAGTCCTTGACGACCTCGCTGACGAGCAGGCTGTTGCCCAGCGACTTGCTCATCTTCTCGCCGGCCATGGTGACCCACCCGTTGTGCAGCCAGTACTGGGCGAACGCGTCGCCCGCGGCGTTGCTCTGGGCGCGCTCGTTCTCGTGGTGGGGGAACACGAGGTCGCGGCCGCCGCCGTGGATGTCGAAGGCGCTGCCGAGGTACTTGCCGGCCATGGCGGAGCACTCGAGGTGCCACCCGGGCCGGCCGTTGCCCCACGGGGTCGGCCAGGACGGCTCGCCCTCCTTCGCGGCCTTCCACATCGCGAAGTCGCGGGGGTCGCGCTTGCGGTCCTCGGCGACGACGTCCTCGCCCTGCTGCACCTCGTCGAGCTTGAGGCCGGACAGCGCGCCGTAGTCGGGCAGCGACCGGACGTCGAAGAAGACGTCGGCACCGTTGGCGTAGGCGTGCCCGGTGTCGATGAGCTTCTGCATGAGCGTGATCATCTCGGGGACGTGCGCCGTCGCCCGGGGTTCGTAGCTCGCGGGCAGGCAGCCGAGGACGTCGTACGCCGCCGACACCGCGCGCTCGTTGTGCGCGGCCCACTCCCACCACTCGACGCCGGCGTCGCGGGCCTTGCGGATGATCTTGTCGTCGATGTCGGTGAGGTTGCGGATGAACGTGACGTCGTAGCCGCGGTGGACGAGCCAGCGGCGCAGGATGTCGAAGGCGACCGAGCTGCGCAGGTGGCCGATGTGCGGCGGACCCTGGACCGTGAGGCCACAGAGGTAGATGGACGCCTTGCCTTCGTGGAGGGGTACGAAGTCACGGACCGCCCGCGTGGCGGTGTCGTGGAGGCGCAGGGTCACCCACCCAGCGTAGTGACTGGGAGACTCGGGTCATGTCCCTCGCCTCGTCCGACCCGTCGTGGCAGCCCTCGACCGTCGCCGTCCACGCCGGCCGGCCCGCGCGCACGCTGCACGCGCCGGTCAACGAACCGATCTCGATGACGACGACGTTCTTCGCCGACTCCACCGACGCCCGCTACGTCCGCGACGGCACGCCGACCCTGGAGGCCTTCGAGGCGGCGCTCGGGGGGCTCGAGGGTGGGGTGTCTGTCGCGTTCGCGTCCGGGATGGCGGCCTCGACGGCGGTGTTCGAGCTGCTGCCGCTCGGTGCCGTGGTGGTGGCGACGCGGTCGCTCTACTCGGGCAACGCGCTGCTGTTCGACCGGTGGTCGGAGTCGGGGCGGCTGTCGGTGGTGGCGGTGGACGGGCCTGATGCCCTCGCCGACGCGGTGACAGCCGTCCGTCCGGCGCTGGTGTGGGCGGAGGCGGTGTCGAACCCAATGATCGAGACGCTCGACATCCCAGCCGTGGCCGCGGCCTGCCGATCCGTCGAGGCGCTGCTCGCGGTCGACGCGACGTTCGTGTCGCCGGCGGGGGTACAGCCGCTGGCCCTCGGCGCCGACTTCGCGATGCACTCGGTGACCAAGGTGATCGCGGGGCACTCCGACGCGCTGATGGGCGCGGTCTCGGCCGCCCCCGAGCTCGCGGCGCGGTTGGCCGACCAACGGCACCTCGTCGGTTCGCAGCCGGGAACGCTGGAGGCCTTCCTCGCCCTGCGCGGCCTGCGGACGCTGCCGTTGCGACTGGACCGGATGCGGGAGTCGACCGCGACGCTCGCGGCGCGGCTGGCCGAACACCCCGCCGTCAGCCGGGTGCGCTTCGCCCCGGCGTCGTACGTGCTGTCGTTCGAGGTCGTCGGTGGCGGCGACGCCGCGCAGGCGGTGTGCGACGCCGTCCGCCTGTGCCTGCCCGCCACGTCGCTGGGTGGGGTCGAGACGCTCATCGAGCGGCGCGGGCGGTACGCGATCGACGCGGGCCGCGGGACGCCGGACTCGCTGCTGCGCCTCTCGGTCGGGATCGAGGACGTCGAGGACATCTGGTCCGACCTCACCCAAGCCCTCGACGCCAAGCCCTCGACCTGAGCTCGAGGTTGGCGAGGCGCTCGCGCCGCCCCTGCTCGCGTTTCTCGTGCTCTGAGTGCACGGATGGGGTCAGTGCACGACGCGACGTCGTGCTCTGACTGCTGGGCTGGGAGCAGTGCACGACGAGCTCTGGCACTGCTCGCACGCATGCGAGCAGCGCCAGAGGGTCGGTCGGTGACCGGCCGAGATGCCCGCACGGGTGTTCGAGCGTTGTCCACAGGGGTCGAATTGCCCCGTGACACGGCCCTGACTTCTGAAACAATCACAGCGTGCAGAGGTCAGGAGTCGCGCTCACCGCCCTCGCCGCTGCCCTGCTCCTGACCGGCGCCGCCTGCAGCAGCGGCTCCGACCCCGGCCCGAACTACTCCTCGGTCTCGACCACCCCTTCGAGCCCGATTGAGCCGTCTACGCCCTCGACGGCAACATCGTCCAATCCCAATGTTCCGAGCGGCGCCAGCTCACCTACACAGCCGAACGAAGCACTTCGGAACTCAACAGACGGCGCATTTGCGTTCGTGTCCTTCTACTGGAAGCAGGTCGACTGGGCCTACTCAATTGTTGATGGCAACGTGTTGAGTGGGTTGTACCGCCCGACCTGCAAGTCGTGCGCGTCCTCCGAAGCGGCTATCAAGGCCGTGCAGGCCAAAGGAAACACCTTCCGAGGCGGGCACGTGACAATCAAGTCTCAGCGTCTGGGCTCGGCTTCGGCCGACCCGTCCGCAAACTACGCCGTTGACACGGTTCTCTCAGTTGAGGCCCTGACTGAACTGACCGCGCAAGGTGCGAAGGTCGCCTCGTACCCAGCTTCGAGCTATACCGTTCGCGCCTTTGTCGCGTGGTCCACTGACCATTTTGAGGTAACAGCGACCGCCAACTTGGGCGGTGGCTCGTGAGTAAATTGGGCCTGGCCATCCTTCTGGCGATCCTCGCGATCTTTGCCCCTTCAACGCCCGCTTGGGCTGACGGCGATGACCCGTCTTTCGGCGGGAGCTACGGCGGGTCCGATGTCCAGGTGGACGGCCAGTCATCGACCCCTGGAGACGGCAACGGGGGCGGTACTACCGGAGTTTCTACTGGCCCCACGACACGGACCGTTACCTGCAACCTGACCGGCGCGGTGAGCGCGGCCTGCCGGGGGGCGGCCAACGCCTGCGTGCGGCCGCCGCTTCCGCCGCCCACCAACGCGATCGTCGTCCAGCAGCAGCAACCGAACGGCACCTGGCAGCAGGTGTCGGTGGACTGCGACGGGAACGGGGCGCCGGACGCCTTGGCCGTGGTGACCGCGGCGATGGTGCGCCAGCACGTCGTGCGTCTACTCCCACCGGTGGCGGTGGGGGTGGCGCCGGCGAACGGGCCGACGCTGGTCAACCTCGAGACCATCTTCTGGTCGCCGACCCCGGCGACCCGCGCGCTCGGCCCGGTGACGATCCTCGGCCAGCGGGTCGGCATCACGATCCGCTTCGACCACGCGACCTACGAGTACGGCGACGGGACCACCGCGACCATCGACTCCCCCGGCACACCCTGGACCGAAGGTGCTTGCGACACCACGCAGTGCCCGACCCTCGACGGCCACACCTACGTCGCGCCGGCCGAACGCGTCACCGCCCGGAGCACCGTGACGTGGACCGCGACCTTCACCGTCGGCAACGGTCCCGAGCAACCCATCCCCGGCGCCATCGACGGCCCCACGGCCACCCACGACCTGCAGGTGCTGCAGGGACGGTCGGTCATCGTCCGCTGAGGCCCCGGCGGCTGCGCCGAGGGCGGGAGGTTCAGTCGCCGGCGGTCCGCACCACCAGGGCGGTCGCGATCGCGGCGCGGCCCTCGCCGCGACCGGTGAGGCCGAGGCCGTCCGTGGTGGTGGCCGAGACCGAGACGGGGGCGCCGACCACGCCCGACAGCACCTGTTCGGCGTCGGCCCGGCGGGCTGCGAAGCGGGGGGTCTGCGCGACCAGCTGCACCGAGACGTTGCCGACGGTCCAGCCGGCGTCGGTGAGACGCCGCAGCACCTCCCCCAGCAGGTCGACGCCGGAAGCTCCGGCCCAGCGCTCGTCGGAGGTGCCGAAGACCGCGCCGAGATCGCCCATGCCGGCGGCCGCGAGCAGGGCGTCGCAGCAGGCGTGGGCCACGACGTCGCCGTCGGAGTGACCTTCACAGCCGTCGTCGCCCGGCCAGCGCAGGCCAGCGACCCAACAGGGGCGGCCGGGTTCGATCGGGTGCACGTCGACCCCGACGCCCACCCGCGGCAGCGGAACGGTCACGACCGCGCCACCACCTCGGCGAGAGCCAGATCGAGCGGGCGCGTCACCTTGAAGGCCAGTTCCGAACCGTCCACGGCGACCACCGTGCCACCGTGGCGCTCGACCACGGAGGCGTCATCGGTGTGCTCGACGCCCTCGGCGGCGGCATGCGCCTCGACCAGCGCGGTGTAGCGGAAACCCTGAGGCGTCTGCACCGCGCGCAGTGAGGAGCGGTCGACCGTGCCGAGGACCGCGCCGGTGTCGTCGACGGACGTCAACGTGTCGACGACTGGCAGGACCGGGATGACGGCGTCAGCACCGTTGTCCAGTGCACCGATCACGCGGTCGACGACGTCGGACGGCGTGAACGCGCGTGCGACGTCGTGGACCAACACGAAGTCAGGTGGGTCGACCAGGGCGAACAGCCCGGCCGAGACCGACTGCTGCCGTGTGGCACCCCCGGCGACAACCGCGACCGTTGCAGGAAGCAACGACACGGCCAAGTCGACACCGGTGGGGTGGGCGACCACGACGACCTCGGACACCCGGGCCACTGAAGCCAGGCGCGAGACCGCGTGCTCGAGCAACGTCGAGCCCGCGATCTCGCAGAACGCCTTCGGCTTGCCGGCGCCCAACCGGATGCCGTCGCCTGCCGCCACGAGGACGGCGGCGACAGATGCCTGGCTCAGGAAGCGACGGCTTCGCCGAGGACCTCGTCGAGCACGAGCTCGGCCTTGTCCTCGTTGGTGCCCTCGGCCAACGCCAGCTCGCTCACGAGGATCTGACGGGCCTTGGCCAGCATGCGCTTCTCGCCTGCGGACAGGCCACGGTCCTTGTCGCGACGCCAGAGGTCACGCACGACCTCGGCGACCTTGTTGACGTCGCCCGACGCGAGCTTCTCGCCGTTGGCCTTGTACCGACGGGACCAGTTGGTCGGCTCCTCGGTGTGCGGGGCCCGCAGCACGTCGAAGACGCGGTCCAGGCCCTCCTGGCCGACGACGTCACGCACGCCCACGATCTCGGCGTTGTCGGCCGGGACCAGGACGGTCAGATCGCCTTGGGCGACCTTCAGTACGAGGTACGTCTTCTGCTCGCCCTTGATGGTGCGCTGCTCGATCGCCTCGATCTTCGCGGCGCCGTGGTGCGGGTAAACGACCGTTTCGCCAACGGTGAAGGTCATCAGGAAAAGCCCCTTTCGACTCCCTCCAGTCTAACACGGCACACTTACCGGTCCCTCAGCCGTTTCGCACCACCCCTGTGCCACGCGTGGGAGCGCGGGGGGAGAGCGGAACGGTCACAGCTGGTCGCTATCGTCAACGCATGCTCGTCTCCGCTGACGTCCGGCGTCGCCGTCTCCTCGGCCTGGCCGCCGCCGTCGCCGCGACCGCGCTCACCGTGTCCGGTTGTGCCGCGGGTCAGGACGCCCAGACGGTCGAGCAGACCTCCGTCGTCGACGGCACCGCGTTCGAGGCCGGCGCCGTCAACCTCCGCGACGTCGGCGTCCGCGCCCCGGTGGGCCCGTCGTACGCCGCCGGCGCCAACGCCGCCCTCCAGGGCCTGATGGTCAACACCGCACGCGACGAGGACCGGCTGGTGTCGATCACCACGCCCGCGGCCGACAGCGTGGTGTTCTACAGCGACGGTCTGAGCGCCGTGCTCGGCACCGCACCGACCGGCTCCGCGTCGCCGAGCGACTCCTCGTCGCCCTCGGACACGTCGTCGGACACGAGCGCGCCCACCGACGGCGCCAGCCCGTCGGAGGGCATCACCCCGTCCGGCGGCACCACCGCCACCGAGGGCTCGACCCCGAGCGACGGCGCGAGCTCGAGCAGCAGCGTGACCCCGAGCGCCGGCGCCAGCGCGACCGGGAGCAGCTCCTCGTCAGGCGCCGCCCCGACCCCTGCCACGGACATCCCGCTGCCGAGCGACCAGGCCGTGCAGTTCGGCTACTCCAACGACCAGCCGGCGATCGTGCTCGTCGGGCTCAAGCAGGCGCTGTTCCCGTCCGAGCCGCTCGCACTGACCTTCACCTTCGCGAGCGGCGCGACCGTCACGGCGCTCGTCACGGTCAAGCTGCCGGTCGACTCCACGCTCGAGGCTCCGACCATCAACGCCGAGGAGCAGGAGGGCGGCGGGGAGTGACGACGTCCTCCTGACGTCCCTCCCGCCTGTCGCCACGAAAGTGTCGTAGCCCCCGTCTAACGTCTCGGGCATGGCGACCACACGTTCGAAATCGGCCGGCCCGGCCTACCGCTGCAGCGAGTGCGGAGCGAGTTCCGCCCGCTGGGTCGGTCGCTGCGGCGAGTGCCAGGCGTGGGGCACGATCACCGAGGTCGGCGCCACCAGCGCGACGGTCGTCGCCGCGGCGGCCGCGGCCCGGACGGCCGTCCGCGAACCCGCTCTCCCGATCGCCCAGGTCGACGCCACGGTCGCCGCGGCCCGGCCCACCGGCATCGGCGAACTGGACCGGGCCCTCGGCGGCGGGCTCGTCCCCGGCGCCGTGGTCCTGCTGGCCGGCGAACCCGGTATCGGCAAGTCCACGTTGCTGCTCGAGGTCGGCGAGTCCTTCGCGAGACAGGGCCTCGGGCGGGCGCTCATCGTCACCGGCGAGGAGTCGACGGCCCAGGTGCGGATGCGGGCCGAACGCGTCGGCGCCACCCACCGCGACCTCTACCTCGCCGCCGAGAACGACCTCGCGGCGCTGCTCGCCCACGTCGACACCGTCAAGCCCTCGCTGCTGGTCGTGGACTCCGTGCAGACCGTCGCCACGTCCGCGGTCGAGGGCAGCGCCGGCGGGGTGCCGCAGATCCGTGCCGTCACGGGCGCGCTCATCGCCGTGGCCAAGGAACGTGGGATCGCGACCGTCGTGGTCGGTCACGTCACCAAGGACGGCTCGGTCGCCGGCCCCCGCACGCTGGAGCACCTGGTCGACGTCGTCCTGCACTTCGACGGCGAACGGCACTCGACCCTGCGGCTGATCCGGGCCACCAAGAACCGGTTCGGCCCGGCCGACGAGATCGGCTGCTTCGAGATGCTCGAGTCGGGGCTGGTCAGCCTCGACGACCCGTCCAGCCTGTTCCTCGCCGACCGCACGGTCGCGGTGCCCGGCACCTGCGCCACCGTGACCCTCGAGGGCCGGCGGCCGTTGGTCACCGAGGTCCAGGCCCTCACCTCGCCGACGAACGGCGGCAGCCCACGCCGGGCCGTCACCGACCTCGACCACAACCGCGTGACCATGGCCCTCGCGGTCCTCAGCCGCGCCCTGCCCAACGCCAAGCTGCACGAGGCCGACGTGTTCGTCGCGAGCGTCGGCGGCCTGCGGATCACCGAGCCCGCGGCCGACCTCGCGGTCGCTCTCGCCGTCGCGTCGGCCCACGCCGGCACCCCGTTGCCGCCCACGATGTGCGCCATCGGTGAGGTCGCGTTGTCGGGCGACGTCCGGCGGGTCACCGGCCTGGAGCGCCGCCTCGCGGCGGCGGCCCGGCTGGGGTTCCGCACCGCGGTCATCCCGGCCGGGGCGGCTCCGTCCTCGGCCCCGCCCGGGCTCGAACTGCTCGCCGTGCCGACCGTCGGGGAGGCCGCCGTCGTCCTGCAGCCCTCGAACGTCCGGCGGCTCGACCCGCGCTCGCGGCCGACCCACGCACCCCACCTGGCGCGATCGGGCTGACGAAGATCACCTTTTCGGCGCGATCGGGCCACCAGGGCGCAAACGCGGCGCGGCGGCTGATCGTGACGCCCTAGAATCCGGGCGCCGGGCGAGCCGCGCGCGGCCGCCTCCCAGCCCGCCCACCGCCACCGATCGGAGCCCCCGCGTTGGTCAGCCCGCACCGCGACGACTCCCTGCTGGGTGTCCTCGGGATGATCGCGCCCGGCACCGAACTGCGTGACGGCCTGGAACGGATCCTGCGCGGCAACACCGGGGCGCTCATCGTCGTCGGCTACGACGACGTGGTCGAGGAACTGTCGACCGGCGGCTTCCAGCTCGACGTCGCGTTCTCCGCCACCCGCCTGCGCGAGCTGTGCAAGATGGACGGCGCCGTGGTGATGTCCAGCGACGGCACCCGGATCCTGCGGGCCGCGGCCCACCTCATGCCGGGCAGCGACGTCCCCACCGAGGAGCAGGGCACCCGGCACCGCACGGCGCAGCGGGTCGCCATCCAGACCGGCTACCCCGTCATCTCGGTGTCGCAGTCGATGCGCATCATCGGCGTCTACATCGGCGGGCGCCGGTACGTCGTCGAGAGCGCGAACCAGCTGCTGCCCCGCGCCGACCAGGCCATGGCCACCCTCGAGCGGTACAAGAGCCGCCTCGACGAGGTCAGCAACACCCTGTCCGCCCTGGAGATCGAGGATCTCGTCACCGTCCGCGACGTCACCGTCGTGCTCCAGCGCCTGGAGATGGTGCGCCGGATCGAGCAGGAGATCGTCGGCTACGTTGTCGAGCTCGGCACCGACGGCCGGCTGTTGCAGCTCCAGCTCGATGAGCTCATGGCGGGCGTCATGGTCGACCGCTACGCCATCGTCCGCGACTACGTCCCGGCCGGTCTGGCCGCCCGCACCGTCGAGCAGGTGCTGGCCGAACTCGACACCGTCGACCTGCTCGACCACACGCTGCTCGCCGGCACGTTGGGCCTGTCGACCGCGCCGGAGAACCTCGACGCGCCCATCTCGCCGCGCGGGTTCCGCCTGCTGGCCCGGGTCCCGCGGCTGCCTCCGCTCGTGGTCGACCGGCTGGTCGAGCAGCTCGGGTCGCTGCAGAAGCTGCTCGGGGCGACGGTCGAGGACCTGCAGGCCGTCGACGGCATCGGGGAGAACCGGGCCCGGACCATCCGGGAGGCGCTCGGTCGCCTCGCCGACGTCTCGATCCTCGACCGCTACACCTGAGCCGACTCCTGCGGGGCGCCGTCGACACTGCGCGGCCGTGGCTCAGGTCAGGGCGAAGGTGGCGGGCACGCCGGTGATCTTCCCGAGCGTCGCCTTGAGCGTGTAGGTCCCGGCCGCGACCCTCACCCGTTGGGCGGCGCAGCCCGGCTGCGAGGACAGCCCGGTCCAGGTGATCGAGAGCTTGACCGGCCGGTTCGGCGAGAGGGTCGCGACGTTCGTGCCGGGCTCGACCTTGCAGTCGTGGCTGCCCCAGACCCGGGCGTCACCGTTGTAGACGGTCAGCACGATCTGTCGGTCGGCGAGGTCCTGCGTGCAGGGCCTCATGCCGGTGTTGGTGACCTGCAGCGAGACCACCGGCTCCGACCCCACCTTGTAGCTCTTGGCCGAGGTCACCGCGGCGACCTGCAGTGAGGTCGCGACGCAGGCGGTGACGGCCGCGGCCGACGGACTCGCCGGCGGGGTGGTCGTGGGCGTGGTCGTCGGGGCGCCGGCGGAGCCGGAGGTGGTCGCCGTGGTCGGGGACGGCGAGGTCGGCGCGGAGTTCGACGGCGACGACCCGACCGACGAGGTCGACGCGACCGGTGACGACGCCCCGACGTCGCCCTTGCTGCCGCCGGGCGAGCAGGCGACGTAGAAGGTCAGGATCACGAGGAACAGCAGCGGCAGCACCACCAGCGTCCGGCGTCGCCAGTAGACGGACGGAGGGAGGTTCCCGACGGGCCGCAGACTCATGACCGCCCCACGGTAACCGGGCCGGGCGCCTGCGAGACGAAGTGACACGGCTGCGGCGTGACACGATGAGACGTCATGTCCCGCGCCGCGAAACCCGTTGTGACGACGGCCTTCCCGGTGACGACCGTCCTCGACTGGTACGCCGCCGCCGCCCGCGACCTGCCGTGGCGCCGGCCCGACCGGACGCCGTGGGGCGTGCTGGTCAGCGAGGTGATGCTGCAGCAGACCCCGGTGGTCCGCGTCGAGCCCGCCTGGCACGCGTGGCTGGCGCGGTGGCCGACCCCCGCGACGCTCGCAGCCGAGCCGGCCGGGGAGGCCGTGCGGATGTGGGGGCGCCTCGGCTACCCCCGCCGGGCCCTGCGCCTGCACGCGGCGGCCGTCGCGATGACCGAGCGGCACGGCGGCGAGGTGCCCACCGACCTCGACGACCTGCTGGCCCTGCCCGGCGTCGGCAGCTACACGGCCCGCGCCGTGGCGTCGTTCGCGTTCGCTCAGCGGCACGCGGTGGTCGACACCAACGTGCGGCGGGTGCTGCACCGGGTGCTGTTGGGTGAGGACGACCCGGGCCCCCAGTCGCCGGCGCGCGACCTGGCGCTGGCCGAGGCCGTCGTGCCCGACGAGGCGGCCGTCGCGGCGGTGTTCGCCGTGGCGGTGATGGAACTCGGGGCAGTGGTCTGCACCGCCCGCTCCCCCGCCTGCGACGTGTGTCCGCTCGCGGCCGACTGCCGCTGGCTCGCGGCCGGCCGCCCCGCCGCCGTCGACCGCAAGCCCCGCACCCAGGCCTGGCACGGCACCGACCGCCAGCTCCGGGGACGGCTCATGGCCGTCGTCCGCGAGGCCGACACGCCGGTCGACCGCGTTCAGCTGAACGCGGTCGGCGACGACGACGACCAACGCGAACGCTGCCTCGCAGGCCTGCTGGCCGACGGTCTGCTCGTGACGCACGACGGGGGCGGGACGTTCACGCTGCCCTGATGCACCCCGTGGCAAGTTGATCACGACGTTTGTGTCGTGGAACGGCCCCTTGCAACGACAGAAACGTCGTGATCAAAACCAGACAGGGCCGGACACGACGAAGGCCCGCCACCCCTGACGGGGTGACGGGCCTCTTCGTCGTACGGGGTCCTACTCGGCGGCGGGGATCTGACCGCCGTCGGCGGCAGGGACCTGACCGGCCGCGCCGGCCTCGACCGCGACCGGGATCTCGCCCGGCTTGGCCTCGCCACGGAAGGTGAAGGTCTCCTGGCCGTCCTCACCGACACCGGTGTCGACCAGCACGATCTGACCCGCGGTCAGCTCACCGAAGAGGATCTTCTCCGACAGGCTGTCCTCGATCTCGCGCTGGATCGTGCGACGCAGCGGGCGGGCGCCGAGCACGGGGTCGTAGCCCTTCTTGCTCAGCAACGCCTTGGCCTCGGTCGTGAGCTCGATGCCCATGTCCTTGGCGCGGAGCTGCTCGTCGAGCCGCGCGATCATCAGGTCGACGATGGAGGTGATCTCCTCCGGCGTCAGCTGGTGGAACACGATGATGTCGTCGATGCGGTTGAGGAACTCAGGCTTGAAGTGCTGCTTGAGCTCGTCGTTGACCTTGAGCTTCATCCGCTCGTAGGACGACGCGGTGTCGTTCGACGCCGCGAAGCCCAGGCCGACCGCCTTGGACACGTCACGCGTGCCGAGGTTGCTGGTCAGGATCAGGACCGTGTTCTTGAAGTCCACGATCCGGCCCTGGCCGTCGGTCAGGCGACCGTCCTCGAGCACCTGCAGCAGCGTGTTGAAGACGTCCGGGTGGGCCTTCTCGACCTCGTCGAACAGCACCACGGAGAACGGCTTGCGGCGGACCTTCTCGGTCAGCTGGCCGCCCTCGTCGTAGCCGACGTAGCCGGGAGGGGCACCGACGAGCCGCGACACGGTGTAGCGGTCGTGGAACTCCGACATGTCCAGCTGGATCAAGGCGTCGTCGTCGCCGAAGAGGAATTCGGCGAGCGCCTTGGACAGCTCGGTCTTCCCGACGCCCGAGGGCCCCGCGAAGATGAACGAGCCACCGGGACGCTTCGGGTCCTTCAGGCCGGCGCGCGTGCGACGGATCGCCTGCGAGACCGCCTTGATGGCCTGCTCCTGACCGATGACGCGCTTGTGCAGCTCGTCCTCCATGCGCAGCAGACGCGAGGTCTCCTGCTCGGTCAGCTTGAACACGGGGATGCCGGTCCAGGTCGCGAGGACCTCTGCGATCTCCTCGTCGCCGACCTCGGCGACGACGTCGAGGTCGCCCGCCTTCCACTCCTGCTCCCGCTGGGCCTTCTCGCCCAGCAGCGTCTTCTCCTTGTCGCGCAGCGACGCGGCCTTCTCGAAGTCCTGCGCGTCGATCGCGGACTCCTTGTCCTTGCGGACGGCCGCGATGCGCTCGTCGAAGTCGCGCAGGTCCGGCGGCGCGGTCATGCGCTTGATGCGCATGCGCGAGCCGGCCTCGTCGATGAGGTCGATCGCCTTGTCGGGCAGGAACCGGTCGCTGATGTAACGGTCGGCGAGGCCGGCCGCGGCGACCAGCGCGCTGTCGGTGATCGAGACGCGGTGGTGCGCCTCGTACCGGTCGCGCAGGCCCTTGAGGATCTCGATGGTGTGCGCCACGGTCGGCTCGCCCACCTGCACCGGCTGGAAACGACGCTCGAGCGCGGCGTCCTTCTCCAGGTGCTTGCGGTACTCGTCGAGCGTGGTGGCACCGATGGTCTGCAGCTCCCCGCGGGCGAGCATCGGCTTGAGGATCGACGCGGCGTCGATCGCGCCCTCGGCCGCACCGGCACCGACGAGGGTGTGGATCTCGTCGATGAACATGATGATGTCGCCGCGGGTGCGGATCTCCTTGAGCACCTTCTTCAGGCGCTCCTCGAAGTCACCGCGGTACCGCGAACCGGCCACGAGCGACCCGAGGTCGAGCGTGTAGAGGTGCTTGTCCTTGAGCGTCTCGGGCACCTCGCCCTTGACGATCGCCTGGGCGAGACCCTCGACGACGGCCGTCTTGCCGACGCCCGGCTCGCCGATCAGCACCGGGTTGTTCTTGGTGCGACGCGACAGCACCTGCATGAGGCGCTCGATCTCCTTCTCGCGCCCGATGACCGGGTCGAGCTTGGACTCGCGCGCCGCCTGGGTGAGGTTGCGGCCGAACTGGTCGAGGACCAGTGAGGTCGACGGGGTGGCCTCCGTGGCGGTGCCGGCGGGCTCCTTGGACTGGTAGCCGTTGAGCAGCTGGATGACCTGCTGGCGCACCTTGTTGAGGTCGGCGCCGAGCTTGACGAGGACCTGGGCGGCGACGCCCTCGCCCTCGCGGATGAGGCCGAGCAGGATGTGCTCGGTCCCGATGTAGTTGTGGCCGAGCTGCAGCGCCTCGCGCAGCGACAGCTCCAGGACCTTCTTGGCGCGCGGGGTGAAGGGGATGTGACCGGACGGAGCCTGCTGGCCCTGACCGATGATCTCCTCGACCTGCTGGCGCACGGCGTCCAGCGAGATGCCCAGGCTCTCGAGAGCCTTGGCGGCGACGCCCTCTCCTTCGTGGATCAAGCCCAGGAGGATGTGCTCGGTGCCGATGTAGTTGTGGTTGAGCATCCGGGCCTCTTCTTGGGCCAGGACGACGACCCGGCGAGCCCGGTCGGTGAACCGTTCGAACATGGAACACTCCTCTTCCCCAGTCGGGAGGCTGGTGATCCGACTGTAGTCAGTCCAACGGCCACCGGGCGCCTTCGATGCCCGTCGGGGCGGGACCTCCGCTACCGGCGAACGCGGGAACCCGGGGCCCGCCCCGGTGTCACGACCGCCACGGGCGGGGGCCGGACGCGGTCCGGCGGGGCAGGATCACGTCATGACGACGCCGCTGACACCCACCGAGGTCGAGATCCCCTCCTTCGGGACGCCCGGCCTGCGGGGCTGGCTGGTGCTGCCGGAGGGCGAAAGCCCGTTCCCCGCCGTCGTGGTGGTCCACGAGGCGTTCGGGGTCGACGAGGTCATGAAGCGTCAGGCTGTCCGGCTCGCCCGGGCGGGGTTCGTGGCCCTGCTGCCGGACCTGTTCACCGCCGGCGGGCCGCGTCGTTGCCTGGTCTCGACCATGCGGGCGCTGCGTTCGGGCCACGGGCGGGTGTACGCCGACATCGAGGCCGCCCGTGGGCTGGCGGTCGACCTGCCCGAGTCGACCGGCAAGGTCGGGGTGGTCGGGTTCTGCATGGGTGGGGGGTTCGCCCTGATGACGGCGACCCGCGGGTTCGACGTCGCCGCCGCCAACTACGGGGTCGTGCCGAAGGACCCGGTGCACGCCCTCGCCGGCGCCTGCCCGGTCATCGGCTCCTACGGCGGCGCCGACCGGTTCCTCGGCAAGGAGAAGCCGCCGCGGCAGCTCGAGCAGGCGCTCACCGAGGCCCACGTCGAGCACCGGGTCGACGTCTACCCCGGTGCCGGTCACAGCTTCCTCAACGACGCCCCGGTCGGTCCGGCCTGGATGCAGTCGTTCGAGCGGGTGATGAACGTCGGTCCCGTCCCCGAGGCCGCGACCGTCGCCTGGGAGCAGATCGACACGTTCCTGCACGCCCACCTGGACTGAGCGCGGGTGACCCGGGTCGTCGGCGTCGACGGCTGCCGGGGTGGCTGGCTCGCGGCGGTCGCCTCCGGCCGGACGGTAGAGTGGCACGTGCTCACGACGTTCGACGACGTCCTGGACCTCGCGGCCGGTGACCCGCTCGGTGTCGACATGCCGCTGCCGCCGTTCCCGGCGGCGGGGGCCCGGCGGCGGTCCGACCTCGCCGCCCGGGGGTTCCTCGGCCCGGCCCGCTCCTCGATCTTCTGGACGCCGCCGGCGGACGTGCTGGAGCGGTGGCGCCGCGACCCCGTCCACCCGGTCGGCATCGGGGTGTCGATCCAGACGTGGAACCTGCTGCCGAAGATCGCCGAGGTGCAGGACGCCCTGAGCGCGCGGCCGCGTGCGGTGCTCGAGGTGCACCCCGAGTGCTCGTTCCGGGCCCTCGCTCCCGGTGTGGCCTTCTCCACGAAGAAGCGGGCGGCCGGACGCCGTGAACGCATCGAGGCCTTGACCGAGTTCTTCGACCTTCCCGATGCAGCCGGCCTACCTCGTCGCGGGTTGCTGGAGGACGCCCTCGACGCCACCGCGGCTGCCTGGAGCGCGCTCCGCTACCGCCGCGGCACCTCGTTCACGCTCCCGCCGGACCCGGCGCCGGGCGAGCCGGTCATCGTCGTCTGACCCGGCTCGTCGCCGAAGGTGTCGGCCAGGGCCGTCATCCACGCGATCGCCTGGCGCAGCGTCATGGCGGCGCCCGCGGCGACGGCCGCCCGCCACGACGCGGGGTCGGAGGCGGCGTGGGCGGCGTCGATCTCGGCGCCGTACGGCACCCGACCCACCCACCAACCGTCCTCCACCGGAGCCGCCGTCGTCCGCCAGAGCTCCTCGACCACGCCGACGAGCCGGGCGGCGTCGCCGGGGCGGCCGGCCTCGGCCAACGCGGCGGCGCCGAGCAGGAAGTGGTCGCCGTCGTGCGACGAGCCGGCGTCGGGGTCCACGAAGCCCAGGACCATGGCCATCGCACAGCGGTAGGCCTCGGCGTGGCCACCCCGGACCAGGTGGACGTCACCGAGCCAGGACGGCGCGGTCACCGCGATCCAGTCCGTGCGGTGGGACTGGGCAACGATCTCGGTGAGGCGCTGCTCCGCGTCGTCCCAGTCCTCGTCCGCCACGGCGGCGAAGGCCAACACCCCCTCGAGCGTCTCGCGGGTGAGCGGATCGGGCCGCAGGGCCAGCCCCTCGCGGACGAGCTCGCGGCTGAGGCTCGCATCGCCGAGATAGGTCTGGTGGTGCGCCGCGCTGACCAGGTCGGAGGCGAGGTCGCGCGCGTCGCCCGCCCGGCGGTGGGCCTCGACCACGGCGAGCGCCCGCTGCCCGGCCCCGGCCATGTCGTTGCGCAGGATCGCCACCATCTCCAGCGCGCACTCGAGGTACCCGACCCATCCGTCGTCCTCGGGGGTCGATCCCGCGTCGAACCGCTCCACGACCGGGACCAACGCCGCGCCGTGGCCGCCGGGGAAGAGCGGCAACCAGCGCACGGCGAGCCGCCCCGCCAGCTCGAGGTCGTCGCCGAAGCGGGCGAGCGCGACCTCGACGTCCGGCCACGCCTCGCGGGCGGCCACCTGCACGGCGACGTACTCGGTCCACCGCACCGGGTAGAGCCGCGCGGCGCGGGTGACCATGAGCTCGAGGTGGGCGCGGTACAGGACGTCACGGTCGGAGCCGGCGTCGACCAGCTCGCGCACGTGGGTGCGGACCCGCTCGGCCATGGTGAACCGTCCGTCGCCGCCGGCCCGGACCAGCGACAGGTCGAGCAGCACGGCACTGCCCTCCCACGTGTCGAGGTCGCCGCCCCAGAGCGCGACGAGGTCGTCGAGGTCGTCGACCGACCAGGTGTCGGCGAACGCCGCAACGGCCTCGAACACCGCGCGCGCGTTGGCGTCGAGCAGTGCCACGGTGGTGTCGAGGGCCGCCCGCAGACCGCGCTGCCGCTCGGGGAGGTCGCGGCGCCCACGGCCCAGGGCGTCGATGCCACGCTCGACCGCGCCGAGCAACCCCCGCGCGCCACCCATCCGCACTCTCGCCGCGGCGAGTTCCAGCGCCAGCGGGAAGCCGTCGAGACGACGACACAGTGCGACCACGTCGGCGACGTTCGCTGCCGTGACCGCGAACGACGGGTCCGCGGCGCGAGCCCGGTCGACGAACATGGCCACCGCGCCGGAGCGCAGTGCCTCAGCCGGGTCGGTCTCGTCGAGGGCCGGCAGCGTCAGGGTGTCGAGCGGGACCACCTGCTCGGCCTGCACCCGCAGCGGCGCCTGGCTCGTGGCGAGCACCTGCAGACCCGGACACCGCTCGAGCAGGACACCGACCACCGTGACGTCGGCCAGCAAGTGTTCGAGGTTGTCCAGCACGAGCAGCACGGGGTCGGTCCCGAGCTTCCGGGTGACCGCGTCGACGACGGCGTCGCCTTGCCCGACGGCCGCGCCCACCGCGTCCGCGATCGCGTACAGCAGCGCGTCGCCGTCCGGGAGCGCCGCGGCCGGCACGACCCACACCCCGCCCGGTACGTCGTCGACCAGGTCCCCCGCGGCGGCGAGGGCCAGGCGGGTCTTCCCGGTTCCGCCGAGGCCGGTCAGCGTCACCAGGCGTTCGCCGGCGCGCAGCCGAAGGACCACGTCGGCGCGGTCGGCGGCGCGACCGATCAGGGGAGCCGTGGCGGACGGCAGGTTGTTCCGGGACACCCGCAACGTCCGCGGTGCCGGGAACGCCGCGGCTCGTACCCCGCCCACCACCAGGTGGAACAAGGGGCGGGCGACGGGGAAGTCCTTCACGGCGTGCTCGCCCAGGTCGTCGACGACGACGTCCGGCAGCAGCGCGCGGGTCGCCGCCGACAGCAGGACCTGGCCGCCGTGGGCGGCCGCTCCGAGCCGTGCCGCGTAGTGGACGTCGACGCCCCAGTACGCGCCGTCGCGGACGTGCGGTTCGCCGGTGTGGACGGCCATCCGCACCCGGACCCCCACTCCGCCGGGGAACACGTGCACGCCGAGCGCCTGCTGCGCCTCGGTCACCGCGGCGACCGCGTCCGTGACCCGGGCGAACGCCACGAAGAACGCATCGCCCTCGATGTCGACGACCACACCGTCGTGGTCGGCCCAGACCGACCGCAGCAGCCGGTGGTGCTCGGCCAGGATGTCGCCGTACGTCGCGGGGTGGGCGTGCAGCAGGTCGGTGGATCCCTGGATGTCGGTGAACACCAGCGTGACGGTGCCGGTGGGCAGCTCGCGGACCCCGGTCACGCGGGGAGCGTAACGATCCCGACCCGTGCGGGAACGTCACTCAGCCTGACAGACCTCGCACCAGAACAGGTTGCGGGCGACCATCTCCGTGCGTCGAACGGGGTTCCCGCACACGCGGCACGGCAGCCCCTCGCGCCGGTACACGTAGTGCGCCTTGTCGCGCGTCACCCGTCCGCCCGGGCGGTCGGCCGGGTCGGTGGTGACGATCCGCCCGCTCTTGACGCCCGCCCGCATGAGGGTGACGAGGTCGGGCCAGAGGGCGGACCAGTCGTCGGCGCTCAGCCCGGTGCCGGGTCGGAACGGGCTGATCCGGTGCCGGAACAGGATCTCGGCGCGGTAGACGTTGCCGACACCGGCGAGCCGGGTCTGGTCCATGAGCTGGGCACCGACGGCGACGGTCGAGCGGTGGATGCGGTCGAAGGCGCGGGCGCCGCCGTCCGGGTTGCGGCGCAGCGGGTCCGGGCCGAGGCGCCCGACGACCTCCCTCACCCCGGAGGGGTCGTCGAGGACCTCGCAGGTGATGGCGCCGCGCAGGTCGGTCCAGAAGACGGGCTCGTCGGGCTCGGCGGTCTCGATCCGCATCCGCAGGGCGCCGCGCGGGGGCGGCGGCTCCCCGGTGCCGGCGACGAACTTGCCGTAGAGGCCGAGGTGGACGTGGGTGACCAGGCGCCCCTCGTAGTGCTGGAACAGGTGCTTGCCGTACGCGGTCACCCGCTCCAGACGCCGGCCGTCGACCTGCGCCGCGCCGTCGGCGAACCGCCCCTGGGGGCTGGAGACGGCGACGACGCGGTCGCGGAAGACGGCGTCCTGCTGCTTCGCCAGCCGGTGGAGGGTGTGACCTTCAGGCACCCCGCGACGTTAGCCGGGCCCTACTTCGCCGCGTGGTAGGCGTCGATGATCTCGGCCGGGATGCGGCCGCGGTCCTTGACGTCGTAGCCGCTGGCCCGGGCCCACTCGCGGATCGCCTGGGTCTGCTCGCGGTCGGCGCGGGGCGACGACGTGCTGGCCGCGCGGCTGCTGCTCGACGCGGTGGGCCGGGTGCGGCGCAGCGGGGTGGCGTGCCCGATGTAGGTGGCGAGGGCGTCGCGGAGCTTGCCGGCGTTCTTGGCGTTCAGGTCGATCTCGTAATTGGCACCGTCGATGCCGAACTGGATCGTTTCCTCGGCTTCGCTGCCGTCGATGTCGTCGATGAGTTGTGTGATGGTCTGCTTCGACACAGTGATTTCCCCCCGGGAATTGCACAAATGGTTGCCTGACCGCTTCACCATAGCGCAGGGCTCGAGAGCCGGCGCCATCGAATGCGAATGGTGAACCGGTCGACCATCAATGGCGCGAGTGCTCCGGGCGCACCATCGGGAAAAGGATCGTCTCGCGGATGCCCTTCCCGGTGAGCACCATGATCAACCGGTCGACGCCCATTCCCATGCCCCCGGTCGGCGGCATGCCGTACTCGAGGGCGCGCAGGAAGTCCTCGTCGAGCTCCATGGCTTCGTGGTCGCCCGCGGCCGCGGCCAGCGACTGTTGCACCAGGCGGCGACGCTGGTCGACCGGGTCGTTGAGCTCGGAGTAGGCGGGCGCGAGCTCCACGCCACCGATGACCAGGTCCCAGGCCTCGGCCAGGCGCGGGTCGTCGCGGTGCCGCCGCGCGAGAGGTCTGACCGACACGGGGTAGTCGCGGACGAACGTCGGCTGCAGCAACGTTCGCTCCACGAGCTTCTCGTAGAGCTCCAGCGTGATCTCGCCGGCGTCCCACGCCGGCTGCAGCTCGACGTCGCGGTCCGCGGCGAGGCGGCGCAGCACCTCGGCGTCGGTGTCGATGTCGACCTGCTCCCCCACCGCCTCGGACACCAACTCGAAGACGGTGGCGTGTCGCCACGGCCCCTCGATGTCGATCGGCACCGGGCCGCCGGCGCTGTAGGCAAGCACCTCGGAAAGGCCGAGGGCCGCGGCCGAGTCGACGACCAGCGCACGGGTGAGCGTGGCCATGGTGTCGTAATCGCCGTAGGACTCGTACGCCTCGAGCATGGTGAACTCGGCGGAGTGCGTGGAATCGATGCCCTCGTTGCGGAAGGTCTTGCCGATCTCGTACACCCGCGGAATTCCACCCACGATCGCCCGCTTCAGGAACAGTTCCGTGGCGATTCTCAGAGTCACCTCTGAGTCGAACGCGTTGACGTGGGTGCGGAAGGGCCGCGCGGCCGCTCCACCGTGCACGGTCTGCAGGATCGGGGTCTCGAGTTCGACGTAGTCGCGGCGGTCGAGGGTGTCACGCAGCGAGTGCAGGACGGTGGCGCGGGTGCGGACCATCGACCGGGCCTCCGGCGACATGATGAGGTCGACGTACCGCTGCCGCATGCGGGTGTCCTCGGACAGCTCCTTGTGGGCCACCGGCAGGGGGCGCAACGCCTTGGCGGCGAGCTCCCACCGGTCGACCAGCACCGACAGCTCGCCCCGCTTGGAGGTGATGACCTCCCCGTGCGCCCAGACCAGGTCACCGAGGTCGACGTCGGCCTTCCACGCCGCCAGCGACTCGGCACCCACGGCGTCCAGAGACAGCATCAGCTGGATCTCGGCCTCGCCGTCACGGACGGCCGCGAAGGCGAGCTTGCCGGTGTTGCGCACGAACATCACCCGGCCGGCCACGCCCACCTGGGCACCGGTGTGGACGTCGGCCTCGAGGCCCTCGTGGGCCGCCCGGACGGCCGCGACGTCGTCGGTGCGGTCGACGTGGACCGGGAAGGGGTAGCGGCCGTCGGCGGTGAGGCGCTCGTACTTGTCCAGGCGGACCCGCAGCTGTTCGGGCAGGTCCGGGGCTTCGGTGGGTTCGGCGCTCACGACCGCCGAGCCTAACGAGGTCCGCCCTGACAAATGTCACGGCGCAAACCCCCGTGCCGACGCTGCCGGTCCTGCCCCCGTCCGGCCAGGGTTGTCGGCATGACCCACCCCACCGCAGCCGCCGGCGGACTGTCGCTGCGCGGCGTCTCCAAGTCCTTCCGCACCCCGCGGTCGAACGAGACCAGTTCGGCCGGGTCGGTCGTGCGCGCCGTCCGGTCGCTCGACCTCGACATCGCCCCCGGCGAGACCGTCGCGCTCCTCGGCCCCAACGGCGCCGGGAAGTCGACGACCATCGACATGGTCCTGGGCCTCTCGGACCCCGACGAGGGCGAGGTGCGGGTCTTCGGCCGCACCCCGCAGGCGGCGATCGCGGACGGGGCGATCGGGGCGATGCTGCAGACCGGCGGCCTGCTGCCCGATCTCTCGGTGCGCGAGATGATCGCGATGCTCGCCGCGGTGTTCCCGAAGCCGATGCCGGTCGACGAGGTGCTGCGACTCACGGGCCTCACCGACATCGCCGGCCGCCGCACCGACAAGCTCTCGGGCGGCCAGACCCAGCGGGTGCGCTTCGCGCTCGCGCTGGTCTCCGACCCGGAACTGCTGGTGCTCGACGAGCCGACGGTCGCGATGGACGTGAAGATCCGCCACGAGTTCTGGACGACCATGCGGTCGTTCGCCTCGGGTGGTCGCACCGTGGTCTTCGCGACCCACTATCTGGAGGAGGCCGACCTCTACGCCGACCGGATCGTCCTCATGGCGAACGGCCGGATCGTCGCCGACGGCGCCTCCAGCGAGATCAAGGCACGGGTCGGGCAGCGCACCCTGACCGCGACGCTGCCGGGTGTCGACCTCGCGGCGCTCGCCGCCCTGCCCGGGGTGGCCACGCCTGACCGGCGCGGGGACCAGGTCGTGCTGCGCTGCTCGGACTCCGACGCCACGGTCCGTGCCCTGCTCGCCCGCTACCCCGAGGCGCACGACCTGGAGATCCAGGGTGCGGGCCTCGAGGACGCCTTCCTGCAACTCACCGCCGACCCGTCCGACGAGGCCGCGTCCGCCGTCCCGACCAGCCCGAACCCCAGCCCCACCGACACGGGAGTGACCCGATGAGCGCCGCCACCTACACCGGTCTGGAACTGCGACGGTCGTTGCGCAACCGCCGGTTCTTCATCTTCAGCCTGGCCGTCCCGGTCGTCTTCCTCATCATCTTCGGGACGTCGACGGGCGGCAGCGACGGCGACTTCAGCGGCACCGGCATCTCGGCGATGGCGTTCTACCTCGGCGGGCTGGTGAGCTTCAGCGCGATGTCGGCGATGATCGGCGGCGGCGCACGGATCTCGGCCGAGCGGGTCACCGGCTGGAACCGGCAGCTGCGCCTGACCCCGCTCAAGCCGTCGACGTACTTCGCCTCGAAACTGCTGGTCAGTTACACGGTGCTGGTCATGTCGGTCGTCCTGCTGTCCGCCGTCGCCCTCGCGTTCGGCGCCGACCTGCAACCGTTGCACTGGCTTGCGATGCTCGGGCTCGTGGCGCTGGCGGCGATCCCGTTCGCGGGCTTCGGGATCGGGATCGGGCACCTGCTCAAGCCGGATTCGATCGGGCCGGTGCTCGGCACCTCGGTCGGTCTGCTCGCCTTCCTCGGCGGCACCTGGTACCCGCCGACCGGGACGCTCGCGACCATCGGCAAGCTGCTGCCGTCGTGGTGGATCGCGGCGGGCGGGCACGTCGCCTCCGGCGGCCCGGCGTGGTCGCTCGAGGGCTGGATCGTCGTCGCGGCCTGGGGGACCGCCGCCGTCGCGTTCGCGATGTGGGCCTGGCGTCGCGACACCAAGCGCGTCTGATCGTCCTACGCTCGTGACGATGTCCGCCGACGACCAGTCCGCCTCCGCCGACCACCGCCGCCGGTGGTCGGGCGGGTGGCGCCGCTACCTGTTCCCGGGCATCTGGCTGGTCTACCTGGTCCAGACGATCGGCGGCATCGGCGAGCACAGTTCCGGTGTCGCCGAGGTGATCGGGTACGTGATTCTCGGCGTGTACGCGATCGGCTACATGATCGCGCTGCCCGCCGGATGGTCCGGTGACACCCGCCGGTTCCGCCAGGTCTTCG
Organism: Jatrophihabitans sp. YIM 134969; assembly: GCF_054456675.1. Taxonomy (NCBI): domain Bacteria; kingdom Bacillati; phylum Actinomycetota; class Actinomycetes; order Jatrophihabitantales; family Jatrophihabitantaceae; genus Jatrophihabitans; species Jatrophihabitans sp. YIM 134969. The sequence goes on from NZ_JBTJEQ010000001.1 coordinate 291,321, forward strand.
TGGTCATGGTGCTGCTCTCGCTCGCCGAGATCCCCCTGGCACACGAGGACGCGTTCGTCATGTGGGTCTACATCGGCGTGCTGGTGGTCGCCGGGTTCCGCCGGTTCGCGCTGCCGGCCATCGCCGTCATGACCGCGGTCGCGGTGGTGCTGCCGAAGCTCGTCACCTCGTGGCACGCCGACTTCGACTGGGACATGCTGCTGACGCTGCCGCTGGTCGGCCTCGCGATGTACGGGTTCTTCTCGATCATCGCGACCAACAAGGCCCTGGCCGAGGCCCGCACCGAGGTGGTCCGTTTGGCCGCCGAGAACGAGCGCTCGCGCATCGCCCGCGACCTGCACGACCTGCTCGGCCACTCCCTCACCACCATCACGGTCAAGGCGGGCCTCGCCCGCAAGCTCGCCGAACGCGAGACGGTCGACGGCGCGCAGAGCCGCACCGCGCGCGAGATCGCCGAGGTCGAGGCGGTGGCGCGGCGTTCGCTGACCGAGGTCCGGGCGGCGGTCGCGGGATTCGCCGACGTGTCGCTGGCGGGCGAGATCGCGACGGCCCGCGAGGTGCTGCGGGCGGCCGCCATCGACGCCGACGTGCCGCGTGCCGTGGACACCGTCGACCCCGTCCGCAGCGAGCTGTTCGGGTGGGTGGTACGCGAGGCCGTCACCAACGTCGTCCGACACACCCGGGCCCAGCGCTGTGTGATCACCGCCGGGCCGACGTGGGTCGAGGTCCGCGACGACGGCTTCGGCGCCTCCGACCGCCCGCCGGCGGATGGCGCGGTGTCCGACGGTCACGGCCTGTCCGGTCTCTGTGCCCGGATCGAGGCGGCCGGCGGCACCCTCCACGTCGGCCGGGTGGCCGGCGGGTGGCGGGTGCGGGCCGAGGTACCGGACGCTCCCGTGGCGGCCGCGGCGCCCACCGTGACCGACCGGGACCTGTTCAGGCCGCCGGAGCGCACCGTCCGGTGACGATCCGCATCCTGATCGCCGACGACCAGACCCTCATCCGCACCGCGCTCGCCGCGCTGCTGGAGTTGGAGGACGACTTCGAGGTCGTCGCCCAGGTCGGACGCGGCGACGAGGTCATGGCGGCGGCGATCTCCTCGGCCCCTGACGTCGCGCTGCTCGACATCGAGATGCCGGGCATCGACGGCCTGGCCGCCGCGGCCACGCTGCAGGCCGAGGTGCCGTCGTGCCGGGTGCTCATCGTGACGACGTTCGGACGTCCGGGCTACCTGCGCCGGGCGATGGAGGCCGGCGCCGCGGGGTTCGTCGTGAAGGACTCCCCCGCCGAGCAGCTGGCCGACGCCATCCGCCGGGTCGCGGCCGGCGAGCACGTCGTCGACCCCGCCCTGGCCGCGGCGACGCTCGCTGGCGGCACCTCGCCGCTCACGGCTCGCGAACGGGACGTCCTGGTCGCGGCACGCGACGGCGCCACCGTGGCCGACATCGCGTCCCGGCTGTTCCTCTCCGAGGGGACGGTGCGCAACTACCTGTCGGGCGCGATCGCGAAGTGCCAGGTGCGCAACCGGGTCGAGGCGGTGCGCCTCGCCGACGAGCGCGGCTGGCTCTGACCGCCCGCACGGCCGGCGTCAGGGGAGATTGCGGTCGTAGATCAGGCGGAGGCCGAGCAGCGTGAGGTCGGGTTCGTGGCGGGTGATGGCCTCGGACAGACCGACCATGAGCACGGCGAGTCCGCCGGTGGCGATGATCTCGATGTCGTCGGGGGCGTCAGGACCGAGCGCCTCGACCAACCGCCGCACCAGACCGTCGATCTGCCCGGCGAAGCCGTAGAGGATGCCCGACTGCAGGGCCTCCACCGTGGTCTTGCCGATCGGGCTGCGCGGCTCGACGAGTTCGACCTTGCGCAGCGCGGCGGCGCGGGCCGCGAGGGCGTCGACCGAGATCTCGATGCCGGTCGCGAGCGCCCCGCCGAGGAACTCACCCTTGGGGCCGACGACGTCGAAGTTCGTGGAGGTGCCGAAGTCGACGACGATGCACGTGGCGCCGGTCAGGTGGAAGGCGGCCGCGGTGTTGCACACCCGGTCGGGGCCGACCTCCTTCGGGTTGTCGTAACGCAGCGCGACGCCGGTCGACACCCCGGGTTCGACGATGACGGTGGGGACGTCGGCGTAGTACCTCTCGAGCATGGCGCGCAGTTCGCGGAGCGCCGCCGGAACGGTGCTGCATGCAGCGATCCCGGTGATCGGATGATCGTGCAACAGTCCGCGGAAGACCAGGATCATCTCGTCGGCCGTGGTGCGGGCGTCGGTCTTGATGCGCCAGCTCGCGGTCAGCGTCTCGCCCTCGTACAGCCCGAGGACGGTGTTCGTGTTGCCGATGTCGATCGCGAGCAGCATGGGTTCCCTCTAGGGCAGGTCGAGCGGGACGTTGTCGATCAGGCGCACACTGCCGATCCGCGCTGCGGCGAGCAAGCGCGCCGGGCCGTGGGCCGGCGCCGGACCCAGGTCCGGCGAGCGCACGGCGACGTAGTCGACGTCGATCCCCGGGTGCCCGGCGAGCGCGCGGGACGCGGCGGCGACGACATCCGCGGACGTCGCGGCGTCGCGGGCGGCGTCGACGCCCGCCTGCAGAGCGTGGGCGAACACGGTCGCGGCGGCGCGGTCGTCGGGGCCGAGGAAGACGTTGCGGCTGCTACGGGCCAGGCCGTCGGGCTCGCGCACGGTGGGGACGCCCACGACGTCGACCCCGAGGTCGAGATCAGCCGTCATCCGGCGCACCAGCACGAGTTGCTGGTAGTCCTTCTCACCGAAGTAGGCGCGGTCGGGGCGGACGGTCCCGAACAGTTTGGCGACGACGGTGAGCGCGCCGCCGAAGTGCCCGGGACGCGACGCCCCCTCGAGGTCGTCGCCGAGCGGGCCGGGGTCGACGCGGACCTGCACGTCGCCGTCGGGGTAGACGTCGTGGACGGTGGGCGCCCACACGACGTCGGCCCGCGCTCCCAGAGCAGCGAGGTCGGCGTCGAGGGTGCGCGGGTAGCGGTCGAGGTCGGCGGCGTCGCCGAACTGCAACGGGTTGACGAACACGCTGACGACGACGGTGGCGTTCTCCGCGCGGGCCCGCTCGGCGAGGGCGAGGTGGCCGTCGTGCAGGGCGCCCATGGTCGGGACCAGACCGACCGGGCGGGGCACGCGCGCCAAGCGCGCGGCGAGCTCGGCCCGGGTGACGACGACGTCGGTCACGTCCGCCCGCCCCGCGTCGGACCGGGGGTGGCTCCGGCGTCGAGCCGGGCGCGGACGGCGTCGGCGGCGGCG